>PMTT01000198.1 GCA_003167275.1 Bryobacterales bacterium | reverse complement strand
GAAAAGCACCAGGAGTTGCTTGGGCGAGTACCGGATCTCGCGACCGCCGACGCGGGATTCTTCTCTGCCGCGAATGAAGCCGAAGCCAAAAAGCTGGGTGTCAAGCGGGTGGCCATTCCCAGCCGCAATACCAAAAGTGAGAAGCGCAAGCAAGAACAAAAGAAACGCTGGTTCAAAAAGGCACAGAAGTGGCGCACCGGCTGCGAGGGCCGCATCAGCGTTCTGAAACGGCGCCATGGGTTGAATCGCTCCCGCTACAAAGGCGCTCCAGGCGTCAAACGTTGGGTGGGTCTGGGGGTCATCGCCGATAACATGATCAATATCGGACTTCACTTGGCTGGCAAGCGCTGAATCGCTCTTTCTCCAACATCCTTTATTAACGGCCCCGGTGGACTCGCTCCGCCGGGGCTTTTTGGTGCCTTTCAGGGTTCTCCTGTGCCCGGCCTATCCCACAACTCCTCCAAAAGTGGAATTTTGCGCCGGAAAGTAGCTAGGACTTGTGCTCATCGATCTGGCCGCACAGTAACCCGTGAGCGGCTTCCATCATAGTCAGCTCTCGCGACAGCTCCTCGAAATTCGGGAGATCAAAGACACCCCTCGTCGCTGCCAGCTTTCTGTTTAAGCGGTGACGCCGCACCAGTCCGAACTTGTAGGCTTTCCAGAGTTGGCGACATTCGGAGCCGGCGTGTACTGACTGTCCCCTATTGTCTCCATAATATACGGTCCGCTACAACAATACTGTCAGGAAATTCTCATCTTCGCTTTTTATTGGTTTATCCCACCGCTACGAGATAACCCCAATTCCTTCCGCGCGGGGGGGAATGAGAAAGGGGGATCAAAAATTCCTTGCTGCCGCAGGCTACTCCTCGCCGCGAGGGCGTCTCCGGTTTTGCCGAGTCTCAAGATCGCGGCAGATGGAAGCACAGAATTGCAACGTGAACGATTCGACCGCGATCACCGGGTAGGTGAAGGTCGAAGTGAAACCATGACTCGTTTCGTTGACTTTTGGAGGCAAGGAATGCTGGGTGTTCTGGCGTAGAATCTTGAATGGCTTTTAGGGGCGCCGTCATTTCCTTAGTCGGAACGAAATAAACAATAGCAACTTTGGAGTCCCGCCACGTGAGGTAGGAGAGAAGTTGGTCGATGGTCTCGAAGTGATTCTTCTTGCCGTTCCAGAACTTGCACTCTGCAACGAAGACATTCTTCTTGTCGTATCGCATGAGAATGTCGGTCTTACCGGATTTGTTGAACGTTTCGCCCGTTGTACTGGCAAGCTCAAATCGAGGCTCTAGATTCATGATGAGATGGTCTCTCAGCGACTCTTCGTCCTTGTCGGCGTAAGTACTGGGAAGCCGCTCGAACATAGTCCCGGTGTCGTGAATCACCTGCAAAATGTCATTGTAAATCCCGTCATCGAGGCTCGGCTCGGGCATGTATGGCTGACTAGAGGCGCTGGGCCTCGGAAGATGAATCGGCTTTCGAGCCGCAGGGACGGAGAACGTCTTCGGGATGTTGCTCGCCTTCTTGATCGGGACTCCCAAGCTTGAAATGAACTGCTGTTGCTTCATGATCTCGGCACGCCTTGCGTCAACGGTGGACTTGATCATTGCGGCGAGAGAACTATTGAATCGATCCACTTGAGCCGAGAGGCTTGTATACTGAGACCGAATTAGGCCGATGTTGGAATTGGCCTCGTGTCTAATCCGATCGGAGTCGTTGAAGAAATTGACCATTTCAAAGCAGATATCGCCGTCCTCGATTTCGACGTCGATGGTATTCATGACACGGGGATTAGGGACACATTGGAGTAGGTACGCTGCGCCTGAAAAGGGCAAATGATAACGGACCACTTGCTTTGCGTAGCTCTTGCCGGAGTAGACATTGAATGTCGAAGGGAATCGATCCGCCGAAATCATCTTCTCAGAAAAACTTACGTGAACGCCATCGAAGTCGATGACGAGGGGCTCAATTCGAGACTCCGAGACAAGATGTGAAACATAATCTGCGTCGTTCACGTTGAGTAGGTAGTTCTGGTTCTCTCCGGCAATTCGCACTTTGGCCTGTTGAACGAGCCCCGCTTGCACCTCGTCGAAATCGCGCTCCCAGAAAATCCTGATTGTTCGAGCCATGTCTCCTGCCCTGAAAACCATCGTACTCGGGCGGAACATCGTGGTGCAATTAGTCCGTAACGGACTGCCTTCGGAGAAAAAATGGAAAAGAAGCAGCGCCGCCAGAACCAGGAACAATTTGATGGCTGCTGCACTTATGTTCGGCTTCAGTCGGCTAGTGCGGTTCGTAGAGTCTACACCGCCTTGCGGACCTTTTTTGGGCGAAAGTATCCTATCTCATCGTCGGAGCGGAATTCGTCAAATGCCCGCCTCAAATTGCTGGTCACGGTAACCCTGGTGCTGGGGCTGAAGCGGAAGATCCCCGACCCGCCGTACTTTCCACCGCCCAGGTTCGGCAACTGGGCAATGAATTCGCCGGTAACCGTATCGGTCAACGCCAGCACGGCGTCTTGACGGCTGCTAGTAACGCTTTCTGACCCGCGGCTGCGCAGTCGCCGAAAAAGAGGGGGCTCATCTCCCTGCGCACAGGGGGCCGAATTCCAACCTTTTCTGCGTCCCCCACTTGCGTAGTTCGCAAGGACGGGCCCGAGTGGGTCCACTTTCCGGCGTCGTCCTCCGTCGCGAGCCTCTCTGTGGGCACCCACTCCCTCACGGCCAGGTACAGCGGTGACGGCAAGAATATTGGAGGCACTTCGCCAGTGCTGACCCAAACCGTCACCGCCCCTTGAACTTCTTCTGAGCCAAGCGCCGGGCAGACCAGCCCAACCACTGAGCCATAGAATTCGGCGCGTCTAAACCCTCGGTTCAAACCACCCAACGCGAGGAATCAGCCTATCCAATACGACATCAGACCGGAATTCCTTCCTCCTGTACGCAGGATACCTTTGCGACCCTGCTAACTTCCGTTGTCGGGTGAATACCCACCAAATGCACCGTTGTCCCAGCTTAAGTTCTTCACCAAACTTTAAGGCAGTGGAAGTTCCCTCCACGTTGACGCCTGGCCGGCGATCTGCGGCGCAGGAGATCGCCCCTGACGGAAACGGTAAGGCGATGACCTGAGTTCCTTGAGCCTTGATGGTGGCGTGTAAATTCCTTGCCTATTCGCTTCGTCTCCGCGGCACTAGCGCCAGCGGTGGGATTCTGCTCGTCACCGCTCTCGCCGCGGCAGCGCTCGCCACAACGTCGCCGCACGAGGAGCAACACCCCCTCACCAAAGTGGCTCAGATACGGGCTTTAACCGAGGAACAGGCGAGGCAGAAGTACCCGATTCACCTCAAGGGCGTTATTACTTACCATGCGCCGGAGTATCAGGTGACCTTCTTTCAGGACGACACCGGCGGGATTTTCGTCTGGATCGAGCAGTCGGGTTTGCAGATCACCGTCGGCAGCCTCGTCGAAGTGGACGGCAACACTACACCAGGTGATTTCGCCCCCTCGATTGAACACGCTACAATTCGTACCCTCGGTCGCAGCGCGTTGCCTTCGGCCGGCCTGAAAACCCTTCAGGACCTGCTGACGGGAAAGGAAGACAGCCAGTGGACCGAAGTCAAAGGGATCGTCCATTCTGTCGCACTTGAGGATCGGTTGCCACCTGATATGCGCAAGGGTCCTCCTCAACTGGTGCTCGGAATAGCAGCCGGGAACGACAAGTTCAAGGCCAGAATCAGAGACTTTCGTCATGATAGGGACTACAGCAACTTGGTTGACACGGTGGTCACCGTTCGCGGCGCCTGTGGAACTCTGTTCAATGATCGCAGACAACTCGTAGGCATCCAGCTCTTTGTCCCGACCCTTGAACAGGTCAGGGTGGATCAGACCTCGCCAGGCAATCCCTACGATCTTTCCCTACTTCCAGTCGGCAGCTTGATGCAGTTCACCCCCGCTCAGGTTTCCGGACGGCGCATGCACGTTCAGGGCGTCGTCACCTGGCGCGATCCAGGTCATTCGGTTTTCGTACAGGACGCCTCCGGGGGTGTGCTTGTTGAGAGCGAACTATCGGCGGCCGTGGAATCCGGGGACCTGGTGGATGTGATCGGCTTTCCCAGCTCTGGGCGCTACGCGCCGATCCTTCAGGATTGTGGCTTTCGAAAAATCGGCCGGCACCGCTTGCCCGTCCCGGTGGACCTCAGCGCCGCCACCAGCCTGTCTGGCGACCACGACGCGGCACTCGTCAGAATCAACGGTCGCCTGCTGGACCAGTCGGTGCGCGGAGGGGACCGCGTGTTCACCTTGCAACTCGGGACTTTCACCTTCACCGCACGACTTCGCGAGCATGACGTTAGCGACCCAATACGATCCATCCGCGAGGGCAGCCAATTGCAGATCGTGGGCGTTTGGTCGGTAGAGACGGATGAATACCGTCATCCCACCTCGTATCGGGTATTGCTGCGCTCGGCCGCCGACATCGCGGTCCTTCAATGGGCGTCGTGGTGGACCGGGAAGCGCCTACTCGGTTTGTTGGCCGTGTTAGCTGGGGTTATTCTGCTCGGTTCGCTGTGGGTGACCGTTTTACGCCACCGGGTCAAGTGTAAGACCGAGAGCCTCCGCGCCGCTTTGGAATCCACCGGGGATGGAATTCTGGTGGTGGACTCGGAGCGTAAGGTCGTCACCTCCAACCACAAATTCGCCGAGGTTTTCCGCGTTGGCGAGTCCCTTCTCCGCTCCACCGATGAGGGCACTGTCCTCCGTTCCGTAAGTTGGCAGCTTAAAGATCCCGACGCCTTCCTCGCCAAAGTCCAGGAACTCTACAACGATTATGAAACTCAAAGCGACGACGTGCTCGAATTCAAGGACGGCCGCATCATCGAGCGCCACTCCGAACCACAGCGCGTCAACGGGAAGAGCGTCGGACGTGTCTGGGGAGTGCGTGATGTGACTGAGCGCCGTCGCGCCCAACAGGAATTAGAAAGCGCCAAGGACGCAGCGGAACTGGCCAGTCGCGTCAAAGCCGAGTTCGTGGCCAACATGAGCCACGAAATCCGGACGCCGATGAACGGGGTGATTGGCATGACGGGTCTGCTGCTCGATACGGACCTCACTCCCGAGCAGCGAGACTTTGCAGAGACGGTGCGAGTATCGGGAGAGGCTCTGCTCACCATCATCAATGACATTCTGGATTTCTCCAAGATCGAAGCCGGCAAGCTGGCGATCGAGACTTTAACCTTCGACCTCCGTCTGGTAATCGAGGAGGTCGGCGAAATGCTCGCACCCAAGGCCGAAGACAAGAAGCTTGATCTAGTACTTCAGTATCCGTCCCAACTGCCCCGCCACTTCGTCGGAGATGCCGGAAGGATTCGCCAGGTAGTGACGAATCTCGTCGGCAATGCGGTGAAGTTCTCTGCGAGTGGTCATATTCTGATCGACGTTGAGTGCGAGATGCAAGACGCACGGGAGGCCCGAATCCGTGTCTCTATACACGACAAGGGCTGCGGCATTCCAGAGCAAAACCTTGAGTTGATCTTTCAAAAGTTCAGCCAGGCCGACAGTTCGACCACCAGGAAGTACGGAGGTACCGGATTGGGCCTAGCAATTTCCAAGCAGCTCGTGGAGTTGATGGGAGGCTCGATCGGGGTCCGTAGCAGCCTTGGCGAAGGCTCCACGTTTTGGTTCACTCTGCCGCTCGAATTGGATGCGCATCCTCACGCTGCTCCTGCTCCCGTCGCCGAACTGAGAGATTTGCGAGTGCTGATCGTGGATGACGACGAGGTGAATCGGCGTGTGCTTCACGAACAGGTCACGAGCTGGGGAATGCGGAACGGGAGTTTTGATTCCGGTGACAAAGTGCTCGACGCCCTTCGAAGGGCCAACGGAAGTGGAGACCCATACCACTTCGTGCTCCTGGACTACCAAATGCCGGGAATGAACGGGGTCGAGCTTGCAGGAGCCATCAAGGCAGATCCGACTATCCGGGATATCGTGGTTGTACTGCTGACGTCCGTTGGCCAATGGAGCGAACTCAGACAAATAGGGGGCACTCGTGTAGATGCGTCCTTGGTCAAACCTGTGCGGCAATTGCAACTATTGAATACGCTTGCCACCGCCTGGTCTAAGAGAATTGAGATCGAGCATTCCGACCGGCCCACAGCCAAACACGCCGCGGATGTGAATGGAGCGTTGGCCGGCGAGTTTGCTGAGCTTTCTGTTCGAATTCTAGTCGCTGAAGACAACGTCGTCAATCAGAAAGTTGCCGACCTTATGTTACGAAAGCTGGGGATCCGGCCGGATTTGGCGGCGAACGGTCGCGAGGCCGTCCGCATGTTCGAAATAAGACCTTACGACCTGATTTTTATGGACTGTCAGATGCCTGAGATGGACGGTTACGCAGCATCCAGGGAAATTCGGAGCCGGGAAGGAGCCAGACGCCACGTCGCGATTGTCGCGATGACCGCCGAAGTGATGGCAGGTACGCGGGAATTGTGCATCGAAGCGGGCATGGATGACTACATCCCGAAACCCGTCAAGTGTGACGAAATGATCGAGGCCCTGAGGAAATGGCTTGCCCCAAGAAGAACAGAAGCCGAGTTCTCGATGAGGCCGGACCGTTTCAGCGCCCAGGGGGTCCTAAACGCGGCCGACAACCACTGACCCGCGAGATTGCAACAATCAATCGGTATGAAACTAGGCGTTCAAAGCCTCCCGCGCCACCTCCCGCGGCTCCTTATTCTCCCGCCGCCCCATGAACCGCACGTGTCGCTGGTGACCGTCCGGCCTCCACTCCAAGAACTCGAACAGCCCATACAGCACTGGCTTCACCCACCGACACTCCTTCATCTTCTCCGCCGTCAACCCCTCTCCCCACCGTCCGCTCCTGGCCTCGGGAAGGTTGGCAAAAGGGCAATGGTCCGCCAGTTCGACCGCCAGCGGCTTGAGCCGCTTGAATAGCTGCTGGTCGCGGGATGATGGCGTGAATCCATTCCGAGTCCTCCCTACGTACATCAGCCTCTCGCCGTCATAAGCTTTTTCTGTCCCGCGGCCGCGCAGTCTTCAAAATTGGGGGAGGCATCAAGAATGCCGTTCCTTGAGCGCTTCGACGTGGTTTTCGACGATCCGGATAAACAAGGCCCCGGCTTTCACCGGATTCTGCGGCCACGGCCGTAGCGGTACCGCCGCAGGAGTTGGACAGGCCGTTGGGGACCGCTACAGCCAGGCCCGGCGGCAGGGAGTCGGTGAATCCGATCGCGGTCAGCCCTGCCAGGTTGCCGGCGGGAGGGGTCCTTTTCTGCGCCCCCAACTGCTTTGCATGGGGGAAGGCACCCGCCCCCCCAAAAAAGCCCCGCCTATCGGCAAGGGCTTGGGAAGACGCGAATCTTCTCTACTTCAGAAATGCGCAAACGATACGGAAAACGCATCAGGCTGACTAACCTTTTCTGCGCACCGCTTTTCTGGCCCGCGGCTGCGCAGTCGCCGAAAAAGAGGGAGGCTCATTTCCCTGGGCGCGGGGGCCGGATTCCACCTTTAGTGCGTCCCCCAACTGCGTAGTTCACAAGGACGGGCCCGGGTCGGTCCACTTTCCGGTAACGCCGTCTTTCGCCAGAAACAACGGCAGCGTGTTTCATGACGACGGTCGCAGTCGGTGATTTGGGTAGACACACCTGGCGTTCAGTTCAGCACGATACCTCGCGGCGGTACGGTCGGCAGCGGGTCCGTTCTGTTTTGCCGCTGGTCGTTCACTTCCGGAACAATCTGCAACACCACACCAGAGCCGCTGAGCCGTTCGCGTTGTTGAACCGCTTGGATCAGGCCCCTAATGCCCTGTTCCTGTAGCTCCATGCTCTGTTGGATCGCGCTCTGAAATTGCTCGACGCCTTTGTACCGAATGAGCGCCTCGCAGTGGAATAGTTTTTCCGCCTCTTCGGCAGACATCTTCGCCAGGGCAGCCAGATACCCGATACGCACTTTCATGCGGTTGACCGAGAAGCACGAGCCAAAGCCAGTTTGTTGATCTGTTGGCACGACGGTCCGTCGATAATAGACATCCACAGGACCGGGAGCGAGCAATACGAGGCCCGTCCCCGGAGTGCTTTGCAGCGTGTAAAGCGCAATCGGTGGGAAGCCCTTCGGTATCTGGGTCATCCCATCGCCGCAGTCGCCGCCGCCTGTACCGCTCACGTTTGGCGGAACGCTATCGGGATCGATCACCGTGAAACGCTGCGTGATGCTCAGTTCTCCCAGCGTCTTGACATACCATTTCCGGGATTTCATTCCGAACAGGAGGTTGTTGGCCGCCGACCAAGCCATGTCGGGCCGCGCATCGCTCAGTCTCAGGAGCGAGTCCTCGCGGTCTCTGGCGCGGCTGAGGGCCAGCAGGACCAGAACCTGTTCGTCCCATCCCCCTTCGAACGGATCGAGCACCGCAGCGTGCACCTGGACGCCGGATTCGATCGCCGCATCGAACAGTGCGGCTATGAAAGCATGTTCCTCACTTGAAGGTGAGGCGGCAGAAAGGATGCCGCTGGCACGGAATTCGTCCAGAATGTCGACGGCGAGGTCCGTCGAGTGTAGCCGTCCCGCGAAGTAAGCGCCCCAAGCTTTGTCCACCCACCGCGTGGAATGAAGCAGCAGTCGGGCGCGGGTGGTCTCTTGGGCGCCGATGGAGGGTGGCTGAGCGGAGGACGCGGCGGCTAGAAAGGACATCATGAGCCAGCCGTTGGCGAATGGCATGTCATTAGTATGACGTGTGCGCGTTGACTAGGGTGACATCTCTGCCTCCAGCGGGATTCTGGTCGGGAATGATGATGTGGGGTTCTCGTACAGTGGGCTAACGTTTTTCTGTGCCGCGGCTGCACAGTCGCGGAAAAAGAAGGGGGCTCATTTCCCTGGGCGCAGGGGCCCGGATTCCACCTTTTCTGCGTCCCCACTTGCGTGGTTTGCTTTTTTAGAGGGGGCTCCTCAGCTCCCGAAAGGAGTCGACTCGCGCCGTTCTTAGATTCAATTCGGCGCAGGGGTCGGCCGGCGCCGTGGGTTTTCGGTGGAGGTAGCGAGCATCGAGTGAAGTGCGGCGCATCATCGTGGTGGTGAGCTTCGTGCCGCGGTACCACCCGCAGGGCATGCGTGGACCAGGCGGCCGTCCGCACCGATTGGGCTTTGGGGTAGATGCCACGTCGTTTCACTCGCTGTTGGCCGCTGCGGCGCCGCGGCCCTCTTCGAGCCCGGCTGGGGTGTTTGGCCCATTGCGGCGATGGTCGCGAAGCCCAGACCGGGAGTATCTTGGAGCATTTTACTCCACGCCGAGCAAGGAACATAACCAGGTAAGTCTCGTCTACAGTGTGACATGGAGACAATGGCACCGCTTCCAGAGGCTGTGAAAACATAAGCACTTTGGAGCGCGGTCACGGGAGCACGATTGCGCAGTCTCGGAAAAAGAGGGGGCCCCGTTTCGCCCTTTTCTGCGCCCCCCCACCAGCGCAGTTTGCTTTTTTGGGAGGGGTCTACGACGCGGAGAATGTGGGATCAAGGGAGCTTCACGTTGGCGTCCCACATGGCAGCAATGACCACGGGTGCGGTGTAGTGGGCGTTGAGGGTCGATCCCCTGGCGGCTTCGAACTCGGCGGGGGTCAGCAGCTCATCGAGCGCTTTGCGGATGGGCTTGTATTCCTGGGGGACCGACGATTCGTATTTCTCGAAGACCTTGGCAAGCGCACCCCACCGGTATACTTGGCGAGCCGCTTCTGTTCTTCGGGGGTTGCTGGGCGCTTCTCGGCTTCGGCCTGCTTGAGGATGCGGACGGCCGCTACGTTTTGTTCGGCTTTAGTGCGGAGGCTACCTTCTCCGAGGGCGTCGCCTTCGGTGATTTGGTAGTCGTGGCTGAAGTCGGATCTTTTGCGGTTGGGTCTTCGCCCAGATGCGGCTGATCCTGCTCGGTCGGGGGGAACGCTATCTCCTGGCACAGTTCCTGCGCCTGGTTGTACGGTAGTCCCTTCTCGCTCACCAGTGTCGCCAGTTGGTTCGTGTACTCCTCCCACATCTGGTGCGCGGTCTCCTCCAGCTTGCCCGACTTCACCAGCTCCCAGTACATCTTCGGCCGGCAGGCTTTCAGGTGATCGGCTACTTCCTGTTCCCGGCTGCTCAGCTTCATGGGACTGCTCTGGACTGCTCCGCCTTTACAGTAGCGCCTTTCTTGGCCGGTGTCGCGGGCTCCGTCTCCATCGCGTGCCAATTGTTATCGGTGCCGCGGGTTTCGAGGGTCCAGCCGAGGGTGGGCTCTTCCTGCTGGTTGGACGCGAGTTCCTTGCGGATCCGCTCGGCCTGGGGAGAATCGGGCCATTTGTCGGGGGATACAAACCAACTGCCGCCCTCTTCGGTCTTGAGGATGGCACCCTGGGGTTTTTCTGGCCCGCGGCTGCGCAGCTGTCCAAAAAGAGGGGGGCTTCAAATGGCGAAGAAAAGGGGCTCGATCATCGATCGAACTACAGCGTGATCGACTCCGCCGCGCGCGCGAGGGAGCTTCCCGCTACGTGGCGCCATCCGCCGCCGGAAGCCCTCGCACAAGTTCGGCCGGGTTGCTACATCCGTATCGGCGTCGAGCCAATCGATGGCGGGAGCTCCACCGGCGAGCGGTTCTGGTGCCTGGTAACAGCCATCGCCGGGGATCATATCCACTGCGGTGTTCGATCAAGGCCTTCTCGGCAGTTTCCGGTACGGCGTGTTTGATAAGTATCCCGTGACGGTCACCCCTTCGTACGTCTTCCGCATCCTGGACCGGAGAGGTACACCGATCTGGGAGGCCCGCAGGCTGCCCAGCTGCATCGCCCACCGGCACATTTCCCGCGAGTCCAACACCTGAATGCCTGAACACTCAACCGATGCCCGCGTTTTGCTGGTCCTTTTCGACCTTTTCTGTGCCCCACAACTGCGCAGTTTGCTTTTGGGAGGGGGCTCTCCTCAACTCCCCCAAAAGGCGTCTTTTGCCAAGCGTTGCTCCCTTGTGGACCGCGGGTGCGAGGGAAAGTCGGCGTCGTGAAAGCTTCGGCGCTTTTGCGGATTGGACGAAACAGACTCTACACCTGGTTCAGGCAATCAAACACTGGGCGCGGTGGTTGCTCTCTCAATTACCGGCCGGTGGTGGCTTTTTGGGCACGGCGCAGGATCGTTTCGGCCTCGTCCAGCAATTGCTTGCAGTGCTCATGCAGCGCGCGATACTTCCCGGACAGCTCGTGGGTCGCACCCTCCACCAGTTCCCCGCTGCGCTCGTAAAGGTCCTCGCACTTCTCCATCAACTCCTTACCCGCGTCGATCAGGTAATCCGCGGCTTCTTCTCCCTGGCGGACTAATCTCCGGCGAGTGCGTGCACCTGACGCCGGTGCCATCAGCAGTGCTGCCGCCGCGCTGATCGCGGCTCCCAGTAGGAAAAATGCTGCTCGGTCTCCCGCTTTTGTATCCCGCATAGTATCTCCTCAGCCAAAAGAAATCGTTCTCCACCCGAGCTTAGCGCCTCAGAATCGCGGCGTCTTTGGTCGTGGAAAACCGCGGCGCGAGCAGCAAGTCCTGTTCTGGGAGTTTATAGTGCGAGTTGCGCGTGATCCGCTCGGAACCGGGTAAAGGCCGCGCGACAAAGGGGATCCATCGGCTGGAGGCCTGCTTCCGGCTGCCACGCGGTCCGACATGGCTCCTGGAGTAGGCCAAGGTCACATCTTCAGGGAGAACGATTCCGCTTGGGCTGGACTCCACCGATCGTGAGTGCCGTCCGGCGCGAGGTTGCTTTCGCCACGCGCAATCCTTGGTTTCGTCTGAGACAGCCGAGTCGCACGGGCAACCTGATCTCGCTCATCAACAATTCCGAGCACGCTGCCAGGGCGGCCCTGTGCTACTCCTCTGAGCATTCCCGAAAACTCCACATGAATGAGCGATTCTACTTTTTGGCGCCCTGCGTCCAGATTGCCTTGATCGTCTCCTCTTGGCCGAACCCATTCGGGCAGGCTGGGCCCTTCGTGTTGGCTAAGTAATAGTTGATTCTTCCACCGCCCTCGGCCGGGTTCGCGGGACCGTTTGTGAGCATGCGGAAGCCGGGCATTTCCAGAAAGCCGTTACGGTCGTTTTCCTTGAGCCAGTTCCACGCGTAGCGCAGCCACTCGTTTCGATAGGCTTCGGGCTGCTGCGCGAACCAAGTGATCTCGTCATAGCCCCAGGTGAAAATGGAAGCGCCACGCCCCTGAGAGGGCTGGCCGGGTGTGCGTGTGGCTCCAAAATTGTCGAACTCCACCAGGTACGGGAGGTGCTCGCAGGTCCAGCCGCTGGGCGCCACGCCCCCTTTACTCCGTCCATAAATTGCATCCGAGTAACCCACCGCCAGAATCGCCTTCTGCGGAGAGTCTGTCACCTCTTTGGGACGCAGCGGAAACGAGTGGAAATCCAATAACAGCTTGCCGTCCACCGCCGGCCCTCCCTTGGGCACATGTGCGTCGCAGATCAGGTAATGACGGCGGGCCTTCCTGGATGCATAGCCGCGTGCGTGTCGTAGTAGGTCCGCCCAATTCCGGTACTCCGGATCGTTCTTGCCGATCAAGTCGAGCTGCCCGAAATGAATCGCCTCGACACCGGCATTCATATAGGACGCGGCCAGGAAGAAGAACCACATCTTGGTCTCGACCTGGCAGATGTCGGGCACCGACGATCCCCGCCTCCAATGGTTCACGTACTTCTTGTCCGGAAACAGCATCTTCGAGTAGTCGAAGTTGCGGGTTTGCGGGGGTTGCGCGAACTCCTGAAACACCCAATCGGGAACCGGGACTTCACCGACGCTTTCGGTCACGATTTCGAATACCGCGGCCTGCAAAACCACGTCCGGGTCGTTCTTGTGGATCCGTTCTGCTAGGTCGTGGCCCCAGGTGAGAAACTTCGGGTCGGCGATTCTCGCCTCGTTGTCCCACAGGTAGATCGCTCGGCCGGCAAATTTTGCACCGATATCCTGCAACATGCGGATCTCGTCGTCCAGAGTGCCGGGAGACCGGTCCAGTTCCATCATGGTGATCGAGCGGGAAAGGTAATTCTCGAGCACGTTCCGGGGGATCTTCCCGTCGAAGCGGTAATTCCTCTTGCCGGTCAGTCCGTGAATATCACCGGCGATCAGCAGCAGGCAGAGGCATAAGCCAATGCGTCGGTATTTCCGGTTCATACATTCAAGATATCTCCGTTCCGGACCAGCTATGCAACGGGCAACAAGACCACGCCTTGATTTGCACCGGTCTGGAGGCGGCCAGCACCATGACCATCATCGATTCGCGCCGCGCAGGTGTGAGCACCGCGGCGGCACCCACAAATAGGCCCGCCTGGGACCGGAGACCGCCGAGTATTGGTACCCGACCGCGTGGCATCCGCCCGCCGCCAACAGCCCAACAAAATTCGCGGTGAGATGTCTCATTTCAAGATAGAGACACGACCGGATTTGATGTCTAGCGTCCATGGCTTCGGTTCGGGAAGCCGCAGCTTGCCATCCCCGATTTCGAGCGGCATCCAAAGATAGCGCGAGTCCCACTGGGTCTGCGGCTTCCAGATATCGCCCATGAAAATGACCGTCGTGGCCTTCTTGCCGGTCACCTTCAGCATCATCGTGGATTGCGATCCGTAGGTGTTGGTTTCCGGCGGCGCGACATCCTGGAACTCGGACCACGGTCCCTCCAGTGATTTGGCCGTGGCGTACTGATTCGGATTGGGACGCCAGCCGGTCAACGCCGATCCGATCGCATAATAGAGGCCCTTATAGTGGACCACGGCGCCGCCTTCCAGGTGCAGCGGAATCAGGCAGACCTCCTTCTCCACACTCAGATAGTCGCTCGATAGCGTCGCGATCCGGAATCCGAAGGGGCGATCTTCGAAGATCAGGTACGGTGTGCTATCGTCATCGATGAACTGGCCGATGTCGCGGCTCTCGTGACCGAGGGGCCGGAAACTCTTCAGGTACCGGTAATCGCCATCGACCTTGGAGGAGACGGCGACTCCCACCCTTGCCAGGTTGTAGCCCCCGGTCTGGCCAGGCAGCGGTCCGTCGATGTGCATGTACATGACGAATTGGCCGGTTTTCGTGTTATGGAAGACTTTAGGCCGCTCCAGAATCCATCGCGGCCCGAAGCCTTCCGGATCGGCGAGCTTGATCACCTGGTTGCGAAACGCCCAGTGCACCAGGTCCTGCGAGGAGTAGCAGCTCACGTACCGCCGGGACCGGTCGAGACCTTGCGAACGCTCCTCGCCGAACCAGTAATACGTTCCGCGCACGCGAATGATGCCCCCGCCGTGCGCCTGGACGTGTTCCCCCCGATTGTCTTTCCAGAGTTCGCCAGGATGGATCACTTTGGGGTCCGCCACCGTCACACGATTCGTCTGCGCGGATCCGGGAGTGGCGCTCCATAACAGGAAGGTCGCTGCGATTGAGCAAATGATTTTCAACATGGAAAAACTCAGCCAACTCGACGATAACCTGTGGTGGATCCCTGAGCCAAGTCTGGGGTCATCGCAAGATCTACGCCGGAAGCAAGAAAAAGAAGACCACGGGCCGACCGAGACGGTTCCCGACCCCGCCTGCGTCTCCACGGAGAATCTGACCGTCGCTACCTTTTCTGTGTCCCCGCTTGCGTAGTTTGCTTTTTGCGGAGGGTCTCCTCAGCTCCCAAATGGCGCCGTCTCGCGCCGTTTTTGGATCAACTCGACGCAGGAGTCGTCTGGCGAGCCATAGTTTTTCGGTAGGCGTGGGGCAGCACGGATCTGACGCGGACTGAAGGCGGTTACCGGCCGGAGCGCGGCCGATGGGTCGAATCGACACCAACAGATCTCAAATTTTCCGGTAGTCCCAGGCGAGTAATCGCGGCCCGGCGCTGTGCTATCGTTTCGGGATGCGAATAGCGCTTATTACTGGGACCAGCACCGGAATTGGACTGGAAACCGCCCTCCACTTCGCACGCCAGGGTTACCGAGTTTTCGCGGGTGCGCGAAACCCGGCCGCCGTTGAGAAGCATCCGAACATCGTTGGCCTGAAACTGGACGTTGACCAAGACGAGTCCGTGCGGGCCGCTCTCGAAATAGTGCGGCAGGAGGCCGGTGCCGTTGATGTGCTGGTGAACAACGCGGGCGTTGGGTTCGCGGGCGCTGTGGAGTATGTACCGCTTGAGAAAATCCGAGCGGTCTTCGAGACGAATTTCTACGGCGCAGTGCGCATGATGAAGGCCGTGCTGCCCTCGATGCGGGAGCGGTGCAGCGGGACGATCATCAATGTTACGTCCGTGATGGGCCACTTGACGCTCGGCTGCCACGCATTCTACGCAGCCACCAAGTTCGCACTAGCCGCGGTCAGCGAGTCGCTGGCGATCGAGGTGAAGCCGTTCAACGTGCGAGTGGCCATCATTGAGCCGGGGGTCATTCTCACGCCGATTTGGAACAAGGCAGAGGCCCTGATGCCGGAGGGGCATCCCTACGGGCTCGCGATGGGCCGGTTATGGCGTCTGTTCGAAGCCCAACTGGCGGACGGGACGATGCCAGACGTGGTGGCGCGGGCGATTTATGAGGCTGTCCATACGGACGAGCCGCAGTTGCGGTATGCCGTGGGGGCGGACGCAGAAGTGATGGTGGCGGCGCGGGACCGGCTGTCGGCCGCGGAGTGGGCGCGATGGCAAAGCGAGCCAGATGAGGAGGTGTTTCTGGCGCAGGCAAAGGAAGTGTTCGGCGTTGATCTATACAATGCGCCGTCACTGAACGCGCGGAGGAAAGGATAGGCCACCAGGCCAAGAGTCAACTACTTCTTCACTTGGTCTAGGTAGGGATGGGCCAATCACCGGAACGGCGCGGATTCGTCCGCGGTTCAGGAGTTTACACACCGGCGGCAGGCCCCGGATACCTAACCGCGCGACGGAAAGGTACTTCTCTTCAACTCCAAAGCCGTCCCAGCCCTCGGAATGCCTCCCGGCCCTCGGTGGCAGTGGTCGGCTACGGAGGCGGCAGCTTCGGGGAAGCCGGTGGACGGTAACAGATCAAAGAAAGCCGGGGCGGACACGGAGAGGCCCCGGCTTCAGGATTCGCCAGTCTTCTAAGGAGAGCAGCCCTGAATCGTTCAGGAGGAGGTCAGCCGATTCCTGACCGCAAGTGCATCATGGACTGATTCCGCCGAAACCACAATCCCCATTGGTACTACCATGGTACCTACTAGCTTAGCTACTTTCCGGCGCAAAA
>PMTT01000175.1 GCA_003167275.1 Bryobacterales bacterium | reverse complement strand
ACCCGATCATACCAACTGGAACAGTAGGACAGACGATCGTCTTTTTTCGTCTGTCTCCCCCGTTGCCCCAGGACGCCGCGGCGCGCAAGGCCACATATACCTCGGCCCCCTCCGCGCCCTAATCCTTTGATTTTGGTTTTCCAGAACTCGGCGTCTCAGCNNAGTTTCTGCCACTCCGGATCCGCCCCGAATTCCCGCCACAGCCGCTCGCGCGACGCCAGGTCGTCGAATGCCAGCATATAACTCAAGCTCGGCAAATTGCGCCCCACCACGGTCTGCGCGAAGAACACCGGCGACATCCCCAGCCGCCGGAAAATGCCCATCTCGCCGTCGCTGAACATCTGAACCTTCCGCCGCGAGGCCTTCTCGTTCACCGACTCATACGTACGCAGCTCGAAAATCCGCGCCGCCCGTTTCGCATCCGTGGCAGGCATCTCCAGCGCCGGCATGCTGTCGAAAGCGCGCAGCAGCGTGCTCTCCATGCGCACGTAGGCCGGGTCGGAGATATTGTCGTAAGCGTCCCATCCCTTCGCGAATTCCTTGTCTTCCGTGAACTTGTTGTGGATCGTGTCAATCGCGGCGAACGATGGATACGAGGCCAGCGACAGAATGAACGGACTCCGCTCGCCCACCACCGGACTGAAAAATCCCATCGGCCCCACGCCCGCCCGCCGCGCCGCAGGCAAGTAAACCGTGTTCAGGTATTGCGTAGTCCGCTCCACCTGCGAACCGCTTCGCATGTAGTAGTAGACCAGATGGTAAATCGAATTCTTGGCCGACTCCGCTGCAGCCGCGCTCGCGAAGCCCGCAGCCGCCGCACTACTCACGAATTGCCGCCGCTTCATTCCACCCTCATCCCACCAGCACCGTGAAATCCCCCAGCACGATCACCCCCCCGTGCACCGTAATGTCCCCCATCCGCGCCTGAGGCATCCCCATGGTGACCACCGTGAACGACGCCAGCGCGATCACATCCGGCGGACCCACGCAAGTCGCCATATCCCCAATCCGCGCCGCACATAAGCTGCCGATCAGCACCGTCACCGCGCACGGTGGAATGATTGGCCCTCCCACATGCGGCACCACCCCCGTCACCATCGGACAGGTATGCATATCGGTAATTCTAGCCGCGGGCTGTCCCATAACTTCCTCCTGCGTGGCACAGGCATTCTTGCCTGTGTTGCTTTTCTTACCCCTGGAAACCAACACAGCCAGAATGCCCGTTCAACGTCGTTTTCATGCCGCGGAGCAAAGGCATCCCATCCCATTCAATCGCGGTTGGCGGTGTGAACCAACGAGGCGTGCCCCGCCCCCGCTCCCTAATTCCCTTCCCACAACTTGATCCGCTTCGTCACATCCACGCCTTGCGCCACGAAGCTCTTGAACTTCTCCGGCGACTGGGCCGGGTCTCCGCTCAACGCCGCGAAATTCACCGCCCCCGATACCGCCTTCGCCGTCAGGTAGGGCCCCGGCGGTACCGCGGGACAATCCGGAGGCGCCAGGCTGTCGCCTGCGAAGAATGCCGCCAGCCCCGCGCAACCCGCCGCCGTCCCCAGTTTCGCTGCCTCCGCCGCCGCCTTCGCCGCGCGCCGATTCTCGTCGCTGGGCTGCGCGATCCACTTCTCGGTAGCCTCCAGCGCCGCCTTGATCTTGGGCGGTGGATTCTCCCCGGACGCGCGCCGCGCCGAGATCCACCCCCACCACACCGCCTCGCGCTTCGGCAAGGCATGCGCCACGAACCGTACGGCGTCCGTGTACATCTGCTTCTCCATCAACTTCGCCACGAAGTCCAATGGATGCATCTCGGGCTTTATCAGCGCCATCGCCTCGTCCCCCAGTTCGGCCACTGAGGCCACCGGCTCCGTCATCGAATTGGCCTGCGTTGCGCTATCCATATTCAATTGATCATTACCATGGCGCCTTTGATAGTCGTGATCGCGTCCGACTTGATAGTCGTCATAATGGCGTGTTCGTCCAAAGTAGCCTGCGCGTCGATCTTGATCATAATCGACGAGATCGTGATGCTCGTGGGGTCCATCACAATGCTGCTTTGCCCGCACTTGATCGTGATCTTGGTCACCGCCTCGGTGGTCTGGGCGTTGTTGATCTTTTCGCTCAGATTGTTCATCACCGTCAGCGTATCGTCGCCCGGCGTCATCGGGGGCTTGCCGAAACCGACGGTCGTCGTCCGGTTGTGTTCCACTTCCACCGTCAGGTCCTTCTCCGCGTGAACCAGAATCTCTTCGCTGCCCTTCTTGTCCTCCATCCGGATTTCATTGTAATTGTCCGGTGTACCGTTCTTCGAGCTCCTGCTCTTGATGCCGCTCTGCGTCTTGTTGTCCGGCAGAGTGTACGGAGGCATCATGTCGGCATTGTACACGCTTCCCACGATGATTGGGTGGTCTACGTCGCCTTCTTCGAAGGCCACAATCACTTCCTGCCCGATCCGCGGGATATGGATTGCCCCCCATTGCTTCCCCGCCCAGTGCGTCGCCACCCGGAGCCAGCAGGAGCTGTCGAGATCGTTATGGTGCTCGCGGTCCCAATGGAACTGCACCTTCACGCGGCTGTACTTGTCGGGGAAAATCTCCTCTCCCGGCGGCCCCACCACCGTGGCAAGCTGCACCCCCCGTATCGATGGTATCGGCGTCACGCGCTGCGGCCGGTAGGGCAGCGCCATTGGTATGCAACTGAACGTATTGGTGTATTCGTAGGGAGGCTCCCCCGCGCGCAACGGCTGCCGGCCTTCATGCTCCACCGCGGTCAGCACGTATTCGCAGTCGTCCGAGAAATGCTTGCTGAGCTCGAACGTGTGCCCCGCCGTGAAGGCCGAGTGCACGCTCTGCCCTTCCAGCAGCAGCCCGCCCACCGCCTCTTGTGCGATCCGGATATCCACGATCCGCGCGTTCTCCGTGAACGGCCACTGCAAGTGGTCCTGCTGATCCCCTCCCGACTTGTTGATGCCGTCGAAATGCCGCGAATACTCACCCGGAAACTCGTACAGCTCCATCGAGCCGGTGCTTCCCGCCGTCAGATTGTGCGACGTCTTGCCCACCGACACCGAGCCCTGAATTGCCTTGTCCGCATTCAGGTGCTTGTACGGCAACTGGAAATGCTCGTCCCACACCGTGGCCTTGGGCGACCGCACCTCCTGCCCCTTCGACCAGACGAAGATCCGGTCCTCCTCCAACTCAAATAAATTGGTCAGCTCTTCGTAGACGGCTGTCGTGGTGAACGGAATATCCGGATGCGACCCCGGCGTATTGGCCAGCACCATCTGGTGCCCGCCGGCCGAGTGCTTGAAGAAGTAAAAAATGCCGCACTCCTCCATCAGCCTGCAGGCAAAATTGAAATCGCTCTCCTGGTATTGGCAGACGTACTCGCGGATCTTCCAGTCCCCCTGCAGTTCGTACGATACGTCCAGCCCCGCCAGCACCTCCTTCAGGATGTCCGGGATAGTCTTCTGCTGGAAGAGCTTGCTGGTGCGGTTCTTGGTCCACAGCCAGTACTGCGGCACCACCTCGAGCCGATACCCCTTAAACACCAGGTCGCGCCCTCCCTGCTTCACCCGCCTCACAATCCCGTTGATGTACCGCTTGCCCGATTCCCGATCGATCGTCAGCGTCACCTTCTGCCCCAGCAAGGCGTCGAACGATACATCCGTCTGAACCTCGGCAACCACATCGAACTCGAAGTGAAACAACTCCGACACGGCTTCCCGCCCGCTGAATTTTCTTACCAGCAGGACGTCCTTGCCGAGAGGAGTAGTCAGTTGGTATGGCCGATCAGTCTGTGCCCACATATGCCCTCGTTTTCATCCGGACGTGGCGCGGACACTCGTGTCTGCTGCTTCGAGACTTCCGGTTTGCGGATCCGTTCCGGACGTCTCGACGCCTGTTGAATGGCCTCGCCCTATGCTCTCTCATTGATACACAAATTCCCCATCCGCCCCGATCGACACATGGATCGGCGCGAGCTTCTGCCCTTCCGCCAGCCTCGCCAGAATCTGCCGCGAGATCTCCGGCAGCAGCGTGTTGGTCAGAATGTTGTCCACGTTGCGAGCCCCGCTCTCCACCTCGGTGCAGCGCTTGGCCACTTCATCGATCAGCCGCTCGTCGTGCGTCAACCCGATCTTGTGCGTCTCGTGCAGCCGCCGCTGGATCTTCGCCAGCTTCAATCGCACGATCAGCTTCAACGATTCGTCGCGGATCGGGAAGTACGGGATGATCACCAGCCGCCCCAAAAAGGCCGGCTTGAAGATCTTGTTCAACTCCGGCTTCAACGCCTTCACCAGGCCCTCCGGCCCAGGCGCCGACTCCGGATCCGCCATCAGCTTCATCAGCGTATCCGTGCCCGCGTTGGAAGTCAGGATGATGATGGTGTTCTTGAAGTCGATGACCCGCCCTTCGCCGTCTTCCATCATTCCCTTATCGAACACCTGGAAGAACAGCTCCAGCACGTCCGGATGCGCCTTCTCCACTTCGTCCAGCAGCACCACCGAATAAGGCCGGCGCCGCACCGCTTCCGTCAACACCCCGCCTTCGCCGTATCCCACGTATCCGGGAGGCGATCCCTTCAGAGTCGAAATCGTGTGCGCTTCCTGGAATTCCGACATGTTGATGGTGATCATGTTCCGCTCGCCACCATACATCATATCCGCCAGTGTCAACGCCGTTTCCGTCTTACCCACGCCGCTCGGCCCCACCAGCAGAAACACGCCGATCGGTTTGCTAGGGTCTTCCAGGCTGGCCTTCGATGTCCGAATGCGTTCGCTGATCATGACCAGCGCATGGTCCTGCCCGATCACCCGCTTCCCCAGGTGTGATTCCAAATGCAGCACCGTGGCGACTTCATCCTTCAACATCTTGCCGATCGGAATCCCGGTCCAGGCCGAGACCACGTCGCCCACAATGTGAGCGTCCACGCAAACCCGAATCAGCGGCGTCTCCCCCTGCAGCTTATCGAGCTCGCTATTCATCTCCCCGAGTTGCGCCCGCAGTTCCTGTTGCTCCCGTTGCCCCTGTTGCCCAGGTTGTCCTGGTTGCCCCTGGTGTTCGTGCCGTTCCGTGGCGCGGGCATTCGTGCCTGCCGCGTCGGCAGTCGTGCCGACGTTCTTCGGAGCGCCGCCGATCCCGCCCGCAGGGGCTTTCCCCCCACCCCCCGCCGCCGCCGGCGCCACCGATTCCTCAATCTTCCCGCGCACCTCGCGAATCCGATTGACCAGGTCCCGTTCCTTCTCCCATCGCGCCGTCAACCCCGCCAGCCGCTCTTCCGCCTCCGCCTTCTGCGCGCCAACCGCCGAAATTCGCTCCGCATGATCGGTCCCCAGCGCCGCCTCCCGCTCCAAAACGCGCAACTGCACCGCGCAATCGTCGATCTCCCTTTGGGCGTCCTCAATCGCCGGCGGCGTCGCATTCTGCCCCAGCGCCAGCCGCGCGCACGCCGTATCCAACACGCTGACAGCCTTATCGGGAAGTTGCCGGTCCGCCAGGTACCGGTGCGACAGCTTCACTGCCGCCGCCAGCCCCTCGTCCAGGATCCGCACGTTGTGATGCTTCTCCAGAATGGGAGCCACGCTCCGCATCATCAGTTCGCACTTCGCTTCGGTGGGCTCCTCCACCTTAACCACCTGGAATCGCCGCGCCAGCGCCGGATCCTTCTCGAAGTACTTCTTGTATTCCGACCACGTAGTCGCCGCGATGGTGCGCAGTTCCCCGCGCGCCAGCGCCGGTTTCAGGATATTGGCAGCGTCGTTCTGCCCCGCCGCGCCGCCCGCCCCGATCATGGTGTGCGCCTCATCGATGAACAGCACGATCGGGATCGGGGAAGCCTTCACTTCCTCCACCAGCCCCTTCAACCGGTTTTCGAATTCGCCCTTGATCCCCGCCCCCGCCTGCAGCAACGCCAGGTCGAGCGTCCGCACCGTCACCTTCTTCAGCACGTCCGGCACATCGCCGCTGACGATGCGCACCGCGAACCCTTCGACCACCGCCGTCTTCCCCACGCCCGCTTCGCCCGTGAGAATCGGATTATTCTGCCGCCGCCGCGTGAGGATGTCGATAATCTGCCTGATCTCGAAGTCGCGCCCCAGCACCGGATCGAGCTTCCCCGCCTTGGCGTTCTCCGTCAGGTTGACGGTGTATTGATCCAGGTTGGGCGTCTTCCCCCCCAACTTGGGCATGCCCCCCGCCGTGGGCGCCGCGGCCCCTGCCGCCGCCGGTTCCAGCGACGTTTCCAGGGAATCCATCATGATCAGCGGCAGGGCCTTGCGCAGTGCCTCCGCGTCGATCTTCTGCAGTTCCTTGCTCATCTCCCGCGCGATCCGCGAGAGCTCCTCATCCGAAAGCAGCGCCAGCAAGGCAAATCCGGTGCGCACCTGGGCCGCGTTGAACTCCAGCGAGCCAACCGTCCACGCCTCCGTAAGCATGCGGAACAGAGAGGGGCTAAAAGCCGGAGTCCGGGCATTTCCGGTCTTGATCTTATCAAGCGATCTGGACAACTCCCCCGAGAGCCGAGCCCGGTCGACGCCGAACTGTTTGAGGGTGCGCGAGAAATCCGACTCCGCCGCATCCATAAGCTTCATGAGGAAGTGCTCGATCTCGACGTTATAATGAGTCCGCGCCAGGCACAACCCCGCCGCATCCTCCAACGCCTTCCGCGTAGTATCGTTCAGCTTAGTAACAATCGCCTTCAAGCTAATGGCCATCTAAACCTCCCCATATAATCAGCCGCTCAGCCGCCCGAACCTCACTCACCGCAGAGACGCAGCCCCTTGTGGGGCAGGCAATCCTGCCTGCAGCCGCCTTTCAGGCGGCGTTTCGGACCAAGCGAGACCGTCGCGCTGAAGTCCAGTGAACTTCTCCCATGCCGCAAAACCTCCCCGATGGCGCAATTTACCTCGGCCCCCTCCGCGCTCTCGGATCTTGCCTTCACACCCGGCCGCCAAGCCCTCTTTAACTCCGCGTCTCGGCGTCTCGGCGGTAAATCCCCCTCTCATAGCTCCAAGATAGCGTCCCCCGGATCCCTCCCAAACGCCCGCGACTTCACCCACGATGTCCACCCCAACTGCGGCCCCGGCTCCTCCTTCAACTCGCACACCGGTACCTCCGCCCGCAACAGGATGAGCTGGATCTCCACATCGTACTCCTTCCCCGCATAGAATTTCGCCAGGGCCCGGATGTGCCGGTACGCGTCGCCCCCCGGCAGGAATTCCATATACCGCTCCAGCGTCAGCGGCCCTAGTTGGATCCTCACCCGCGATTGCTGGTCCCAAATCTCGTCCCCCACTACCGCGCCGTACCCCAGCCGCTCCGAGTAGTTCATCGCCTCGCTCAGCGAGCACTGCGAATCCTCTTCTACCGGATACCACGCCCCTACAAACTGTTCGATCTCGACCGGCACCTCGAAATAGTCCGCCAGTACCTGCCGCAGCGCCGTGGCCGATCGCGTGTGCAGCGAGAGCAGCCCGCTATAAAACAACAGAGAATCGTCCGAAACATCCTGCCGGTCCTGCAACCCCGGGGTGCCCAATCCCAACAGTGCCAGCACATGGTGCGAGAAGGGATCCAGCTCTCCGCGCTCGTACGGAATCGTGAAACGGTATTTCTCCCACGCCTGGTAAAACAGCGAGATCATCCGATGGTTGAAGACATCGTAGAAGTCCCGCATCGTCCGGTCCCGGGCGCGCAGCCGCCCGATCACCAACTCGCTATACACCAGCGGCAGAACCCCCGAAGGCCCCGTCAACCCCATGAAGTTCACACGCATCCGCGCGGGACCCACCAACGGCCGTTCCAATTCCTGGATCGCGCTCGCCGGAAAGGCCACCGGAGCGTAGGCCCCGAAGCGCACCACCTCCGATGCCGGATTATTGAAGCGCCCCACTACCTGCCGGTTCGGCGCCATGCGCGTCAGCAACCGCACCGCCTGGAAAAAGTCGAAGCAATACGGCTCGCGGTCCAGAAACTCCACGATCGGCCATCGCACGAGATCCACTGGCGCGCGCGGTTCATCCCCGCCCGCCTGCCCCAT
>PMTT01000031.1 GCA_003167275.1 Bryobacterales bacterium | reverse complement strand
AAGAACTGCTCCGCTTCGGGCGACGCGATCTGCATGCCGCTCTTCTTCTGCATGGCGCGGAGCATCGCCAGGCGTTCCTCATCGGTGTGCGGGTAGAAGAGCGCAATGTGCTCCTCGGCGCGACCCTGGCGCTTCAGGTCCACGGGAAGCAGGTCGGGGCGGCAGGTCAGCAGGAACCAGACCACCTTCCCGCGGAGTTCGGTATTGCCCATGAACTGGGCGATCTGCGCGAAGACGCGGTTGGAGACGCCGCTGTCGCCCGACGCCGACCGGTTGCCGAGTTGCGCGTCGGCCTCGTCCACGATCACCGCGATCGGGCTCATGGCCTTGAGCAGGTTCAGGATCCGTTCGAGATTCCCCTCGGTAACTCCCTGCCACATGCTGCGGAAGTTCTTCAGGGTGACGGCGGGGATGCCGATTTCGCCCGCGAAGCAGGTGGTCAGGAACGTCTTGCCTGTCCCCACGGGGCCGCAAATCACGTAGCCCATGGGGACCACGTCGGTCCTCCCGGCGCGGATGGCCCGGGCCGCATCGTAGAGCTTCTTCTTGGCGGGCTCGTGGCCGGCCACCATCGAGAGATCGAAGCGGCTCTGCACGAATTCCAGGAGGCCGCCCGACTCGGCTTCGATCAGGTCCTTCTTCCGCTTCGAAAGGAACTTCATGGTGAGCGGCCGCTGGTTCTCCACCGCATCGGAAATGACGCCCTGCAGTTGGACGCGCTTCAGCCCGGCGGTCAGGTTGGCCAAGGCCTCGGGCGTGACGTCGGAACCGGCAGGCAATGGCCGGGCCGCCACCTGCACGCGAATAAAATCGAGCCGCTCCTCCTCCACCGGAAGCGGGATCTCGATGGCCGCCACGCCGGGGTTCTGGACCAGTCCCAGGTTGAGCTCGATCAGGTTTTCGGCGATCAGGCAGAAGGTCACGTCGGCTTGCAGGAAGATCGGGTTCTGCGCCCAGCGTTTCAGGATCACCAGCGAGTTGCGGTCCTCGGCGGGCATCCCCGAACTGTCGCCGGCCGGCACGATGGTCTCGGCGAAATCGATCACCACGGCGATCTTTTTGTTGTCGACCAATCGCAGGCGCAGGTAGTTGTCGAGGATGTTCAACACGCCATCGGGGTTGCGCGGCAGGCCTTTCGAGAAGGTGGTGCCGTGAAAACTATCATAGCCAGCCAAGGCGCGCTCGAAATCGGCCTTCATCTCCGGCTGACCGAAGCTGAGGCCGCCGCCGCGGTCGTAGAACAGCACCAGGTCGCGGCTTCCGAAGAGCGCCTCGCGCAGGAATCGCTGCAAGGGGAGAAACTCGACCGAGGTGGGCCGCTTCCAGGGCGCAAGATCGCGCACGTTGCCGTGCAGCACGAACATCGAGGTGACCCCCGAGTAGTACTTCTCGGACAGTTCCCGCGCCCAGGCCGGCAGCGCTTCAAGTTGATTGGATGGGGTGGGCATGGCGGATGGCGCAGGTCAATTGCGCATGCGGGTGCGTGTGTCCGGCCCCTGCTCGAATTCCGGAGTTGCCAGGGGCGACATGTCGAAAATCGATTCCACCTCGCGGACCGTCTCTTCGGTCTGTTCCACGTCGTGGACCAGGTTGTCGAGATGGTCGCTGATCTGCTGCGGGTCGTGCATGGTGACGGATTGGTCGCGGATCAACTGCAGGACATCTTCGATGGCGGCGCANNGGCGGGTCCGATTGCAGGTTCTTCTCCAACTGCGCACACTCCTTCTTGATCTGGTCGGGGTTGGTGACGCGCAGGTATTCACGATGCTGGAACGCCGAGTTGAGGAGCCGGATGTAGGATTGCGACAGTCCTTCCAGCTTGGACTCCATCTGGTCCACGAACATCTGTGAGGTGGACGTCAGGCGCGTGTAGTTCTGGCGGATGCCGCGGCAGATGGTGTCCAGGTTGCCGTAGCGGGCGCGCATCTCCGGAGGCAGCTCGTAGAAAAGCGCGCTGAGGCTCTTTTCGCGCTGGCGTTTTTCCTCGTCAAACTTCCAGGAGCGGACCAGGCGCTGGAACCGCCGGTTGGTGGGAATGGTGCTCAGGTACATCAGTTCCAGGCCGGCGCCCAGAAGCAAAGGCAGAGCGCTGCCCGATACCACGGCAAAGGCCACGGCTCCCACCAACGCGATCTTGTTGTACTGCCAATGGAAAGCCTCTTTCAGGTAATTGAGGCCGCCGTCTTTATCCTCCGCCATTTACACGCTCACTCGAACCTGGCCCTGGCCGGGCGCGCGGCGCAGACAGCCGAGCACGTGCTGCTGCAGATCCCGAAACTCGCTTCTCAGCTTCACCGAAGGGTCGCGCGGACGGCCAAAGGGAACAGGGACATCCTCAATGATTGTACCGGGTCGGGAGCAAAGTACGAAAATGCGGTCGGCCAGGTAAAGGGCCTCATCCACATCGTGGGTCACGAAGAGGATGGTGCTGGCGGACTCGTCCCAGATTTTGAGGAGCAGTTCCTGCATGTCGCTGCGGGTCTGGGCGTCGAGCGCGCCAAACGGCTCGTCCATGAGGATCACGCCCGGCCGGAGCGCCAGGGTGCGGGCGATCGCGACGCGCTGCTGCATGCCTCCGGAGAGGGTGTCGGGATAGGATTTCTCAAACCCGGCGAGTCCTACTTGCTGAATCAGCTTGGCAACGGTCTGTTCGATCTGGGCCTGCGGGACGCCGTTGATCTTCATGCCATAGCCCACGTTCTCTTCAATCGTGAGCCACGGGAAGGAAGTGTACTTCTGGAAGACCATGCCCCGGTCGCGGCCGGGACGGGTCACGGGGATGCCCTTCACCAGAATCTCGCCGGTGTCGGGGTGATCCAGGCCCGCGATGAGCCGAAGGATCGTGGACTTGCCGCAGCCGGATGGGCCCAGCAGGACGCGGAATTCGCCGATATCGCGGCCATCGGGGGAGAATTGGTCCTCGACGTCGAAATTGATGTCGTGGATGGCTTGGATGCGCTCGCCCGTGGGAGAGACGAAGCTCCGCGAGACATTGCGGAGGGAGATGCGGGTCTTGCGGTCAGGCATGGGCACACCTGTGTTTTCGGACTGGCGCGTGGGGGTCGTGGCACACCGCCATGCACGGGGACGAAGGCTGCGTCGAAAACGCTCCCTGCGCCGGGACTTGGTTCGCACTCCGAAGAACGTCGAGACGAGTCTCGACGC
>PMTT01000344.1:4786-7806 GCA_003167275.1 Bryobacterales bacterium | reverse complement strand
AGCGCCCGTTCCGCGGCCATCGCGGCCGTGCGGCGCCAGAAAAGCCTCACGCTGGCGGACTTCACGGCCTCGGACATCGCTAATTTCTGGCTGCTTTACACCATCAACACGGCGTTTCCGACCTTCCGCCATCTCTTCGAAACGCGAGGCGGCCACCCCGAAGAGCTGTTTTCCGCCATGTTGGATCTGTCGGGCGCGCTGACCACTTTCTCCACGAATATTCATCCCCGCGACCTGCCCGCCTATGACCATGACGACCTCGGCGCCTGCTTCACCGAGCTCGACGAGAAACTGCGGCACCTGCTCGAAACCGTAGTGCCCACCAACTTCGTCTCCCTGCCGCTCAAGCTGTCGCAACCTTTCATCTACGCCACCTCGATCGACAACGACAAGTACCTGGTGAACACCAAGATGTACCTCGCGATCCGCGCCGAGACCAGCCAGGCGGATATCGTAGGCAGCGTTCCGCAACTGGTCAAAGTCTGTTCCGCCAACCACATCGACCACCTGGTGAAGTATGCGCTGCCCGGCGTGCCCCTCAACTATGTGGCTGTTCCTCCGAGCGCCATCCCCGTCAAACTGAATTACCAGTACTTCAGCATGAGTCAGTCGGGCGTGGCCTGGGAGGCCATCCAGCGGGCGCGCAACCTGGCGGCGTACGTGCCCGCCGATCTGCCGAATCCCCAGTTGGAACTGATCATTCTGCTGCCGCAGGCGGTGTGACCTATGAGGACACCCGCAACCAGCCGCCGGCCCTATGTCTGGCTCGCGATCCTCGGTACGCCACCTTCTTTTATGGGCAGTTCGATCCGGCCACCCGCGGTTGGTGTATACCAACGGCGGCCACAATCCGCCGATGGTGCTTCGTGGCGGCGAGGTATTGCTGCTGGAGACGGGCGGTCCGCCGGTAGGCCCTTTCCGCATGTCTCGCTACGTCCAGGATGAGATCCAGCTTGAGCCGGGCGATCTGCTGGTTCTCTTCACGGACGGCATAAGCGAAGCCGAAAACCCCGCCGAAGAAGAATGGGGGGAAGCGGCTCTGATCGCGACTGCGCGCGCCTGTTCCGGCCTTCCGCCCAGCGAGATGATCTCCCGCGTCATGCAAGCCGCCGATGCCTTCGCCGCCGGCGCCCCGCAGCACGACGACATGACCTTGGTGATCGCGCGAGTTCAGCCCGTAGGACAGACGATCGTTTTGTGGGGCGGGCCCCCTGGCCTGCGGCCGACCCCCTGGTCGGCCTGTTGGGACAACCGAAGAGCCGGACCAGGGGGTCCGGCGCGGACGAGGGCGTCCGCCCCACAAATGATCGTTCGTCCTACTTTTTGGGTTCCTCTCCCGGACGCCACCATACCGGGAACTCCAGGGCGGCGTACCGCGCCTGGTGATTCGGCGCATTCGGGATCCATATGCGTGCGAGCATGTGGACCACGTGACCGGGTGGACAGTCCGGCCGAATTGTGGGAAGCGAGTACCGCACCGATGCGCCTGCGTGATCGTAATCGTTCCACGAATCGTCGCCGCGCGGGGTGTCGTCCACACAGGCATCGTTGGTGAACAACTCGGCCGCGCGGAGTGCCTCGCCCTCCGGCAGCAGCACCGCGAAACTCTCGCCGGGGGCCGCATGGCCGTCGCGATTGCCTTCGCCGAACGTCACTTCCGTGATCTGAACTCCATGCTGGTATACCTTGAAGGCACGCCCATCGGCAATATGAAAGTCCAGAGTGGATTCGGCCGGAGGGTAAAGAGTCACGTCCAACGGCATGCGGTTGCGCGTGTCCGCTGCCGGCCCGCCGCGGGCAGCGGCACGATGGACCGGCATCCCCACCGCCGGGGCGACGGCGCCCTCCACCGCGAAGATCCTCACCATCGGCCGCGTTTCGTCCGCCACGGTCAGCGTCACTGGCACCACTTGGGATTCGCCCGGTTTCAGGGCGAAGAGACGGCTGGCCGAGAATTCGAATGTCACTCCCGGACTGGCACTCTCCCACTGGACGGTCATGGCCGCGGACGGCGCCACTCCCTTGTTCCAGAACTTCACGCGGAGATGGACCGGCTTGCCCGCCGTCGCCCAGGCTTCGTCCGCGACCTCGTAGCCGGCCACCGCGAGCAACGGCCCGTCCGAGATGCCGACCTCATAGGCATCCCCATCCAGTTCGAAACTGAGGCGCCCCTGGGCGTCGGCCTTCTGGACCGCCTTCCGCACGGTTCCATCGCGTAGCCGGATGTAGGTCACCGAGTGTGGGCTTCCCGGCAGATAGATCCGCGCCGAAGCGATCGAGAGCTTCACCTTGGGAAGGGCCGCGCCTCCCGGAACCCATTCCCGTACCGACGAGCGGAAGCCTTTATTCGAAACGTTCTCCAGCATGGTGAAGCCCGGCTGCCTGCGGTCCGACACCACCTCCCAGCCCCACACCGCGAAGTTCGGATAGACATCCGCATGGCTGAACGCGCCGGGCTTGGGAAGCGGACTGGCAAAGGATTGCAGGTGGAAGTCGAGCGTTTTGGGGATCGCCTGAGTGGCGTGCTTGGGATCGAAGTTCTCGGTGGTGTGAGTGGCTTGGACGGACTGCCAGATGCCGTTCATTCGCCGGTGGTAGAACTGGGCGGAATCGGGCTCTCCGGTGACCAGCCGGGTGCGCACACCATCGTAGTTGTTGAACTGGTCGTCCAGGTTGTATTCCACGTCCAGATCGCGCGGTCCCACGGGGGCTTCGGGAACTCCGTTGAAGTTCGAAGCGCTGGACACCAGGTCGGGATACTTGCCGGCCATCCAAAACGCCATGAATCCGCCGACCGCGAAACCCGTGACCGCGCGGTGGTCGCGGTCGGGAATGGTGCGCAGCGTCTTATCGATCTGGTCGACCAGTTCGGGAAAGTAGAGTGGATAGGAACCTTGAGTCTCCACCGGGCCGGTGTTCACCACGATGACATCGTGCGCGGCCACGTATGTGGAGGTCTCTTCCTCGCGCTCCTGGTTGGACTGCTCGTAGCCGTGGAACCAATAAATCACGGGGTAGCG
>PMTT01000344.1:0-4736 GCA_003167275.1 Bryobacterales bacterium | reverse complement strand
GGCAATGAACCTGGCTGTCGCATCCGACCATGCGGGCTTATTCCCGCTCCAGCCTTTCACGGAACATGCTCCCCATGCTAACGGGCGGCGCGGAGGATTGGCGATGGAATCGGCCTTCGGAGTAGGGCAAGAGTTTGACCCGCTTTTGCTTTGTGGGGCAGGACTGGTATCCACCGTTCGGCGTCGCCTTTCAGCACGGCTTCGGCCACGGCCTTCGCGTAATCCGGATAGTCCACGGATTCGGTGGCGTTGGTGCCGAGGTCGGTGACCTCATGGCCCAACTTGCGGAGTTCCTCGGCTACCCGCGCTTTCAGGGGGACCTTCCGCAACGCGCTCGGTAACGTCGCAGGTCTTGCGACGCTGCGGAAGCGATAGGCCGTTCAGAGGACTCGCCGCCGCCGTGCATCACGTGGATTCGTGACGGGTGGTCCACTCCGCCAGAGGAGTGGCATCGAGCTATCGAACTGGCCGCCATGCTCGCCCTTAGATGCCGCTGAAAGCAGACTACAGCACCTGTTTATCGTATAATTCTTGAGCAGGTAGGAGGTCCGCTGTGGCAACGAGCGACAAGACGGCCGAGAGTCTTTCCCGCCGGTTTCCCACCACGTCGTGGACCATGGTATCCGCCGCGGGCCGCCACTCATGCGGTTCCGCGGACGCTCTGAGCGAGCTGTGCGCCACGTACTGGTTGCCGGTCTATGCGTTCATCCGGAAAAAGGGATACTCGCGGGAGGAGTCCGAAGACCTGTGCCAGTCCTTCTTCACCCGGGTTCTCGAGCATGGCACGCTGGGCGAAGTCCGGCGGGAACGCGGCAAGTTCCGCTCCTTCCTGCTGGCGTCGGCGACCCACTTTGTGGCGAATGAGTGGGACCGCTCGCGGGCTCAGAAGCGTGGCGGAGACTGCGCCACGCTTTCGTTCGATTTCGAGGCCGGCGAAGAGAGATATCACCGCGAGCCGTACCACGAACTCACGCCTGAAGCGCTGTACGAGCGGCAGTGGGCCATGGCCCTGCTCGACCGGGTGCTGGGGCGGCAGCGCGAAGAACACGCCCGGCGGGGCCAGTCCGCGCAGTTCGACCTGCTGAAGGTGTTTCTGACCGGCGATCAGGGCCGGGGCTCGACCCATGAGTTGACCGCGAAGCTGGATATGAGCGACGCCGCGATCCGCACGGCGGTGCATCGCTTGCGGCGGCGGTATGCGGAACTGCTGCGGGAGGAAATCGCAGCCACGGTTGCCGATCCGGAGGAAGTGGACGGCGAGATCCGGTTTTTGCTCGCGGCCCTTGAACAGGTGTAACATTCACCGCGGTTTGCTTTATCAACCGTGCAGAGGCTGAACGATGACCGCAACGGAACGATGCCCGGAGTGCGGCGGTCCCTTGATGGCCGGCTCGCACGCGGGCATGTGCGCGCGGTGCCTGCTGGCGGCCGCCCTGCTCCACCCCGTGACGGCTGCGCTGGCGGGTCTCCCCCAGCCCGGCGAGTGGATCGGCCCTTACCGCTTGGTCCGCCTTCTCGGTGAGGGCGGAATGGGCATGGTATTTCTGGCCGAACAGGCACAGCCGATCGCCCGCCAGGTTGCCCTGAAGGTAATCAAGCTGGGAATGGATACCCACGCCGTATTGGCGCGGTTTCAGTCGGAGCAGCAGGCGATTGCATTGATGGACCACCCGAATATCGCGAGCGTGTACGAGGCGGGGGCTACCGCGGAAGGCCGGCCGTTCTTCGTGATGGAGTTTGTGCCGGGCCTTCCGATAACCGACTACTGCGACCAGCGCCGGCTCAACACCCGCCAACGGTTGGAACTCTTCCTAAAAGTAGCGAATGCAGTCCAGCACGCACATCAGAAGGGCATCATTCATCGCGACCTGAAGCCTTCCAATATTCTGGTGATGGACCTCGACGGCGAGCCCGTCCCCAAGATCATCGATTTCGGACTCGCGAGGGCTACGGATAAGAATACGGCGGAGCACACGCTCTTTACGGAAGTCGGCGTCTTGATCGGCACGCCCGAATATATGAGCCCGGAGCAGGCTTCTTTGCGAGAGCGGGACGTTGACACGCGCACCGACATCTATTCGCTCGGCGTGCTGCTTTATGAGTTGCTGGTGGGCGCGGTTCCGTTCGCCTCCAAGGCGCTGCGGGCGGCGGGGTATGACGAGATCCGCCGGATTCTCCGCGAGGACGATCCTCCCAGGCCGGTGACGCGATTCGACTCGCTGGGGGAAGGGACCACCAAAGTTGCGGCGTGCCGGGCTACCGACTCGCGAGGGCTGCGCCGGGAATTGCGCGGTGACCTCGAGTGGATCACGCTGAAGACGCTGGAGAAAGACCGTTCCCGCCGGTACGCCACTGCCGCGGAGCTGGCTGCGGATATTCGTCGCCGGCTGGCGGGGGATCCGGTGGTGGCGGCGCCTCCGGACGCGATCTACCGGCTGCGCAAATTCGCCGGACGCCATGCGCTGCAACTTGCGGCGGCCTCCACGGTGTTCCTCGCGCTCCTCGCGGGCCTCGGGCTCAGCACGGCCTACTATCTGCGGTCGGAGTATGAGCGGGAGAGCAGTGAACAACGGCATTACACGACGTATCTTGGCGCGGCGGAAGAACTCCTGCTCCAGAGACAATCGGCGCCGGCTCGGGAGCTTCTGCTGGCGTGCGCGCCGGCGATGCGGAATTGGGAGTGGCGCCACCTGTGGTCGCAATCGGAGTCCGGTAGCGCCGGTCTACTGCGGCGTGTGGAGGAGCCAATCGACACGATGTCCGTCGCCGCGCGCGGAGGCGCGGTCGCGCTGGGTTTCGGCACGGGGGTAGTAGAGGTTGTCAGGCCTGACGGCACGGTCGCTCAACGCTGGCAAGCCCACATGGGCGCGGTGCGCGGTCTGGCGTTCAGCCCGGACGGTGCGGAGTTGGCGAGCGTAGGGGGCGACCCCTCAGTGCGGGTTTGGGACGTCTCTGCCAGTCGTTTGATAACGGAATTGCAAGCGCCTTTCCAGGTATCCTCGGTCGCCTATAGCCCCGGCGGTCGGCTAATCGCGGCAGGGTCGACGGATGGCGCGGCCATTGGCTGGGAATCTGCCGGGAGAGCCCGGCTGTTTACCGTACGTACGGGTCAGCCGGTGGACGGAGTGGATTTCTTGCCGGACGGCAGCGCTCTGGTGACGACCGGGAGCGGGTCGGCGCAACTCTGGTTTATTCCCAGTGGAAAACTGCGCCGTTCGTACCGGGATGCCGCAGTGGCAACGTTCAGCGGCGGCGGGGCACTGGCCATAACCGCGGCTGCCGGCAGCACGGAAGCGCGCATCTGGCATGCGCGCGCGGATCAGATCCGGGGAGTATTGCACACCGCCTCGCCAATTGTGTCCGCCGCATTTTGCCCTCGCAGGAGCCGTGTGGTAATCGCCACCCGGGCCGGCGGCCTCGAGATCTGGAGCACCAATTATTACGAGCATCTGGTCACGCTTCACGCCGACCCCGGCATCCGCCAGTTGCGGTTTACCGGCGATGGCCGGATGCTCGTCGGTTTGTGTGAGAAGGAAGTCCGAATCTGGGACACTCAGGCCGCGGTGCCGCCGCCAGAGGCGCCTCCGGGAGCGGAGGAAGGGTGGTCATTGGCGCCATCCGTATGGAGCATATTCCGGAAGATGCTGGCCGGTGGAATCGCCGTCCTCCTGGCAGGCGGGGCGTTGTGCGCCGCCCTGTTCCGCCGCCGCGCATGGCAGGCGGCAATAGACAACCGGCTAAGGGGGATTCCAGTAACCGGCGCATCGTTTCGGGCGGCCCGCGCCGGCCGGTGGGTGGCGCGAATTATCGGCGCTCTTTTGGCTCTCCTCTTTGTGGTCATGGCGCTTGGCGAAGGCATGCCGCTGCCCTCCCACGACGACATACGCCAGGCAGTCAGTTTTGCCGGATTCTGGTTAATGGGCGCCGGCCTGATACTCGCCTGGATCTGGGAGGCCTGGGGAGGATTGTGCGCACTCGCCGGTTACGCGCTTTTCGTTTCAGTGATTCCACTGTCGGCGATTAACCCTTGGATCCTGGCCGTTGCCGTACTGAGCCTCCTGCACCTGCTGTGCTGGCTCCGGCTTCGTATTGCGAAGGCACGGGGATCCCCGTAACGTTTTCAGGCGTTTTCTTTACTCTCCCGCGGGAACCCGGACACGGCGAAGCGAGCGCAAGATGGGCAGGAGCGTGTGCGATGAACAGAGTTGAAAACGATGATCTATCTCTCCTGGAAAAGCTCTTCCACGGGCCGCTGACCAGGACCGGATGGTGGGCTGTCGGCCTCGCGCTCGGCTTCCTGGCTCTATTTGCGGTGATGTGCACCTGGCCTTCCCGTCTCGCAGCGGAAGGCCAGCATAACCGAACATTCTGGGCATATCCTCCGTATTCCCCGGTCGTGATCTCCACGGGAATCTGCGGCAGCGCTGCCGGCCTGGCATCGGAATTCTGTGGGCTGAATCGACTCTGTGTCAGAAGCCATTCGCGGGCGAGCCTTCAACGGCCGTGGGGCGTCTCCGCAGCATCAGCACCAAGAACGGAGCCGACGCCAGGCCTGCGGCGCACCCCCGCGGCGCCCCCTACGGAATAGACCACCAGGTCCGCGCTATGAAAAACCAAGTAACCGCCCACATACAGGCAGTGGACCCGCGAGGGCAGCCCTCATCCCAGCCTGGCTCCGGCTTCACGTTGTGAAAGCGCGCCGATTCCGGTAATGTTTGGCGTTCTTTTCTTTACTC
>PMTT01000563.1:11934-16771 GCA_003167275.1 Bryobacterales bacterium | reverse complement strand
ACGTTTCGGGCGCATATTGAGGAAGGTTCCAAGAGGTTTGAGGAACAGCAAGCCTCCGGAGACGAAGCGGACCTGGAACGGTGATCCGCAGCCGAAACACTAGAGATAGAAACCGGCTGTGGGGAGCGAAGGGAAATCGGGCGGATTCGGAAGGCGGGCCGAAAGACAGCAATTTCAGCAGAACGCTTTGATCCGGCGGGAGGTAAGAGTCCCAAGGGGGAGTGGAGGCTGGAGGCGCGGTGTTCGAACGAGTCGTAGATACTGCAACGGGCCAGAAGCTAAGAGGCCGCCCGAGCCGGGGCTAACCGGTTTAGGCAGCGGAGCAGAAGGGCCGAACGGGCAGAGGACGCGGCAAGTTGGAAGCGAAGTGGCAGGCCAGGAGCGTTGATCTCGGAATGGGGGCTTCGAAAGGAGCAGCCGTTGCGGGTGAGCGAAAGGTCGCTACGAGCATCCGGCCCCGAGCGGGAGAGAAGTCTGCGGCGCGTCTGGAAGCATTGATCCGGTGACCGGCGAAAACGGTTGTCGGGGAGCAGAGAGGCGAAGCGTCCGGCGTTCCCGATTGCAATGTTCAGTGCCGTGCATGCCGGTGGTGAACAGGGCTGGAAATCGGATCACTTGGAACCTTTTTCTTTTTGCCCTACCTTGTGCGGTACGGGCATTCTTCTGTAGCACGGGCATTCTTGCCTGTGTTGGCTTTGTCTTTTTCCGTTTTCCGCCCTCACCACCACTCCAAGAAGCGAACACAGGCAAGAATGCCCGTGCTACTTCACCATTTCCATCCGTTGGATCATCACGTCGATCCAGTCGGGCTCGCCACCGTAGCCGATCTGCGTCCAGCGCCAGACGCCCTTGGGATCGACAATCCAGTTTTGCGGAATGGCAAAACCATCGAGCAGCGTCGTGACAAAGCTGAAAGCCGGCATTACCGGGAAGGTGTAACCCTTCTCTTTCATGAATGGCTCGACCAGCCCGAGATCTTCATCGATATTAAACGTTAGAATTTGCAAGCCGGGGCGGTCCTTCACGGTCTCGTAGAGCTTCTGCAGGTGTGGCAGTTCGGTGTTGCAGGGTCCGCACCATGTGGCCCATATATTGATCAGGACACTCTTGCCCTCGAGCGTGGCCAGTTTCCAGGTTGTGCCCGAGAGATCGGCAAGTTCGAAGGTGGGAAGTTGCCGGACAGGTTTCTCCCAACGTCCTTCGGTGGCCTCCTGAGGTTTTGCCCCAGGCGGCTTGCTCCAGACGCCCCAGGCGACATCGGTGCCACCCAGGTCCTTGAAGAGCGCGCGTGCTTCGTCGGAGACCGGGTCCTCAAGGCGGCCATGCCACGGTGTGGGCGGCGAGATGCGCGTCGTGAGGGCTAACTGATAATAGGTAAGCGCATCGGCCTTGCGGTTCTCCAGCGCGGCGAGGCGGGCGCGATTGCGCCAATAATCCGACTGGCGCTTCGGGCTCTTGGGCGGTGCGCCTTCCACCGCGGCGTGCAGGCTCTGCGCCTCGGCGGGACGATTGGCGAGGCGGGCTGCCTGCAAGATCAGGCCGTTCAGGTTTTGCTGCTGATAGACCGCACTCCGCTCGCGTTCGTCCTCCCTGTCGGGGGTGAGGCCGTCTCCCTGGGGTTGCTTCAACTCGGCGGCCAGCATGGGCTGGGCCTTGTGAAGCAAATCCAGCGCCCGCTTGGGCTGCCACTTGTGGGTCACGAGGAAGTCCGCCGCATCCAGGTAGGGCGACGAATCGGGCGGCTCGTAGTCGAGGGCCGCCTTGAGATAGCGATCCAAAGCGGCGACTCCCTCTTTTTCCGCGAGAGACATGTCGCTCGAAATCTGGTTGAACCACGCCGAGCGGCTCAAATAGGTGTTGTCCGGATAGTCGCGGATCCAACCCTTCAAGGCTTCCAGATGAGCCTGATTCCAGGCCGTCCAAGCAGCGGTGTCCTGCTGATCTTCAGGCGGTTTATGGGCTTTATTCCAGCGCGCGCCCGCCACGTTGTAAGCCGCATTACTGGATGGGAACTCCTTCAGGATGCGGTCGTCGAAGGCCGTGAGGGCAGCTTCGGCTGCGCCGCTCTGCTTCGATCCGCCGCGGAGGAAAGCAAGCCACTCGCCATCGGGTTTGGGGTTCGCGGATTCCAGCCGCTTGAGGTCTTCGGCAACCTCCCGGCGCAACGCCGCGTGCTGCTGGGGCGAGCGCGAGCGAAACTCCAGGCCCCAGAGGGTCTCGTACTGCTTGAGGATTTCGGGATCGGACTCCTTCGCCAGGCGTTCGCGGAGTGCGGCGGCCACGCGCGCCTGCAGCGCAGTGTCGCCACCTTTTCCCAGGATCCACTGAGCGTCGGTGGAACTGCTGCAGACGGAGAAGAACGAGCTGAGATACGCACCGCTCTTCTTCCCATCTGTGAATTTCCCGGTCGAATAAATATTGGCGAGTTGAAGAGCGGGCCAGGCGAACTCGGGCGCCTGGGTTTTGGCAGCCTCCAACAGGCGGATCGCCTCCGGCGTGTCCGTGCCGGTCAGAACGTACCCGGCCAGGTAGAGCGCGAGCGGATCGCCGGGCTTCTGCGCTGCCTGCTCTTTGTAGCGGGCCTGCAATGCCGCGTAATGGTCCGTCTCGGAATAGTGCACAAAATCGATGAGGCGGCGATACGGCTCCAGCTCGCGCGGGTACTTGGCCATGAGCCCTTCGAGGACTTCATGCCGCCGCGCGGCCTGATCGGCAAACCTCAATTTGTCGAGGGATTTGTCGTTGAGTTGTTCTCGAAGCTCCTTCTGTACTTCAGGCCGGGGTTCACAGCCGGGTAATTGAGGCTGCGCGAAGCAGGTTCCCCCGAGATAAAGGAAGGCAATGGAAAGTACCGAAATGCGCACAGGTANNGAAAAACGCAAGACAAAAGCAACACAGGCAAGAATGCCCGTGCTACAGAAGAATGCCCGTGCCACATTACTTCGCTACTTCCGCATGCTCGGCCACATAGCGCTCCAAGAACCCCGAGAAGGCCTTCTGCAGTGCCATCCGCGCCCGTTCCTCTCGTCTCAGACTCTTTCCTTCAATCTGCCAGACGGGAAGCAAGTCGCGAGTCGTGGAGGTGATGAAAACCTCGTCCGCCGACTCCAGATCGCTCGGCATCAGCGTTTTCTCGCGGATCTCGATTCCCGGCGCCTGGATCTCGCCGAGCAACACCTCGCGGGTGATCCCCGGCAGGCATCCGGAACTGAGCGGGGGCGTCCATACCTGGCTGCCGTTGGCGGCAAAGATGTTGGCTGAAGTGCATTCGGCCACTTCGCCGCGCTCGTTCAGCAGGATGACTTCGTCAAAGCCACGCACTTGGGCCATTTCGAGCCACGTCAGATTCATCGCCCACGACAAGATTTTGGTTCCCGCAAACGGGCACGCCGCATGCCGCCCGTTGACCTGGTAGGCGAGCTGGACGCCGTCGCCCCAATGCTTCGAATCCGCCGTGAGGGCGATCAGGTCGCTCGGGCGATCCGGCGAGGGACTGGCCCACATGCCGCCGCCGTTGCGAACGATCACCAGGCGAAGCGTGCAGTTATGCGCGCCGTTGGCCTCCACCAGGTCGAGCAATCTCCGTCGCACTCTTTCCGGGTCGTCGGGAACCGGCACCCGGAAGGCGGCCGCATCGCGCTTGATCCGCGCCCAGTGCCGTTCGAAGGCAAAGAGAACGCCATTGGCGACGCGCAGGGTGCTGAACACGCCCCATCCCGAAAGCAGCCCGACTTGACCCGCCGAGAGCGCCGCGTCGGAGGCTTGCCTAACGGTCTCGTTGTGAAGAATGTAACGGTGGAGCACGGGTTCATTTTAGCAAGCGCGGCGTCGGCGGTCATACTCCGTCGCCGCTGGCGCTACACCACCGCCCGCAATTGCTTGAGTTCCTGCTCCACCCGCTGCGCGATCCCCACCACGGCATGGAGCAGCGGAGGAAGTTCAAAAACCGCTCCATAAAGCGTGAAACTGCCCGCCTCCGGAGCGAAACAGCGAACGCAGTCCGCTGGAGACGGCTCGGTAAACCCGTTTGGTCCCAGGTTCGAGAGCAACGGTGGCTGCCCGGGCCCCAGCGAGTTCCAGGTTTCGAGGGTCGAAACCAGGCTGGAAACCCTGAAAAGCTGAGGCCGGTTCAAAGGTGAGTCGTCCTCGACACCCAGCGTGCCCCGCAGTTCCCCCGAGTCGTCGGGAGATGGCCACAGTAAGTGGTGCAGCCGTGTGGCGGCGCTCACAAGTCCTTCGAGCGAATACCAGAGCCGTTCCGCGTCCCGTGCCTGAAGCGCGGTCGTAGCATCGCCATACGCCATCAACGCGAACCTGCACTGCCGGTCGATCTCAGAAAGGAGGATTCGCCTCCGCCGGAAAACCATCGTTTCGACCCGAGTCCATTCTACATGCGGGACCAGTTAGGGAACGGGTTCGTGCGTGCCCCTCTGCACGCCGAGATCAACTCCGGCACCCTCTTCCGCCTCTCATATAACCGTTCCAGGAGTTTCTCCAAGGCCTCCTCCTCACCGTCGATCCAATCGCGAGGAATGCGCTTCCACGCCCGATCGATCACCTCTTCGGGAAAACTCACGACCTGGTCGAGCCAGGGCTGAAAGTCCTCCAGCGAGCGCACGGAATCATAAACCACGCGCCGCGCATATAGCCCCTGCAGCGGCGATTCCGGAAAGTCCCAATGGGGTCCGTTGAAGGCGAACCCATGATCGATCATACGTGCGACGAAACCAGGACGTCCCCCCGACCCACCGGACTCGCCTCGCCGTACCATCGCGCGGTAGAAGACGCTCTGGCGCCCGTCTGCATTGCCCACCCACTTGTCGAACACCAGGATGGC
>PMTT01000563.1:9389-11875 GCA_003167275.1 Bryobacterales bacterium | reverse complement strand
TCGGCGTTGGCTGCCAGGAACGATGGGCTGACCTCCACTAGCGCCGTCTCGGGAGCAGTGATCTTCAGGTAGTCCAGAAACGCGGAGGCGAGAAGCTCATTGATCAGGATGCGGCGGTGCTGCGGATTGTTGCGGAACTTGACCACATACCAACAGCCGTCATCCGCCTCCAGGAGGTGGGCTTGGGCACCTCCACGCATTTTTCGGACCTGCCGGACGGCGGTGAGCGGCATCGAAAAGAAAATGCAGTACCCTAGAGTTGTATCACACGGAGGAATCAATCACAGATGGCCGAATTAGAACCGCCCACCAGCACTCCCGAGACGCCGGTCGCAGGAGGGACTCCGCCCGGCGGGGGCCGGAGCAAAGACGAAGTGGCCCTCGACTTGATGAAATTCATTGCGGTCTCGACCGGGTACGGAAGGGCATCCCAGTCTTCGACCGGGTTCTCGGCTAAACCCACGACCCGATCGGCCGAGGAACAAGCCGAGGCACTCCTGGAACTCTTCGAGCGCTGCCGCCAGGTAGTCTACAAAGAAGGTTAAGAAACCGTGGCACAGGCATTCTTGCCTGTGTTGGTTTTTCTCACCCTGGAAACCAACACAGGCAAGAATGCCTGTGCCACGGCCGACTGCTGACAACCTTCTTCCCTACTTCTTCCCCTTCTTCGCGGGAGCCTTCTTCGCAGCCGCCTTCTTAGCAGGAGCCTTCTTAGCTGGCGCCTTCGCCGCTGTTTTCTTGGCCGGCGCTTTCTTAGCAGCCTTCTTAGCGGGAGCTTTCTTGGCAGCCTTCTTAGCCGGCGCCTTCTTGGCAGCCTTCTTGGCCGGTGCCTTCACAGCAGCCTTCTTGGCGGGAGCCGCCTTCTTCGCCGGCGCCTTCTTAGCTGGGGCTTTCTTGGAAGCCGTCGCTTTCTTCACCGGCTTCTTGGGAGGAGCCTCCGGTGCTACCTCAATCTCTATGACCTCCACAGCGATCACTGCGGGGGCCGGCTCAGGTGCTGCAGGCGGAGCGAGGCGTACCGCTATCACTTCCTCCTCATCTTCTTCGTCCTCGTCTTCGGCGTCATTGTAATCGTCGAGCTTGGATCCTGGTTCCGAGTGCTCTTCGTCCTCATAGTCGTGGAAATCTTCCATTTCTTCTTCGTCCTTCAGAGCGAATTTCGGGCTATCAAACATTAAGGAAGCCTCCTGTAGTCAGGGCACGATCACCCATAGAATACCCCTTTTTGGGGGCGAGGCAATAGACAAAAAAAAGGAAGCCGAAAAATTCGACGTGTTAGCGCGGGGCTGACCGAGCCACGATCACCGGAGACTTCTTCGTGGGTTTCACCGTCGTTGCTGCTTTTACGGGCGTTTTCGCAGCCGTATGATGGACAACCCCCGCGGTGCGGCGGACAGGCGTATGCGACACTGTTTGCCGCACGGGAGCTTCCACCCGCAAGGCGGCGGGAATCAGCAGACGGTCGCCTTCCACCGGTTCGGCCGAATGAAGATTGTTCGCCGACATGATGACGCTGGGGGACGTTCCAAAGAGTTTGGCAACCGAAGCCACCGTCTCTCCCGCCCCTACCCGGTGCATCCGCCACGAATCGCGATGCTCCGCCGGAACCATTTGCAGCGAGGCCGCCAACTGGTTCCCAATGCCCTTGGGAACATGCAGGGAGTAGTTCTCGGGAGCCATACCTCTCAAAACTGCGGGATTCAGCTCGGCCAACTCGGCAACCGGTATTTCGGTGATATCGGCAACCAGGTTCAGGCTCGTGGTCGCCAGAATCTCGACCGTGTCATATTCCAGCGGGGAGTCCAACTGGATGCCTTCCAAGCCATACTCGGCCGCATTCTTCTCCATGATCGTCATGGCGAGAATGATCGGCACGTAGTTGGTGGTCTCGGCCGGCAGCGCTCCACGGCTCCGGAGTTCCCAGAAATCCGCGTAGCCGGTCCGTTCCACGGCTTTTTCGACCGTTCCAGGACCGCAGTTGTAAGCCGCCATCGCCAGGTACCAGTCGCCGAATTCGGAGTACAGGTCTCGCAGATGATGGGCGGCGGCGCGGGTCGCCTTTTCGGGATCCATGCGGTCGTCGGTGTAGCGCGTCTGCATCAGACCATATTCGTGGCCCCGCGGGACTATGAATTGCCACATGCCGCCCGCCGCTGCGCGGGACACGGCGCGCGGGATGAAACCGGATTCCGCCTGCGCCAGGTGGATCAGTTCCTGAGGAACTCCCACTTCATCCAGAATGCGCTTGATCATGGGCCGGTAACGCCCCGACCGCTGCATCGCCGCCACGATCGTCCCATGGCCCCGATTCGAAAAGTAATTGATGTACCCCAGAACCGTATCGTTCACCGATAGAGGCAACTGGGAAACCGTCGACGTGACCTGCTCCCGCACCTTGTCCTTGAGTTTTGGGTCCACCGGGAAAGTCATCTGGAGGATATCTTCGAGGGGAGCCTTCTCGAACTTTCCCTGCTCTAAACTGGCCG
>PMTT01000563.1:0-9351 GCA_003167275.1 Bryobacterales bacterium | reverse complement strand
GCATCGAATTCGATCCGCGCGTTGACGATGTCGTTGTTCTGGTACAGCTTCTTTCCGCGGTCGAAAGCCTCGTCGGCTTTTTGTGCCAGAGCATCACCGTGGGTCCTGCGCTTGGGGGAGACCGGTTCCGCCAGCAAAAGGGCTGGCATATCTTTCAAGTACGGATTGGGGTGAACTACCGGGGGAGGGACGATGTCGACTACCGGGGAGGCCGTATGGGGGGACGGCGGCAGGAACGACATTTGGAACTTGGATTGCTGGAGATAACCGCAGCCAGCGGTGGTGAGGGCCGTGGCGGCCACTAAAAAAGAGAAGAGAGTCTTCATTCGATCATCCATCGGCAGCCTCGAACAATGAAAATAAAGCTACTTCTACGGGATGTCACCCCGGCAAGGAACTTCTAAGGCTACAACAGCGCATGTACGAAACGCAACCATTATCTAAGGAGAACCCCGCCCATTGTGTCAACAACGGACGGGGATGTGTCGCTATTCCTCTTCTTCCTCTTCGCCAGCCTTAGCTGCTTTGGCTGCGGCAATGACTTTTTCCGCTTGCAGTTGCGGCAGAAAATCGTAGTGATCGAACTCCATACTGAACGAAGCCCGACCCTGCGTCATGGCCGTAAGGTCGCTCTGATAGTTTAACATCTCGGCCATGGGTACCTTGGCACGGAGGATTTGGGTGTTTCCGCGAGTCTCCATGCCGGCAATCCGGCCGCGGCGGCTATTGAGATCGCCCATCAGGTCGCCGGCGTATTCCACGGGCGCCTGAATCTCCACATTCATGACCGGCTCCAGCAGCGAGGGCTTGGCCTCCTGCATGGCCGCCTTGAATGCCTTCCGCGCAGCCAGCTTGAAGGCCAGTTCCGACGAGTCCACATCGTGATACGAGCCGTCGTAGACCGTCACCTTGAAATCCACCATCGGATAGCCGGCCAGGTACCCGTTCGCGGCCGCATCCACAATCCCCTTCTCCACTGCGGGGATGAAGTTCTTGGGAATCGACCCGCCGAAGATCTCGTTGGCGAATTCGAAGTTCCCCCCGCGCGCCAGCGGCTCCATCTTGATCCAGCAGTCGCCGAACTGGCCGTGGCCGCCGGTCTGCTTCTTGTGCCGTCCCTGGACGTCGGCGAAGCCTCGGATGGTCTCTCTGTAAGGAATCTTCGGCGCCTTGAGCGTGACATCCACCGCATAGCGCTTCTTCATCCGGCTGACCACGATTTCCACGTGCTGCTGTCCGGTGCCCGCCAGCAGGAACTCGCGCGTCTGCGGATCGCGATAGAACCGCAGCGACTGGTCCTCTTCCAGGATGCGATGTACGGCGTTGCCCATCCGGTCCTCGTCGTTCCGCGATTTGGCTTCGATCGCGAATGCGATCGAGGGCTCCGGGAGTTTCACCGGCGGATATTCAATGTTGAGCCCCTTCTCGGCGAGAGTATCTCCGGTGAGGGTGTCCTTCAACTTCGCGACGGCGCCGATATCGCCAGCCTGCAATTCCGTAACCGGCTGTAGCGTCTTGCCCTGGGGACTGCTGAGGTGCGCCAGCCGCTCGGATGTGCTCTTGTTTACGTTCTGCAGGTTGGCGTCGTTCTTTACAACACCGCTGTAGACCTTAAAGAAGTTGATGCGTCCGGCGAACGGATCGGCCGTAGTTTTGAACACGTAAAGCGACGGCTGCCCGCTTGCGGACACTTTGCGCGTGGCATCGGCTCCATTCACCTTGGCGGCAATGCCTTCACGCTCGTTGGGAGCGGGAACGTTCTCCGCGATGAAGTTCAGAATCAGATCGGTCCCCACGTTGTGCAGGGCGGAGGCGCACATCACCGGGAAGATCCGCAGCTCGCGGACCCCCTGCTTCAGGCCTTCGATAATCTGCTCGGCCTCCAGGGTTCCCTTGTCGAAGAACTCTTCCATCAGGGCATCATTGCCCTCCGCGACAATCTCGACCAGCGCCTCGTGCGCCTTCTGCGCGGCATCTGCCAGGTTGCCAGGGATTTCGCCTTCCTTGCCTTTGCCGTCGCCGTCGAGGGTGTAGGTGTACGCCTTCATGCGCACCAGGTCCACGATGCCCGAGAACTCCCGCTCCGAACCGATGGGGATTTGGATGGGAACCGCGGCGCGGCCAAAATTCTCGTTGACGCTGTCCAGGGCGCGCTGGAAGTCGGCCCGCTCGCGGTCCAACTTGTTCACAATCACGACCCTGGGAAGCTCGAAATCGTTGGTGAAGCCCCACACCTTTTCGGTCTGCACTTCCACGCCGGCGACCCCGTCCACCAGCACTAACGCCGCATCGGCGGCCGTGAGCGCGGCCCGGGAATCGTTGATAAAGATGTTGTAGCCGGGAGTATCCAGGATGTTGATCTTGGTCTTTTTCCACTCGGCCACGGCGATGGCAGTAGAGATCGTGATTTTGCGCTGGATCTCCTCCTCGTCAAAATCAGTGATCGTATTGCCCTCATCCACACGGAGCAAGCGATTGCTGGCTCCGGCGGTGAAGAGCAAACCGGCGGTGAGCGTCGTCTTGCCGGAATCGCCGTGGCCCACCACACCGACGTTCCGGATATCCTTGGTCTCGTAGACTTTCACGAAGTTGCTCCCTTTTTAAAACGGAATAGTAACACACGTGGCCCAGGCAGTCTGGTCTGCCCTGCACCACGGGCATTCTTGCCTATGTTCTTTTTCCGGAAGCCGGCACGTCGCGAAACTCACATGAGGGAAGCCAAAACCACACAGGCAAGGATGCCCGTGTTACAACCAATCATGACCTCCCGACGCGCCATCCTCCAGTCGCTCTGCGGCGGGCTTGCCGCCGCCGGGCTCCGCGCCCAGACTCCAGCCGGCGCCGGCATGGATCGTCTCCTCAACCTCTTCGACTTCGAGACCGATGCCCACACACGCATTTCCCACGGTGCCTGGGAGCGCATCTCGGGAGCCGCCGCCGACGAGATCACTCTCCGCTGGAACCGCGAGGCCTATGACCACATCCGCCTGAAGCCGCGAATCCTGATCGACGTGTCGAAGCTCGACACGCGCGTGAAACTCTTCGGCCAGGAACTGCCCTTCCCCATACTCTTGGCCCCCACCGGAGGCCAGAAGTTCATCCACCCCGAGGGTGAACTGGCCGCCGCACGCGGAGCCGCCGCGGCCTCCGCCACCTACGTCATCAGCAGCAGCGCCTCCATGCGCGTGGAAGACATTGCCCGCACCGCCACCGGCCCGGTCTGGTTCCAGCTCTACGTGCAGCGGGACCGGGGATTCACCAAAGACCTGGTGCAGCGCGCCGAGGACTCCGGCTGCCGCGCCCTCTGCGTGACGGTCGATTCCCCCACCTTCGGCGCCCGCAACCGCGAAGACCGTGCCAAGGGCGAGCTTCCCGAGCGCGAGCTGCCCAACCTGAAAGGTAAGGATTATCTCGACCCGACCCTCACCTGGAAGGACATCGACTGGCTGCGCTCCTTCGCGCGGAAGCCCGTCCTGTTGAAGGGCGTCCTCAACCCCGACGACGCCGCCACCGCGGTCACCGCCGGCGTAGCGGGCATCATCGTCTCCAACCACGGCGCTCGGAACCTGGACACCGTACCCGCCACCATCGACGCCCTGCCCCTGGTAGTGGAAAAGGTGGCCGGTCGCGTCCCGGTCCTGGTAGATGGCGGCATTCGCCGCGGTACGGACATCGTCAAAGCGCTAGCCCTGGGAGCGACGGCCGTGCAAATCGGCCGTCCGTACCTGTGGGGCTTGGGAGTGGCCGGGGCCGACGGCGTCACCCGCGTAGTCCAGATTCTCCGCAAGGAGTTCGAGATGGCGATGGCCTTAATGGGCCGCCCGACCCTCGCCAGCATCGACCGGACGGTCTTGTGGTAAGCCTGAGGTGCCGATATTAAGACCCATGACGTGGCGCGGGCATTCGTGCCTGCCGCGTCGAGATTCGTCTCGACGCTTTTGCGGGGGACCCGGTATCTGGCCGCTGGTCATCGACCAAAAGGCATTGTGGGAAGCCTTCCTTGCTGATATGTTATGACCATGAGCACGGGTGGCCGGGTCTCGGAGGAAGAATACCTCCGCACCGTCAACGAGCCGGACTACGAGTTTGAAGACGGAGTCCTGATTGACAGGAATGTGGGCGAAATAGACCATAGTTGGCTTCAAGCAGCGCTCGGCGCGTATTTCTTCCGAAGGCGCAAGCTCTGGGACATTGAAGCCTACATATCGCTGACGCATCGAATTCGGGAGGGAAACTACCGAGTGGCCGACGTTTGCGTCCACCGGCGGCCATCGAGTAAGGAGCAAATCCCCACCACGCCGCCTCTGATCTGGGTAGAGATTCTGTCGCCGAAGGATAGGTACCTGCGGGTGAGCGACAAGACCAGCCAGTTACTCGAGTTCGGCGTTCCCAACGTTTGGTGGATCGATGCGGAAACCTTGGAGGCGATAATCCACACCCCGCAGGGCATGCGCGGGGTTGAGCACGGCATTCTCCGGGTCGAAGGCACTCCCATCGAAGTTCCGCTCCACGGTCTGGAAGAGGATTAGTAAATCATGGGCACGGCGGTTCTCGTCTCCGAGGAAGAATACCTCAGCACTGAATATCAACCGGACTGTGAGTACGAAGACGGCGTACTGATTGAGAGGAATGTGGGCAAGAAGCGTCATAGCCGGCTCCAGTTGGTGATGGGCGGCTACTTCTACCAGAAGGAAGAACTCTGGGACATTGAGGCGTTTTCCGAACAAAGGCATCGGATCCGCAAGGGGAAGTACATGGTCCCCGACGTCTGCGTCGTCCAGCGGCCATCGCCAGACGAGGAGATTTTCAGCGTTCCGCCTCTCATCTGGATTGAGATTCTATCGCCGGGAGACCGGCCTGCCCGGGTCGCTGAGAAGGTCCGGCAGTTGCTCGAATTCGGAGTGCCGAATATCTGGGTGATCGATCCGGAAACGCTGGTGGCCGATATCCACACTCCTCAGGGAAGCCGCAGAATTACGGACGGCATTATGCGCGTAGACGGCACTCCCATCGAGGTCCCCCTTCGCAATCTAAGAGGATAGCCCGTCGACCCCGTGCCAGATCGGGATTTTACCCGGAAACGTTGCAAAAACACGCTGCGGCGGCACTACGGCCTCCTAGGTGAAAACCTGCTGCCTCAATTCTCAGAAGGGCGCTCTACGTGATCGAGCAGGAGGACGGGTATAGGGGCTTTCTGCGACTCCAGCTTGAACCCGAGTTGCTGCCGCAGCGCTTCCTCGAACGAGAGGCCGGGCTCATCGGGCGGCGCCTCGCCGGGCTTCGCTTGCTTATCGGCCGCTTGCGTCCATTCCAGGTTGAAATCGAACTTGCCGCTGAGACCGGTCCGATCCACCAGCGGGCGGCCCCACGTGGTCCCCGCACTCAAAGCGTTCGCGATGAAATCGATGGTGACGTTCCGCCCACCGAAGCGAAGGCGCCCGGGCACGCTCGGCGGCATTTGCAAGAGTCCGCCACAAAGCAATGGGAATCGGGGATCTTCACTGGCTCCGGCCGGCGCAGCGTCCAACGGGCAGGGTGAATCGGCTGGATGTGGCTGTATTTGCGGCCCGAGTTTTCCTTGCTTGGCAACCACAAGCGCGGCCACGGAAACCTCGTGGCTGCCTCTGTGAATTGCGAGTTTGAACCGGTCGGCAAGCAGAGTTTGCATCAAGAGGCGCAACTGGTCCTTGCCGGGATTCCCTTGCACCCGTGCTTGGATGTCGAACCGGTCGGTAACTGCCCACTCGGGCAATTGGGTCTGCAGCGCTTGTATCTGGTTGCCCTGCATCTTGTATGCAAATGCGATGTAGGTGAGCAGAGGAAAACCGGTCGCCGAGAAATAACCCCCAGTGGGTGTATAAGCATCGCCGGGTCCCAGCAGGACATTCGTGTTCGGCCGTAGGTTTGGCGTCTGGTTCGCCTTAATGGAAGCGACGTCGAATGCGTTTGGCGTCGTGGGTTAAGCGAGTAAGGTTGCCGCCAAGGCTATGCTTACAATCCAGGGCGATCGTCGCGTTGTTTCCCTCATATGCTAAAAATCTAGCACTACGGTGCGAAGCCTGTCAACAGAATTGGCGTCGCCTCACTCCTCCTCCGTAATCTCCAGCCGGTGCCCCACCCCATCCCACTTCAACAGCGCCACCCTCCCGCTCTCCAACATCCCGGGATCTCCCAGGTAGCTCACCTTGATATCCACCCGCCGGAAAATGTACTTCACCGCGCCCTCCACGCCCCAGCGCGCGAACCCCTCCGGCGCGCCTTCCGCCACCACCCCATCCACCACCGGATTGTCCTTCGCAAACGCTCTCACCGTACCGACCCATTCCCGCGCGTCGTCATCCCTCCGCAGCGTCGCCCGCTCCTGCAATCGCAGCCAATGCACGTCCAGCGGCAGACAAGCCAGGAAAAAGACCGCGACCCACACCAGCCCCACGCCCTCCGCGATCCCCGCAAAAGCAATCGCCAGCCCCGTAAACGGCAAGTAGCAGTAAGCCGCGAACAGCCGCCCCGGCAGAAACAGCAGCGGGAACAGGAACAGTCCCATCGTCGCCAGTCCGAACCAAACCCGCCGATTCCGGTGTACCGCCAGCCCCAGAGGCAGCACGAACCCCAGGTACGGCACCAGGAAAACCAGCCCTGCATAAAACACGCTGGTCTTCGCCAAGGCAGCCGCCGTGAACCGGAAGGTGTACTCGTTATCCTTATTGGGATTCATCAGCAGCCCCTGTAGCCCAAACGACAGCGACACCGCGAAGAACGGTATCAGCCGCTTCCATCGCCATCCCCCGAACCAGAGTTCGTAGCACCCCAACACCACCGGCAGCATCACGGCCAGTTCCTTCGCCTTATACGCCAGCCAGAACGAGACGAAGCTCCACGCCCACCGCCCCTGCGCATACAGCAGCAAGCTGACCAGGCAGAACGTCGCGCACAGCACGTCGAACACGTACATGGGCTTCCAGACCGCGTCGAACAGTGCCATGTGGAACGCAAACAGCACCGCCCCCGCCCCGGCCGCCACCGTCGACGCCCCCAGCCGCCGCGCCAGCGCCCACACCAGCCACACGTTCAGCAGGTGGAACAGATGAATCACCGCCACGTACTTCGGAAAATCCAACCCGAAAAGGTATTCCGCCTCGTGAAAGTAGAAGTGCCCCGCGGGCCGAAAGTTATTCTCCTGGAAGACTGGCGACGCCGCGCCTTTCAGGTAATCCGTGAACGCACCGTAGCGCGCCCAGCTCAACGTATCGAGCTCATCGTCCTGAAAGTAGCCCCGGTACGCGCCCCGGTTCGCGGCCAGGAACAGCGCCGCCAGCGCCACAAACAGGACCACTCCCCGCCGCTTCGACATGCAAATCTATTGTAGGCGTGAAAGGGATTGTTGAAAGGAATGGGCGCCTCGCAGCATTCCCACGCTGGAGGTTCTGAATGTCGTCCCGATCGTTTGCTATTACGGCCTGCGCCCTGATTCCCCTGTTCCTGCCGGCCACGCTCCCCGCCGCGCCCGCGGATGGGAATCCCGGCTCGCTGATCACTCCCAAGGGCATCTGCCCGCTCAAACACACCGACGTCAAGGCGAAGATCAGCGGCCCGCTGGCCCGCGTCACCGTCACCCAGGAGTTCGAAAACCCGTTTGCCGAAAAGATCGAGGCGGTCTACACCTTCCCCCTGCCGCCCGATTCCGCGGTCGACGACATGACCATGCTGGTGGGCGACCACACCATCCGCGGCCTCATCAAGCCGCGCGAGGAGGCCCGCAAGATCTACGACGACGCCCGCCGCGCCGGCCAGGTCGCCGGNNGCGAAGGTCAAAATCGTCATCAGCTACGTGGAAACCATGCCCTATGAAGCTGGCTCCTACGAGTTCAACTTCCCCATGGTAGTGGCCCCCCGCTACATGCCCGGCCGCCCCACCGGTAAGCAGGGCGGCGGATGGGCCCCTGACACCACCAAGGTCCCCGACGCCTCGCGCATCTCCCCCAACGTCACGCCCGAAGGCACCCGCGCCGGCCACGACATCTCCGTGGAAGTGACCGTCGAAGCCGGCGTGCCCATAGACGCCCTGGAGTCTAAGACCCACGACGTCGCCGTGGAACGTCCCGCCGCCGATCGCGCCGTGGTACGCCTGCGCGATAAGACCGCCATACCGAACAAGGATTTCATCCTGAAGTACGCGGTGGCGGGTAAGCGCGTGGAAGACGCCGTCCTCACCCACAAGGCCGCTAACGGCGGCTTCGTCACCCTCATGCTCCAGCCACCCGACCGCGTCACCTCAGAGGAAGTCGAGCCCAAGGAACTGGTCTTCGTGCTCGACACCTCCGGCTCCATGTCCGGCTTCCCCATCGAGAAGGCCAAGGAGACCATGCGGATGGCTCTCGACGGCCTGAACCCCCGCGACACCTTCAACCTCATCACCTTCTCCGGCGATACCCGCATTCTCTTCCCACAGCCCGTGCCCGCCACCCCGGAGAACATCCGCGCCGCGCGCCAACTCCTGGATGGAGCCTATGGCAGCGGCGGCACCGAGATGATGAAGGCCATCCGCGCCGCACTCGCCCCCTCCGGCGACCACAACCACGTCCGCATAGTCTGCTTCATGACCGATGGCGAAGTCGGCAACGACCTCGACATCATCGCCGAAGTCCAGAAGCACCCCGACGATCGCGTCTTCGCTTTCGGTATCGGCAGCTCGGTGAACCACTTCCTGCTCGACAACATCGCCCGCTACGGCCGCGGCGAGGTGGAGTACGTAGGCCTCAATGACGATGGCTCGGCCGCCGCGCACCGCTTCCACGAACGCGTCCGCAACCCCCTGCTCACCGACATTTCCATCGACTGGGGCGGCCTCCAGGTCACCGACGTCCTCCCCGCCCGCATCCCGGACCTCTTCGGGGCCAAGCCCGTCGTGATCTCCGGCCGTTATTCCGCCGCCGGCAACGCCGTGATCAAGCTGAGGGGCAAGATGGCCGGCCACGATTTCGCCCGCGAGATTCGCGTCAACCTGCCGGCCTCCCAGACCGAGAATGACGTGCTCGAGACCCTCTGGGCGCGCCGCCGCGTCGCCGACCTGATGAGCCAGGATTTCGCAGGCCTGCAGCGCGGCACGACCCGCGACGATCTGAAGGCACAGATCACGAAGCTGGGGCTCGATTTCCGCCTCATGACGCCCTTCACCTCCTTTGTAGCCGTGGAAGAGAAGATGGTCACCGAGGGAGGCGCGCCCCGCCGGGTCGAGGTCCCTGTAGAGATGCCTGACGGCATGAGCTACCAGGGCGTATTCGGAACGGAGCGGGACATGGTCCAGGTCCAGGCTGCCGCAATGAACGCTCCGATGGCCAGGCCGATGATGCC
>PMTT01000485.1 GCA_003167275.1 Bryobacterales bacterium | reverse complement strand
CTAGAAGAAGCGCCCACCCCAAAGCCGAAATCGTGCGCGCTACCTGCCGGCGGGCATCGGTTCCGGAGTGCACGCCGGTCACTTCAATTCCATCAGGACTCTGGCGGTGGAGGCGGTCAGGCAAAAACCAACCGCCGGCAGCCCCAGACGCTTGCCCGGGGACGACATCGGACGACACTTGCTCATGCAGGGTTGGCTGAGGCACAACGCTCTGGATCGTTTCAGCGGATTATCCTCGGCCAAGTATACAACCCCATATACACGCGTGCCTAGTTCACCTTCGATGGCATGGCCATGAAGGCCGGACGCCCGTGTCAACGCTGGAAATGCTCCCGGCTGTGGTGTTTGTTGACAATTCTGAAGCTGTTCGGCCCTGTTGGAGGCTTGGCGCGTCTGGGCGCGCCGGAGTCCCGGCTTTCCCCCTACTGCCAACTCACTCGCACCAGCGACACCGCGTGCCTGGGTAGTTGGAACGCCAGCTCGACCTTCCCATCCTTAGCCGGCCGCCACTCGGGCGATGTCAGCAACTGCAACTGCCCCGCCGACTCCAATTGCGCATACTGATCGGGCGTGGGCTGTGCGGGCGACCCCATCTGCTTCCACGCCGTGTACGCGTTGCTGTGCTGGTCGTCGATCCGGAAGTGCTCCACCCTCACCCGCCCCGCCGCGCTCGGGATTCCAGCCAGTGTCAGGCGAACCGGAGCCGCAGCGGCCGGAAGCTCGTCGTCGTGGTAATTCCACACCAGCACCGCCATCTCTCCGGCGGCGCGAGTCGCCAGAGCGTCGATATCCGCCGCCCCCCGCACGCCCCCTTGTAGAATCCCGTCCAGCCCCACCGCGCCCGTGCTCTCCACCTTCACGCGGTCGCCCCGCATCAGTCCCGTCATGCGGAACAGGTTCAGAATCGGCTTATCCACCCCATTGCTCGCCAGCGTGCGGAACCCGTCGAAGTACGGCTGATCCTCGAATTCGAAAGCCCAGGTCAACATTCCCGCGACATTCGACTGATAGCGGTCCGCCAGCTTGATGATGCTGCTCAGCGCGGACGCGGTGTAGCTCGGGTACATCGTTCCGTTGCGGTAGACATTCTGCGGATTCTGCCGCGCCGAGCAGGCCGCGCATCCTTCCGGGTCGGCCTCGCTCAGCACGATGGGCAGGGCGCGAAACTCCGGAAACTCGTGGATGATCTCGAGCCCGCGCGCCACGTCCGCCATCTCCTTGCGCAGCCCCATCCGCACATGCCCTTCCACAACGTTCGGCGACCCCTTGGCGTGATAGCTGATGAAATCGAGCGGCGTCCCGCGCTTCCCGGTCACCGCGTTCGTGCCGCGCGCGCAGTGTTCCAGAAACTGCTTGAGGTAATCGCCCGCCTTCTGGGAACTCGCGCCCGTCGTGGCCGGACCGCCGACACGCCCCGTGGGCAGTGCGCGCTTGATGGCGTCGGCCGTAAAATCGTACAGCTTGTCGTACTCTTCCGGCGTGCCCCGCCAATACGTAATGTCAGGCTCGTTCCACAGCTCCCACGACCACGATTCCACTTCGGCTTTCCCGTACCGCTCCACCGCATGCAGCACCATCCGCCGGACCAGTTCGGCCCACTTGGCATAATCCTTAGGCGGGTACGACCACCCTTTGCCATCCGATTTCGGCCAATGCAAGGTATACGGTTCGGGGTTCGAGGAGAGCGCCTCCGGCATAAATCCGATCTCGACGAATGGCCGTGCATTGGCCTGTTCGTAGGTGTCGAAGATGCGGTCGACGATCGTCCAGTCGTAAACCGGCTTCCCGCTGGCATCCTCGGTGTAGGCGTTGGTCGAGCCCCACTTCAAAGCCGCGGTACCATCGCCGGTGACGAGCAGATGATGAGTTCGGATCTCGACCCGCACCGGGCTCAACGCCGCCAGTTCGCCGATGAGCTTCTTGCCATTGGCGGTGTAAGTATAGTTCGGCTCGTCATACCCGAACCAGGCGTACAGCGGCCGGAACGCCCCCTGCGTCACCCCCGCATCCACGCGTATCTCCACCGGCGACTGTGCCAGCCCCGAAAACGCCAAGACTCCGAGGACAGCCGTTTCGACCAGCAACTTCTTCATCCCGCCACCTCAATACCTCATCAGCTAGGACAGACGATCGTTTTTTGTCGTCTGTCAGCCGGCTCTTAGCCGGCGTCCGGCTCCAAAACCTCCGGCCGGGCAGGTCGGTGACCTACGCTCCCGCCTTCACCGGCCCCGTCGAGTCGCGCACCACAAACTCCGGATCGATGACGATCTCCAAATCGGTCACCACCGCCCTCCCCGCCTTCGGTAACAACCGGTCGCACATAATGTGACCAATCCGGTCGCGCGGAATATGCACGGTAGTCAATGCCGGGTAGCAGAACTCGGAGAGCTTCACGTTGTCGAACCCGGTCACCGACATGTCCTGCGGCACCCGGATCCCTCGCTCGCGCAGCTCATACAACGCGCCCACCGCCGTCACATCGTTCACGCAAATGATCGCCGTGGGTCCAAATCCGGTGGCCAGTAGCGACCGCGTCGCCTGCCGCCCGCCCTCCAGCGTGTCGGCGTCGGCGCTGGTCCGTACCTCCAGCGAAGGGATTCGCGCCACCGCATCCATCACCGCCTTCATGCGCTCATTGATCGGCCCCAGAATCGCATGGTGCCCCACAAACCCGAGCCGCCGATGTCCAAGACTGTGCAGGTAATCGATCACCTTCTCGATTCCCCGGCGGTAGTTCACCCGGATGTTCGCAATGTTCTTCCGCGGCGTGCCGACGTCGTAAAAGACCACCGGGATCCGGCTCTCGGCGAGTTCCTCGATCAGCTCCGGGGCCATCTCGGAGACGATCGCGGCCAGTCCCGCCACCCGCCGCCCGATCATCAGCCGGATGCTGTTGACCAGTTGCTCNNTCGAAGAAGAACGGGTTCTCCATGTTGGAGGCGATCACTCCAATGGTGCGGCTCTTGCCTCCGGCCAGGCTGCGCGCATGCAGATTGGGGTGGTACTTCAGCTCCTCGATCGCCTTCACCACTCGGGCCCGTGTGGAGCTCTTGACAACGCTTGCATTGTTCAAAACACGGGAGACGGTGGCGGTAGAGACCCTGGCTCGCAAGGCCACTTGTTCGAGGCTCATTTGGAGATGCCCTCATTGTACCTGTTTTTGTGGCGCGGGCACCCTTGAAAGCACACCTTGGTGGGGCGGACCCCCTGGTCCGCGGCCGACGCCCCCGTCGGCCTGCTGGCTGGGCGCCGGATCCCGATTCAAGGGGCGACAGCGGGTCCGGGGGGACCCGCGCGGACCAAGGGGTCCGCCCCACCATAGCGACGCCGGCACCGGTTTTCATACCGATCTTTGCCCGCCGCGGCGGCCCAGGAACACTCGAGGCTGCCGCGTCGAGACTCGTCTCGACGCAGTTGGGATCGCCCACCAAATCCGGCTTCGCCGTGCGAAACGGCGCCGAACGAATCACCTGGGTCGGGTCGATGACGCCGGCCGTGACCAGGTCCTCGTTCTTCTCGGACATGGCGTTGAATCCGTAGTTGACGTTTTCGTGATAGCAGACCGTCTCGACTATGACGGCGCCTTCGCTGCCGCGGTTGGAAACCAGTCGCCGCGCGGGTTCTTCACACGCGCGCCGCACCCTGGTGACGCTCATCTCGACGCCTGGCTTCATACCAGTCTCCTCCGCGACGGCCTTGCCGCCGGTCGCCACGGAGATGTCTCAGAGCATCGCTTTGTTGCGGTCCTGACTCGTGGCAAGCCGCCAACATATGAACTCCCCCATCTTGCGGGCCGATTGTCAAGCCGCGGCCGATTAGCCCTCCGCCCGAAAGTCTCATTCCCCTTGGCGTCCGATCCGCAGCCCTCACCCCTCTCCAACGGCTGGCCAACACCCGCTCCATATCGAAGCGTCCCCATCGAACTCTGAGCCGGCTCCGCCAGAACATGAGCAGCGCCGAGGATCGCCGAACCA
>PMTT01000629.1 GCA_003167275.1 Bryobacterales bacterium | reverse complement strand
GTCGAAGACGAGCAACATCTGGCCGAGGGGCTGCGATTCAACCTCGAGGCCGAGGGCTATCAGGTCCACGTGGCCGATACCGGGGAAGCGGCGCTGGAGGTTTTGGCAGCGGGGGAACCGGCCTTCGATGTCGTGGTGCTGGACGTGATGCTGCCCGGCAAGGACGGGTTTGTGGTGATGTCGGAGCTGCGTCACGGCGGGCAGTTCATCCCCACTCTCATGTTGACGGCCCGCGGCCATCCCGACGATGTGCTTCGTGGCTTTGCCGCNNAACGGATCGGTGGCCCCCGAGCCGAAGGAGACCTTCCGGTTCGGCGACAAGTCGGTGCATTTCGACCTTCTGGAGTTGCATGTCCGCGATCAGGTGTTTCCGCTGACCCTGATGGAAGCGAATGTCCTGCGCTATTTGATTCAGCATGAAGGTAAGCCGGTCTCGCGGAAGGCCATGCTCGAAGAGGTTTGGGGCCTGCACGAGGACACCGACACGCGCGCCATCGACAACTTCATCGTGCGTTTGAGGCGATATGTGGAAGAGGACCCCACGCACCCGAGGCATTTGTTGACGGTGCGCGGAGTAGGCTACCGTTTCGTGTCGGCGCCCAAGTAACACGGGCATTCTTGCCTGTGTGGGTTTGCTGAGCTGTCGGCAAGTGCCAGCAAAAACCAACACAGGCAAGAATGCCCGTGCTACACCGCAAGAATGCCCATCGCAGCTAGCCGAAGTCCACGGCCGTGGTATTCGCGCCGCAGACCAGCACGCCCACTCGTTCCCCTTTTTGCGGACGATACTGCCCGGAGATCAACGCTGCCAGGGCCGCCGCGCCACCCGGCTCGGCCACTACGCGCAGCACGTCCCAGAGCACACGCTGCGCGGTTCGGATGGCCTCGTCGGGGACCAGCAGCACTCCGTTCACATACGCCTGGGCGATGCGAAACATCATCTCCCCCACGCGCTTGGGCGCCAACGAGTCCGCGGCGATGCCTCCCGCCTCGGCATCCACCGGACGTCCCGCCGCGAATGCCTTGGTGAGCGTGGGGGCCGCTTCCGGCTCCACGCCGATGATCCGGGTCCGGCCCGCATACCAGGCTGCGATGCCTCCGATCAGTCCTCCGCCCCCGACGGCCACTAGCAGCGTCTCCACTTTGGGGTCCTGCTCTTCGAGCTCCAACCCCACGGTTCCCTGGCCCAGCAGCGTCTCCGTCTGCTCGTACGCATGGATCGGGAGAGCGCCGGACTCGGCGGCCCACTCCCGGCTGGCCGCCAGCGCGTCGTCATACCGATCGCCGGTCACTACCAACTCGGCGCCGTATCCACAAATGCGTTCGATTTTGGCAGGCGAGGAAACCCGCGGCACGAAGATCCGAGCCGGCTTCCCCAGCTTCATGGCGGCGAAGGCTACGGCGGCCCCGTGGTTGCCGCCCGAGGCAGCCACCACGCCTGCCGCGGGAATCTCGCGCATCAGCAGGTTGGTAAAGGCGCCGCGCGTCTTGAAGGAACCGGCGTGCTGCAGGAGTTCGAGCTTGAGGACCAGGCTGACCCCATCCAGGCCGAAATCGGCGCCATCCACTTCCACCACCGGCGTGCGGCGGATGTAGGGGCGGATCTTCTGGTAGGTGCGTGCGATCCCCTCCGGGTCGACGGTGGTTGGCGGCATCGTGATGTTGGGCCGCTAGGCGGCTGCCTGGGACGCGATGGTTTCGAGTTGCCCAAGATGATTCAGATCGTGACCGCCCATGGTCTCGACCACGGCCTGAAACGTCATGTCTCCGCGTTCCGGATGGTTCAAGGTTTTCGCGAACTGCTCCGGCGTAACGGTCTCGAGCAGGGCCAGGTTCCAACGCCGCACGGCCGAGAAAACCGCGAGCGCCGCCTGCGCGTCCGCTGAGGAATACTGGTTGGCCCAGGCATCCTGGTCGAACGGTTGAATCACATGGTAAGCTTCGGCCAGCGCCTGCCGCAGGCGGAATGCAAAGACCGTCTCGCAATCCGCCAAATGACACAAGATGAAGCGAGCCGGCCACTTCCCTGGCGCGAGGCTGCGTTCCAAGCCGGTAGGTCCAAGCCGTTCCACCAGGTCGGCTAATTGTTGAGGAGTTTCTGCGATCACCTCGCGGGGATTACGATCGCCAAGCTGGCTTGCGTAAGGGTTCACAGAGAATATTGTACCGTGGGCAAGCTAAAGCATGCCCNNGAAGACGTCGGTCACCCGGCCGGTTTCCGTGCCGGTGAAGCCCTGCCCGGCCACGCCGACGATTTCGTACGGGGTGTCGCCCATGCGGAAGGTGCGCCCGACAACTCCTGGATCTCGCCCGAAGCGGCGGGTCCAATAGTCGTGCGATAGGACGGCGACGGGATGGGCTCCGGGCCTCGGCGGGGTCGCGGCCGTGCTCGATGGCTTCTTCCAGGTGGGAGAGGATCTCTTCGTCGATTTCGCGGCTCACCCGATCGCCGCGAAGGACATTTGCGAGCCGCGACCACAACGACATGCAGACCGTCCTTGGATCTCAGGAATACTCAGATCTCTTAGTACACAGACGTCTGGGTGTTTGAAAGGTTAGTATGGGGCATGCTTCAGCTTGCCCAAAAATCGGCAAGCTAAAGCATACCCCACGAAAGTTTCAGGTTCGAGGCCTACCAGCGTTTGCGATTAAAACCGCCGCCGCCCCCGCCGCCGCTGGCGCGATCGGTCTTCGGACGAGCTTCGTTGACATTGAGGGTCCGGCCATCCAGATCCCTGCCATTGATCGCCGCGATGGCTTTATCGCCCTCGGCGTCGTTGTTCATTTCCACAAATCCGAAGCCCCGTGGCTGTCCGGAATCGCGGTCGGTGACGATGTTTACCCGTCCTACAGTCCCATGCGCTTCAAACAGGGTACGAAGGGCATCTTCTGTTGCCCCAAAACTGAGATTTCCCACAAATATATTCTTCATGCGTTTAGTTCCTTTACCGATTTGAAGACAGCTAATAGGGTAGGTGGACGAAGGTAGCGAATAGCAGCTAGAGAGGTCAGCCTCGAATTGGCAAGAGCATCAAATCCGGCTTTCAGTGTAACACGTCTCGATCCGTGCTACAATATGGAATAAGCTTAATCTGCTACTCCAGCCGGTATTTCCGCCGCTCGATCCCCGAGAAGGCCCGAGTCGGCGTCCGCACAATGCTCGAAACGAGGCGTATTTATGTTATACGACAGCACAAAGAGTCTCTTGCAAGGCATGCTCCGATCGCTGGAAACACCCGAAAACGTCGGATGGGACGATCACATTGAATCGGGCAAACAGTGCCTGTATGAGATGCACCAGATGTCCCGGCCGCTCTACAAGGGATATCGAACCGAAGGACCGAACGCCAAGGCGCCGGGGCTCATTCCGGTCTCGACGAAGGTCACCCGGGCCATCCCGCATGTGAAATCGATGGTCAGTGCGATTCGCCGGAAGGACCAGGCGACCGCCTTGGAGAGTGGCAAGGCAGCTTTGGCGGAAATGTAGCCGAGCCCCAGCGCCGGAAGACGGCGCGCTCCGCTCGGGGAGGTCCAGATCTGCGTCTCGTTTCTGGTGGGACAGGCGTTTCCGCCCGTCGCGCCCGCTTGCGGGCGATTCTTTCACCAGCTTATGGGGCCGCGACTGCCGGGCCTCCCAAGTCCGTTCAAGCAACTCGCGGAAACCCGCAGCTTGCCAAGGTGCTGAATTTTTAGCATAATGCTAAGAATCCAGCATGGACCTTGATCCGAACTGGACAACGGGGCAAACATGAACCGGATAGCCTCTTTCTTCCTTGTTACTATCGCCGCTTTCGGCCAAGCCGCCTCCACGCAAGTGGACGATCCCGCACAATTGGGCCGGCAGGCCGCAGTGTTCATGTCGCTCGGGAAATATGCCGAGGCGGAACCCCTCCTGACGCACGCGCTGGAACTGCAGGAAAAGGCCACCGGCCCCGACGATCCCAGCCTGACCGGTCCGCTTACCGCGCTCGCTACCCTATATCGCTCCGAGGGCCGCAACCCGGAAGCTCAGAAACTGTATACACGCTCGGTGGCCATTCGCGAGAAAGCCTCCGGCGCCAATAGCCTCGACCTGATTCCTGACGTTCGATCGCTGGCCAGACTGAATGCCGCCATGGGCCAGAACGGCCCCGCCGAACTGGCCTATCTGCGCGTCATCTCGATCCGAGAAAAGGTCCGCGGTCCCGACGATCTCGATCTGGCCAACGATTGCGTGGAACTGGCCGCCTATTACGTCGGCCGCAAGCGGTTCGCGGTCGCCGAACCGAACTTGCGGCGGGCCATCCGCATCATCGAGAAGTCCGTGGACCTTTCCGCGCTGGCGCTGGTCCCGGTGTTCGATTCGCTGGTGACGGTCTACATGAAGCAGGAAAAGTATGCGGAGGCGGAACCGCTCCTGCGCCGCGCCATCGCGATCGAGGAGAGCATTTACGGCCCGGCCAACGAAAACGTGGCCACTTATCTGGACCGCCTGGGGCTGGTGTTCTATCTGCAGGAGCGGTTCGCCGATGCCGAGCCCATCTATGTACGGTCGCTGGCCATTTGGGAGACCAAGATGGACGCCAACGATCCCGAATTAGCCAATTCGCTGGACGCCCTGGCGGTAGTGTACGCCAAGCAGGAGAAGTTCGTACAGGCTGAGCCGCTCTATCAGCGTTCCCTGGCAATTCGCGAGAAGTCGACCGTCGATAGCATGAACAACCTGGGCCTGACGCTGGAGGGAAAGGGCGAGCATCCCGCGGCGGAAGCCGTGTATAAGCAAGCCATTGCGCAGGCCGAGAAGATTCCCGTGCTGAAAGGCCGCGCCAACGTGAACGAAACCGCCGCCCTGGGCGACACGCTGCGGAACTACTCCATCCTGCTGCACAAGCTGGGCCGCGAGGCCGAAGCAGGTAAGCTGGAAGCGCGCAGGCGCGTGCTGCTGAAGCTCGATCAGAAACCTTGAACTGCGTGGCGCGGGCACTCGTGCCGCTGCTTGCTCTTCTCGAGAAAGCGGATGACCTCGCCGTAGGGCCACTTGGCGTCATCCTGCTCCGTCCGATACCTTTCTGCCCAAGCCTCGTTCCATCGGCCCTTTTCCCGCGCTTGCAGCGCGGACTCGAGCTCGGGGTCGACGATATAGCGAACGCCGATCGAGATCCGATCTTCGAGACGCCGGTACCACTCCCCCCAGGCGAACTCGTCCGTCGCCCATTCGTTCAGGGGCTTCCAGCGGCGGATCAGGCTCTCATGGCTGATATCGATCACCGAGTCATCGGTCAACTCGCGATCGGGCGATGTTAGGAAATTGCACCCTTCCTGGCGGAAATGCTCGACTACGGCTTTCACCTCAGCCGGTGGCACCTGTGCCACGTTGGCCAATTCGCCCACGGTCGCCGGCTTCGGGGAGGAA
>PMTT01000192.1 GCA_003167275.1 Bryobacterales bacterium | reverse complement strand
GCGTGGCGGCGGCGCGCGAGGTGGCGGCGGCGGGGCAGCCGGTGGAGGCGGAGCCGGAGGCCGAGGTGGCGGTGCGGCGGGCGACGCGGCAGCCGGCGCCCAGGCGGCACCTGCGCAATTGCCTTACGACGTGACCGGCTGGACTCTACCGCTCCAGATGGGAGTGGAAGTGGTGGCCGTCGCCGAGCCGGTCAACGATGCCACGCGGCGCACGCTGCGCAAGATCGAGAAGGTCGATCCGATCCAGGGCAAAGTAGAGGGCTCGGGTCCGGTGTTCGCGTTTTCGCATAACTCCAATGCGGCCCTCCGCGTAGTGAACGACGTTCTGGCTGCCGGCGGGACCGTGAGCTTCGCGAAATCGGAGAGCACCATTTACGCCAAGGGGAACGTTGCGCCGCTGCTCCAAAAGGACGGCGTCAACGCCACCTCGCTCAAGGAAGCGCCGGAGGGTGCGTGGCCCGTGAAGGCGCCGCGCGTGGGCATCTACGAGTCTTGGAACGGCAATATCGATGAGGGCTGGACACGCTGGATCTTCGAGCAGTTCCGCTTTCCCTTCACGCGGCTCCACAACGCCGACATCCAGTCCGGCCACCTGCGCGAACAGTTCGACACGATCGTGTTCGCGGAATCGGGAACGCGGCAGATCGTGGACGGGATGCGGCCGGGAACCGTACCGGGGCAGTATGCCGGCGGAATCGGCGAGGATGGCGCGCAGGCGCTGCGGGACTTCGTCACCCAGGGCGGCACGCTGGTGGCATTGGGCAACGCCAGCATGTTCGCCATCGATGAGTTCAACCTGGCGGTGACCAACGTGGTGGCCAACCTGAGACAGGATCAGTTCTTCTGCTCCGGCTCGCTGCTGCGTGTGGAGATCAAGGAACCCAATCATCCCGTGGTGGCGGGGTTGCCGGCGAGCGTGCCGGTGATGTTTGAGCGCAATCCCGTATTCGATACCCGGACCGGTTTTCGCGGCAGGGTGCTGGCCAGTTACATCAAGGACCGCAACCCGCTCATCAGCGGCTTCCTGCTGGGCGCGGATTTAATCGAAGGCAAAGCGGCGGCGCTGGACGCCAACTATGGGACGGGCCACATCATCCTGCTGGGCTTCCGTCCGCAGTGGCGCGGACAATCGCACGGCACTTACAAGTTCGTCTTCAACGCCTTGTTCTACAACCCGTCGATGGCGCCCGAAGCGCCGGAGAGGACCGGACGCGGGGGCGGCGGGAATGCGCAGCAATCGGCGTGGAGAAGAGAGGCGGAATCGGTGAAGGGCGAATTGACCCGGCTGCTGGATGCCAACCGCGCCTGGTTCACGGCTCGCGGACCGAGTGCCGCGGAGCGGGGGAAGGCGCTGGAGACCGCGCTGGACGCGTTCCAGCGCGATCGGCTGCCGCTGCTGGACGATCTGCGCGCGCAGGTGGAGGATGCCGCGGTAGCGCGGGGAGAAGCGGCGTACTCGGCGCAGTTGAAGAAGTTCGCCGTGGACTTGAGGACGAAGGACTTCAGCGCCTCGAAGCTGGAAGACCTGCTCGATCAATACAAACTGGCGGTGGTGCCATGAAGAAGACTCTTGTGGGGTATGCTTTAGCTTGCCCAGACACTATCACAAATGGGTGCCTGGTGTTCCTCCTCGCCGCTACCGCCTTCGCTCAAATCCCTACTCCCGAGTCTGTCCTCGGCCACAAGCCGGGCGACGATTTCTATCTCGCCACCTATGAAGACTCCCTCGGCTATTTCCGCAAGCTCGCCGCCTCTTCCAAGCGGATCAAGCTGGTGGACGTCGGCAAGACCACCCAGGGACGGGACTGGTTCATCGCCTTCATTTCGGACCCGGAGAACCTGGCGCAACTGGACCACTACAAAGACGTCTCGCGCCGGCTCGCCCTCGCGCGCGGCGTCTCCGACGAACAGGCCCACACCCTGGCGCGCGAGATCAAGCCGATTATCCATATCGATGGCGGCCTGCATGCCAGCGAGGTCGCCAATCATCAGCACACCATTCAACTGGGCCACGACCTGGTGGCCAGCGAAGAGCCCGAATTCCAGACCATTCGCAAGAACCTGATCATCGAGCTGTGGTTCTCCATCAATCCCGACGGGCAGACCATCGTAGCCGAATGGTATCGCCAGAACCTCGGCACGCCTTACGAGGTCAGCCCTCTGCCGGCGCTCTGGCAGGAGTACGTCGGCCACGACAACAACCGCGACGGGTACATGCTGAACATGCTCGAATCGCGGGAGATCACCAAGGCCACGCTGGAGACCCAGCCGCTGGTGTTTTACACGCAGCACCAGACCGCGCCCTTCCCCGGGCGCATCTACCTTCCTCCGTTCGCCGACCCCATCTCGGGGAACATGCACCCGTTGATGCTGCGGTGGCTCAACCTCATCGGCATGTCGATTGCGCAGCATCTCGACGACCACGGCCTCACCGGCTCCATGCACCAGGAGACCTTCGACGTCTGGTATCCCGGCTACATCGACAATATCGGCAACTTCCGCCACACCATCTCCTTCTTCACCGAGAC
>PMTT01000319.1 GCA_003167275.1 Bryobacterales bacterium | reverse complement strand
CAGTTTACTTTCGATTCTTCAGGCACGCGGCAGTCGGTATAGCGCCGGGCGTCACCTCGCGTTAGACTAATGGTTCTCGCGTGAGGTGACCGAAATGCAGCTTGATCCCGACTATTTGCGCCAACACTATGCCGCGCTTTCGGACGAAGGACTCCTCGAGATCGACCGCGCCGATCTGGTCCCAGCGGCGCACAAGATCTTCGATCTGGAGGTTGCCAGTCGAAATCTGGTTCGACCGCGGGATAAGCGACAAGTTCAGACGACGATTCCCGGACCGCCGGATCTGCTTGATGAAGAGACGGGGGACGACGAAGCAGAGATTGACGACCCAGAGCATGAACGTGAGGTGCCCGGTGTCGAAGAAAAACCCGATTGGCAGGATGAGGCAGTTGAAGTGTGGTCATACGAAGTGGGGCCTGAGACACAGCGCTTGATCTCGGAAGCCCGAGGCGTAGTCGAAGCAGCCGGGATCCCCTGCTACTTGGATCTTTGCGAAATCCCCGAGGAGGATCGCAATTACCCAGCGCAAACGCACCGCTGGCAGATAATGGTGCCGGTCAAACAGAATCTGCACGCCACAAGCGTACTTGAACGTCAACTCACCAACCCGGGGGTCGAGGCCACTTGGAAATCGCATCTGGAAGCCCTTTCCGATGACGAACTTCGCTCTATGACTCCAGAGGTCGTGTTCTGTGGGCTGATCGATCGACTCGAACGCGTGAACAGAGTTTACGACGAAGAGATCGCCCGCCGACGGCTGAAATAGACCCGTCCGCCGGCAGAATGGCCACCCCCAACGCGACTGCGGCCGGGCAGACCGCCCGAACCCGAATTCGAACTAACCGTTTCCCTCTTCCTCCGTCTGTTGTAAATAGTTTAGGCATCTGTTGTAGATCGATTAGGGGTTCCAGGAACTGCATGAGCAAACCGTCGGATCTCATCCATGGCACGCTAGACCTGCTGATCCTCAACACCATCTCGCTGGAGCCGCAGCATGGCTGGGCCATAGCGAAACGCATCCAGCAAGTCTCGAACGAAGTCCTGCAGGTCAGCCAGGGAGCTCTCTATCCCGCTCTCCATCGCCTTGAACAGCAAGGCTGGATCCGCTCCGAGTGGCGCGTCACCGAGGGCGGGAAGGATGCCAAGTTTTACACCCTCACCCGCGCCGGCCGCACACAATTGAAAAAGGAACTGGCGCAGTGGGAGCGCCTCTCGAACGCCGTCGGACTGGTGATTCGCCTGGCCCGGGAGACGGCCTGATGTATCTCCGCCGCCTCGTGGACGTCTCCCTCCTGCGTCTTCGCTCGCTCTTCCGCCGGGCCCGCGTGGAGCGCGACCTCGATCGCGAACTCGCCTTCCACTTCGAGCAACAGGTGCAGGAAAATCTCGCCAAAGGAATGCCTCACGGGGAAGCGCTCACCGCCTCCCAACGCAGCCTCGGAGGATTTGCTCAAATTCATCAGGAGGAATGCCGCGATATGCGCCAAACCAATCGACTCGAATCCATTTGGAACGACCTGCGCTACGCCGTTCGGACCCTGCTCCGGACTCCCGGATTCACCATCGTCATCGTGCTCACCCTGGCCTTGAGCATCGGCGCCAACAGCGCGATTTTCAGCGTCATCGAGGGAGTTCTGCTGCGGCCGCTCCCGTACGCGCAGCCCGATCGCATCGTCCGCATCTTTTTCAACAGCGATACCTTTGCCAAGTTCCCGTTGAACCCCTGGGACCTCCGCGATTTCCGCACGCGTAATCGGACTTTCGACAGCCTGGCGGGCATCGTCCGGGCCGACATGCAACTCTCCGGCGCCGGCGACCCCGTCATGCTGCAAGCTTTCCGTGTCACCAGTGGATATTTCCGCGTGCTCGGCTTCAGCCCCGCCCGCGGCCGCGAGTTCACCACCAGCGACGAGATCCCGGCGCAGGCCCGCCAGGCGCTCCTCAGCGATCGCCTGTGGCGCAACCGTTTCGCGTCCGACCCCGCGATCCTCGGCCGCAGCATCCTGCTGAACGCCCAGCCATACACCGTGGTGGGAGTGATGCCGCCCGGCGTCCAGCATCCTGGCAACGACTACCATGCCGTGGCCGACGGCGACACCGTGGACCTCTGGCTCCCGTTTCCCTACGACGGCAATTCTACCCAACGAGGCTCGCACTTCATGGAAGGGATCGGTCGCCTGAAGCCGGGCATTTCTCCGGAACAGGGTAACGCGGACCTGAGCGCAGTTCTCACCCAACTGGCGCACGAGAACACTGGCAAGGATTGGCGAGTGTTCCTGGTGCCGCTCTACCGCGAAATGGTGGGACGCTCCCAGCGTATGCTTCTGGTGCTTCTGGGCGCCGTGGGTGTGCTCCTGTTAATCGCCTGCGTGAATGCGGCGAATCTTCTGCTGGCAAAGTCCAGCGCCCGCGTGAGGGAGATTGCGGTTTGCTCGGCGCTCGGCGCGGCGCGCGGGCGCATCGTCCGCCAGTTGCTAACGGAAAGCCTGGCGATCGCTTTCGGCGCAGCCGCCCTAGGAACGGTCTTCGCCGTGGCCGGAGTTCGGGCGTTGGTCGCTTGCTTGCCTGCGGGATTCCCGCGGGCCTCGGAGATCCGCCTGGACTCGGCCGTCTTCGCATTCACACTGCTTGTCGCCATAGTGACTGGGCTTCTCTTCGGACTCGTGCCGGCGCTCACCGCGTCGCGGACCGACCTGCAGCAGAGCCTGCGGGAAGGCGGGCGCGGCGCAACCGGCAGCGGCCGTCAATTGAGATTGCGCAACTTCCTGGTGGTCGGCGAAACCGCGCTCGCATGCGTGCTCCTGATCGCCGCCGGACTGATGCTCCACAGTTTCGTCAACCTTTTGCAAGCCGATCCCGGGTTTCGCCCTCAGCACGTCCTTACCGCTTCGCTTTCGCTGCCCTCCGAACACTACCGCACCGCCGCGCAAATCGCCCAATTCCACGAACATCTGATCGCAAGCCTCCAATCTCTTCCTGGGGCACAGTCCGCCGGTGTCGGATCGGACTTGCCGTGGACCGGCTATGACGAGAACTACGGTGGATTCGGAGTGGAAGGCCGTCCCCCCGAATTCAGCAGGAAGACTACGGCCCGCTACCACGTCGCCTCGCTCGACTATTTCCGCGCCATGGGCATTCCGCTCCTCGGCGGCAGATTCTTTACGGCGCACGACGATAAGGACACCCCGGCCGTGATTCTGATCAATGAGACCATGGCCAGGCGCTACTGGCCCGGCGAGGATGCCGTGGGAAAGCGGATTACCTACAGCGACAAACCGCAGGAGAAGGATTGGGTTCGGATTGTCGGGGTTGTGGGGGATGTCAAAGACCGGCCTGACAGCAGTGGCGCGGAGCCGGCTTTCTGGTGGCCCCTCGCGCAGATGCCGTTTCCTTTCGGAGACATGTCGGTGGCGGTGCGCTCCAACTCCGACCCGGCGCCGCTCGCCAATCAATTACGTCTCGCGGTGCGGCAGCTCGATCCCGGCCTCGCGATTGCCAATCTCCGCCTCATGGATCAGATTGCGGATGCCTCCGTCTCCAGCCAGCGATTCGCCCTTTATCTGGTGGGGCTGTTTGCGGCGCTCGCTCTGCTGCTGGCCACGATCGGCATCTACGGAGTGATTGCGTATTCGGTGAATCAGCGCATGCATGAGTTCGGCATGAGGATGGCGTTGGGGGCCAGGTCGTGGGACCTGGTGCGTCTGATTATGGGCCAGGGACTGACATTGTGCCTCGCCGGCGCGGCCATCGGCCTGCTATGCGCCGCCGGCTTGTCGCGGATGCTGGGAAGCCTCCTGTATGGCGTCGGCAGGTTGGACCCGGTGACATTCGCGGCCGTCGCGCTGTTGGCTGTGACTACCACCGCGCTCGCCTGTTACCTTCCCGCGCGCCGCGCCACGACCGCCGACCCGATGCATTCACTGCGGTCGGAGTGATCTGTGGCTACTGCCTCGGCATTTTCGGCAGGAACAACTGCAACAGAAAGTCCTGAGCGGCGTCCTGCCCACTGATCGCCCGCCATGCGCTGAAGGCATTGGTTGCCAGGGTCAGAACGTCCACGACATCGCTGCGCACCCAATGCCTGGAGTTGTCGTAGTCAGCCGTTTGCCGGTGGTCCTGTAGCCGGATGAAGGCGTGCGCGACAATATGCAACTCCGGTGGAAGAGTTGCGCCACTCTTGACGGCTCTCAGAACTGCGTCGCAAATCCCTTTCATCTTGCCGTGTTCAAAGGTCCTGGCGAGGATGCTCCTCTGCCTTTCCACGGCCCAATTACCAACGGCCTCATCGATCAAGAGATGGAATAGGGCGTAGTATGCAGTTGATACGGCACGCCGGAGGCTGGCCTGCTTTGGGTCAGTAGCCTCCTTGTGTGCCAGATCGTACGCCTGCTCGAGCAGATCATCCGGGAAGCCATGGTCTACGCCCAAGACTTCTCCTGAAGAACGGCTTGCTCCGACACACTCCGGAAATTATAGTAGGCGAAGAGTTCCAACCAAAGAAAATCCAAAAGCTCCTCCATGCGCTTTTCCAGCTTGCGTGATACTACCCCCGGCTTCGAACTAGCTTCGTCTGACAGGAGCACGCGGAAATAGACCGCCGGATCCCCGCTCCAGTCGGGCTTGAGGTCGTAACGGATGTGCACAACGTCGGGCGAGAATTCCTTCACGACTTCCGTTATGGCTGCATTGATCTGTGGTCTTCTCGCGGCGCCGATGGGAGCGATTAGCTCAAGCATACACTCTGAGCATAGCGCATCCTCCCCGCGCTCATTTGAGCGTGTCGTACAGCGGCTGCGCCGGCGTCACCGTCTTGCTCTCATCGGCCACTGACACCGCCAATATCCGGATCTTGTCGTTGTCCGGCAGTGTCAACGTCTTGGCGTTCGCCGGGATCTCGATGGGGTAAGCGAACAAGTACGAATAAGCGTACGGATCGTTCTTGCCCTCGGCCGTGTGATGGTGCGAAGCGAACCACGCCACATCGGCGCGCTTGATGAAACCAGGCTTGATCCCGAGGAAATCCTCCGGGTACCGCGGCGCGCGCGTTCTCGACTGCGGGACGGGGCCCTCCGGTGGGTTAGCAGACACCGCCCACGATCGCGGAGCCTCCACTTCCTTGAACATCCGGGCATCCCACTGACCGATGAAGCCGCCCCAGTCCTCGACGGTCACATTCGCGGCCTGGTCGCCGGCCTTGAAAGTAGCGGTCTGGTCGCCGTCCGAAGACGCGGCTAGCACATAGACGCGGTTAAACTTTCCGGCCGGCAGATCGATCGTCTGACCCTTCGCCGCGACCGCGTTGGGCGTGCCCGTCTTGGCGGCCGCCAGGGTGAATTTGACGGCGCCGAAAGTCAGCTCCGCGGGCAGCATTTCGGCCGGAAGGGCGTTCCCCTTCGCATCGAAACCGCCCTCGGGCCGGGTGTCGTCGTTGCTCGCCACTGCCACATCATAAGAGAGCTTCACCGGCAGTGACTTCACCGCCGCGATCTTGGCAGCCGGAGCGGCCAGCTTCACCGCGAACGTGCGCGGCTGGAACTTAGTGAATGAGGTGACCAGGGCGCCATCGGCCAGGGTCGCCGCGCCGACCGGTTCCTCCGCGCCGTTCACTTCGCGAGCGGCCGTAATCGGAGTGGCGAACTTCACGTGGACATCCTGTTCCGGTTTGCCGTCCACTTCCACCATGCGGACGATCACTTCGTCGCCCTTCTCGGCCTTCTTCACGGCCATCACACGCACGCGGCTGTTCGAAACGCTCATCAGCGAAAAGCTCTTCTGAAGCGCCCCCGCATGCTTCCCGGCTTCGAAGGCGATCAGCGGCTGGTTGAGGCGTAGCGCCTGCCAGTCGGTCTGGCCCTGGCGCCAGTCGCCTTTGTGTCCGGCCAGGCCGTAGACGATCTCGTGGTGGCCCACATCCTGCGCGCCCTGGTAGGTATAGCCGCCATGCGTGCCGGGCGTGCGGATCAGCGTGAGCCGCAGGGTATTTTCGTCGGGCTTATCGGATGCGAACTTGCAGTCGGAGAGCACGGTCGCGCCGAATGCGCCGCTCTCATCGGTCAGGTCGAACCACTGGTGCGAAGGCACTTCGAACTTCTTGGGATTCTCCGTGCCGCGCTGGATGGTGCCGATATCCCAGTTGTAGGTCGCCACGGTATTGTACGCCGAGAGCGGGAAGACCACCTTCAGGTTGGCTTCCTTGGTCTGCCAGTCGATGGAGTTGGCGAACTCCACGCGATTACCGGCGTCGCCGGCCGCCAGCCGGATGGTCTCAACGAACTTCGATCCTTCAGCCTCGCGGGCGACCTCAATTGCCACGCGCACCGGACCGTTTTCCACGATCCGCACCTTCGGCGGTTCGGCCGCGATGCGAGTCGGCTGCGCCGCACGCCCATTGGGTCCCGGAGCAGCGTTGGGAGCGGGAGGCACGATGCGATCGGCGCCGACGTACTGTCTGGGCGCACGGGTCTCGTCTTCCCAATCCATGTTCCATGCGGGCCATTGCGCAGGATTGTCCGTGCTGATGGCCAGCCGCGCAGGCTGTAGCAGCAGATCCTTCCGGATGCTCTTATCGAAGATGCTGGAGACGTCGCCGCGCTGATCGAGCTTCACCACGTAGCGCTCGTTCTCGATGGTCGATTCGGTCACCTTCAGCTTCGACGCAACCGCCGCAGGAGCATCCGCCGCCTGCACGTCAAACACGGCATACCCGACCGAGGGAACCTTGGCCAGAAACAACACTTTGTCGCCCGCCAACTGCGAAGGGACTTCCGTCCCCGCCGGTCCGACCACGCGAACTGCCTTCGGCATCCCGTTTGGAAAGGAGACCGTAGCTTCCACCACATCCTCGCGGGCGATGGAGAGCGGGTTATACACCACCACCGCCGTGCCCTTGGTCTCGGTATTCAGTCCGGAGGCGACCGACTCGGTGGCGCTGGTCATCACACCTGCAAACTGGTTCATCGCCAGCACCTGGTCGTTCCACGCAAATTCATAGGCCTTGGGGGTGGCGGTGCCGGGGAGGATGTCGTGGAACTGGCCGCCCATCACCAGCGTCCAGGCGCGGGTCAGCCGCTCCATCGGATACGGGAGGCCGCCCAGCAGTTCGGCGGCAACCGAAGCCTTCTCGGCGGCGTCGGCCAGCAGCTCGTTCTTGCGGTTCCACCGTTTCAAATAAGCTTCGGAGCTGATGGACCCCGCCGAGTGATTGGTCAATTCCATCTCGCCTTTGTAGCGCGGCAGCCCGGCCAGCATGGCGGGCTTGATATCCAGGAACATCTGCTCGGAAGTCGCCGGAATCACGTGCAGCGGTCCATCGCCCACCTGAACCGCTTCGGCCGGCGC
>PMTT01000089.1 GCA_003167275.1 Bryobacterales bacterium | reverse complement strand
TGAAGGCCGCCGGACACCTGGCGGGAGACACGGTGGTATCCACGGTGATGGCCAACCTGGGGTTGGAGAGGGCGTTCGAGCGCGGCGGGATCCAGATGGTCCGCACGCCGGTGGGCGACAAGTACGTGCTGGAGGAGATGGAACGGCGCGGCGCCACGTTAGGCGGCGAACAGTCGGGCCACGTCATCTTTCGCGAATATGCCACGACCGGCGACGGCATGCTCACGGCGCTGCGCCTGTTCGAGATCGCGCGCCGGGCCGGCGTGGGCCTGGACGAACTGACGGCGGACCTCTCGGTCTACCCGCAGAGGCTGGTCAACGTCCGGGTGCGCGAGAAGAAGGGACTTTTGGAGATCCCTGCGATTGCGGAGGAGATCCGCCGCGTGGAAGCGGCCTTCGACGGCACTGGCCGCGTGCTGGTGCGCTTCTCCGGGACCGAACCGCTGGCGCGCGTGATGGTGGAAGGCCCCGACCTGGAGCGGGTGGAGAGCTTCAGCGCCAGCATCGCGGACGCGATCCGCCGGGAGATGGGAGCGTAGGCTCTGGCTAGCCCGCGCCGAGCGATCGGCATATGCGATCGCGAAGGTCGGCCAGTTCCGGACAGCGCTTGAGGAGGCCCTGATAGTTGGTCAGGGTCTCCTTCATGAGAGACTTGCGGCCCCCGCCTGCTCGGCGCGGACCCCTATACCTCCGCAGGAACGGAGCAAATACGTTCTCCTTCACGGAAACGTCGTCTCGGACCTTAGGCCACGACACGTTGAGCTTGGCGACATGGCCGGCAAGGAGCCACGCTTCGACTTCCTCCTTCGCCGCGCAGCAGATGAGTTTGACACCTTGCGCGGCGGCCTCGGATTCAAGATGCTCGAATCTGCCTGAGCGGTCTTTTCCGTCCGCATCCACCAGGAAGAGAAGCAGGTCGAAACGACGATACCTTCTCACGATTTGCGGCATGCTCCCACATGCGTGTTCAAAACCGTGAACCTTGGGATCGAGGAGCATCTTCACTTTCGCGTTGGTTTTCCCACATTCCTCCAGGATCCGAGACACGAGGGGACTCAAGATCGCGCCGTTGTGCGTGGGATCTTCCGGGATGATCAGGACGTTGCAACTCAAAGCGCGGTTTCCATCCAGCCTTCAGCGAAAAGATCGGCAACCGACTGTTCGCGGGCCAGTTCTATCAATCCGGGGATCGACGCAAATGGCGTGATCGTCGAAGCACCCGTCTTTTCGTCGGTTTGACAGAGGAACACGGTCTTATAGTCATTTTCGTCGAGCCAGGCAAGAACGAGTGGCGAATGCGATGTGGCCATCACCTGCGGACGGCCGTTCTCGGACTCGGACTTGAGCAGTTCCACCAATAGCCTAAGTCGCGTAGGGTGGATGCCATTTTCAATCTCCTCAATCAGCAGAGTCTCCGGCATGTCGGCCTGGAAGAAAGCTGCGGCGATAGCAGAGAAACGCAGCGTTCCGTCGGACAACACCGGCGCCGGGAAGGTTAGGCCCCTTCTCTTGATCGCGAATAGCGAGTCCTGAATAGCCCCCTGGAGAATAATCACTGTATCGATTTCGACGGGAGTGAGTTCCTTGAGCCACGAAAGATATGCGTCGCCGACATCTTCGTCGGCCATAATCGATTTGACTAGAGCGGCAAAGCCTTCGCCCCGTTCGCCAATTCTTTTTACCACGGGCGCCGCCGAATAGTCCCTAAGGATGGATGGGGCGGGATTCAAGAACTGCGCGTTGCCCAGTAGCCGCGTGCAGGTCTCAATCAGATCCCGGTGTTGTTCGGATGCCCGCCGATAGTTTAGTAATTGGTGCAACACCGGGCGCGTCTTTTCGAACCGCTCGTTTGACGGACGCCCCTCACCGTAATAATCTACAGAGATGGTTGGCGATCTTGTGGTGTGCGTCGTCTCGAAGATCTTCGCTTCGCCAAGCAGAAGGCTCTCACGCCTCAAAACACCTCCACGGCTGGCAATCGAAACGGCGTAGGTAAGAGGTTCGCTTACCTCCGGCGACTCAATCCTGACTTTCAACTTGACAATATCGCGGACCAGCTTCCCTCCGCCTCCCTGATTCCCCCGAAGAAAGCCCGCATTGGCGCTGCCGCCCCGAATCGGATCCCACACCTCGCTCTTGGCGCTCTTCGGCTTTCCATTGAAGATCTCGTCAATGGTGTAGCCGTACCCGATCCCCTGCAACACCCGCAATGCATCGAAGAAATTGCTCTTCCCGCTAGCATTCGTGCCGACGAAGATATTCAACGCACCAAGATCGAGAGACACCTTCTGAAAGCTCTTAAACCCCTCGATCTCGATGTGGGTGATCACGTCCGCCTCCACACGATCTCGCCGTTCACCACCGTCGCCACCGGGCCCCCTCGGAACGTCCGTCCGTGGAAGGGGGAATTTCGGCTCCGCGAGTGCGACTGGTTCACATCGTATGTCCAGCTCACCTCCGTACTGAAAATCGTCACGTCGCCCGGCGCACCCGGTTCCAGCGTGCCACGTCCCAGCCGCATCACGGACTCGGGACCCGTCGTGAACAATTCCACCATCCGGTTGAGCGTGATCTTCCCCGGATGCACCAACTCTTCCAATGCCAGTGCCAGGGCCGTCTCCAGTCCGATGATGCCGAACGGGCAACGCTCGAACTCCTGCATCTTTTCGCTGCCCGGATGCGGCGCATGGTCGGTGGCAATCGCGCTGACCGTGCCCGCCACGATGCCATCCACCACCGCGCCCCGGTCGCACCCCGACCGCAACGGCGGCTTCATCTTGTAGTTGCTGTCGTACGCCGGCATCTCTTCATCGCAAAGCGTAAAGTGGTGCGGCGTAGTCTCGCACGTCACCGCGAGGCGCTGCTGCCGCGCGTAGTCCACCATCCCGACCGCGTTGCGCGTCGAGATGTGCGCCACGTGGTAACGCGCGCCCGTCAGTTGGGCCAAGACCAGGTCGCGCGCCACCATCACGTCCTCCGACGCCGCGGGAATGCCGCGCAGGCCCCATCGCACGGACTTCGCGCCCTCGTGCATATCGCCGCCGGCGCTCAAGTTGAGATCCTCGCAATGCTGGATGATCGGCAAATCGTACGACCGCGCGAACTCCATGGCGCGCCGCATCACCCGTGCGTTCATCACGGGCTGTCCGTCGTCGGAGATGGCCACCGCGCCCGCGGCCTTCATCGCGCCGATGGCCGCCAGTTCCTCGCCGGCGCTGCCTTTGGTGATCGCGCCGATGGGGAATACATTCACCACCGCGCGGCGGCGCGCGCGCTCCACGATGTAGCTCGTGACGGTGGCGCTGTCGTTCACCGGCTTGGTGTTGGGCATCGCGCAGACGGACGTGAAGCCGCCCGCCGCGGCCGCCCGGGATCCGCTTTCAATGGTCTCGGCGTGCTCGAAGCCGGGCTCCCGCAGGTGCACATGCATGTCGATAAAGCCCGGCGCCACCACCATCCCGGCGGCATCGAAAACCTCCGCCCTCGGCGAGGAGAGGTTCGGCGCTACGCCCGCGATCCGGCCGTCCACAATCAGCACATCGGCGATGCGGTCGGTGTGGGACGCGGGGTCGATCACGCGCCCATTCTTGATGACGATCGGCATGGCTATCCAATCACCTTTTCGAGCACCGCCATGCGCACGGCGATGCCGTTCTCCACCTGGTTGAGGATCACGGAGCGTTGGAAATCGGCGACTTCGGAAGACAGCTCGCGGCCCCGGTTGATGGGCCCCGGGTGCATCACGATGGCATCCGGCTTCGCCAGGTCGAGATGCTCGAGCCGCAGTCCGTAGAACTGGAAATACTCGCTCGCGGGGAAGGACGCCTCATGCTGGCGCTCCAGTTGTACGCGCAGCATCATGATGACGTCGGCATTCCGTATGGCTTCGCGAATATCGGTGGTGAGGTGCACCCCCGGAGCGAGTTGCGCCAACTCCACCGGAAGCAGCGACGCAGGACCGCACAGCACGAGCTCCACGCCGAACTTCGAGAGCAGGTGAACGTTGGAGCGCGCTACGCGGCTGTGCGCAATGTCTCCGATGATGGCCACCCGCAGGCCCTCCAGCGCGCCGCGGCGGTCCAGAATGGTGCGCGCGTCGAGCAGCGCCTGGGTGGGGTGCTCGTGGGTCCCGTCGCCCGCATTGATGATGGGGGTGGGCAGGTGGCGGGCCAGGAAGTGCGGCGCCCCCGATGCGGCGTGGCGCATCACGATGGCATCCGGCCGCATGGCCGCCAAGGTGTTCAGGGTGTCCACCAGCGATTCGCCCTTGGAAACGCTGGAGCCAGACGCGGTGATCGAAACCGCGTCGGCGCCCAGTCGCTTGGCCGCGATCTCAAAGCTGGTGCGGGTGCGAGTGGAGGCTTCGTAGAAGAGGTTGACGATCATCTTCCCGCGAAGGGTATCCAGCTTCTTCAACGTTTGGCTCTGGATGGGCTGAAAGTCCTTCGCGCGCGCCAGGATGGCTTCGATCTCGGCGCGGTCCAACTCCTCGATTCCGAGCAGTCCGGCAGGCATGATGGGCTAAGCCCCAGCCGCGGCGCGTTCCACCAGGAGTACTTTCTCCATGCCGTCAATCTCCTGGAACTTCACCTCGATGATTTCGATATCGGTGGTCTGCACCAGGCGCCCGATGAACTTCGCCTCAATGGGCAGTTCCCGGTGGCCACGGTCGATCAGAACCAGCAACTGCACGCGCGCCGGCCGGCCGTGGTCGAACAAGGCATCCAGGGCGGCGCGGATGGTGCGGCCGGTATACAGCACATCGTCCATCAGGATGATGTCTTTGCCTGCGACTTCGAAGGGAATCTCGGTGGCGCTGACCACCGGCTTGACGTCCACGGTGCTGAGATCGTCCCGGTACAGGTTGATATCCAGGATGCCTACCGGGATCTTGCGGTTTTCGAGCGTCTCAATCTTCCTGGACAGGCGCTGCGCCAGGGGGACGCCGCGCCGGCGGATACCGATAAAGGCAAGCTTGTCGAGGTCTTTCGTCTTTTCGAGGATTTCGTGGGCCAGACGGACCAGGGTCCGATCGATTTCGGATGCGCTCATGAGCTGAGCTTTTTCGCGCGTAAGGGACATTAGGGCTCCGAAGGACAGGGTATCACGCGGACCGGGGGCGCGACCGGCCCGGTGGGCGGACCCCCTGGTCCGCAGCCGAACCCCCGGTCGGCTCGTTCGCTCGTTGTGAAGATTTCGCCCTTGGCAACAGGCCGACCAGGGGGTCCGCCCCACTATCAGCCTTCGGTCTCGTCCGCAGGGTCGGCCAGGGATTGAAAGAACTGGGGCAAATACCACCACGACCGAACGCGAAGGCGCGTATGGAGACGAATGTCATCAGTTGCTTCTCCCGCCCGGATACGATTATGCCAGATCGATACTTCCCCACATCAACGGGCAGTCGCCGGAATCGACAAGAACGGGTCTGGCGGCGGAGCATCCGTTTCGATCGGGGCGAAGACACGGTTGAGAGGAGAGGCAGGGCCGAAACGGGCATTGGGTGTAGTATCCACTTTGACGGCCCACCCCTCGGCGTTTCTG
>PMTT01000121.1 GCA_003167275.1 Bryobacterales bacterium | reverse complement strand
TTCCGGCGGAACGAGTTCGGGTTTACGCTGGGCGGCCCGCTAGTGCATAACAAGACGGCGTTTTTCGTGGAGTATCAGGGGTTCCGGCAGATGCTGGGCACTACGCAGGTGTTGCCGGTCCCGACGGCGGACGAGCGCAAGGGAATCGACACCACGGCGTTTCCGGGGGACACGGTTCACGTCGCTGTCAACCCGGTCGTGGCAGGCATCCTGAGCCGCTATCCGTTGCCGAACGATCCGGGCGGACCGTTTGGGGCGCGCACGTACGCCACCTCGTCGCCTGTCTTGACCGGTGCCGATCAATTGTCGGTTCGGTTGGATCACGAACTGTCATCTAAAGACAAGCTGATGGCGCGATTCAGCTTGGACGACTTGCGCGGGCCCACGACCAATCCTGACCAAACCGCCATCGATCCGGCGTTTGCCGTGCGGTATGTCGATCACCAGCGGAATGGGGTGGTGACGTGGGCGCACACTTCGTCGCCCAACTTCTCCTGGGAGTCGTCACTAAGCGTGACGCGGACAACGCCGAGTTTCCCGACCCCGGACCATACGGATCCTTCGGTGGTGTTTGCGGATGGGTTGTATGAACCGTTCGACGGGGCCGGCGGATCGGTCACGGCGGCGTTCGGCAACCTGTTCGTGGGGCGGCAGAACTTCTCGTGGACACGGGGGCAGCACTCGCTGAAGTTCGGCGGGGAGTTCCGGGCGAACCGCGACACGACGTATTTCGGCATCGCCCCCAATGGTCAGTACGTGTTCGGCGGCGGCGCGGCGTTTGCGACCGCTCCGATCACATCGGCGAGCGGAAACCACAATATTGCCGTGGGACAGCAGTTGCCGGACACACTGAGCGCGTTCCTTTCGGGCAGCGCATTTTCCTATACGGTGGCGGTGGCGCCGCCGCAGTTTCCGCAGGGCGACCAGATCGGTGTGGCGGCGATTTCACGCTACGACGTGAACGCCTACGCGGAAGATACCTGGAAGCTTTCGCCGATCCTGGTGCTGGATTACGGCTTGCGGTTCGAGTTGTACTCGCCCATCACGGAGAGGGCACATCGCACCGCGGGAATGGAATTCGTCAAAGGGACGATAATGCGCACCAACAATGATCGCGTTCGGAGTCTCACGTTCTTGCGCGATTTACGTCGTTCAATCAGGGCGGTGGGGAAGGGAACACTGGCGGGGGGGCGTGCATCACGGGCTAGGACCAGCCGCATATAATAATCGAATCCAATGGCATACACAAAACGCTCTGACGCAGACTTGTTGCAGGCCGCCTTGTTCGGCTATCAGCACCAACACGCGCTTCTTGGCGAACGCATCGCCGAGATCACGCGCGAACTGGGCGGCAGGGCAGAGCCTGCTGACGCCGCAGGCGGCGGCCAGCCAAAAGGTGTGAGGAGCACTGAGACGCGGAGCCGCATGGCCGCCGCCCAACGCAAGCGCTGGGCGGAAAGGAAGGCGACCACGGAGACGCCGGCGAAGAAGGCGGGCACGAAAGCCAAGCGCAAGATGAGCGCTGAAGGGCGAGAGCGGATCGCCGAGGCCACCCGGAAACGCTGGGAAGCCTTCAGGGCAGCAAAGGCGGCGAAGAAGTAGCGAAAGTTTACATAACGCTGGGATTATCGGAAGCTGGGCAGACTGATTTAAATACGAGATTGAATGCCAGCTCCCCAAGCTGGACGTCGCCGGTTCGAACCCGGTCTCCCGCTCCATCTTTTCAATACGTTCCAGCCAATCCCAAACAAAACAGCCTAAACAAACCGAGTAAAGAGGGCAGCGCTCATTTCAGGCGAACTCTAAGCTATTGAAAACATGTACGCGCCGAGGAACTCCGATTCGAATTCCAAGCTGGCATTCAGACGCGTGGTCCACTTCAGTGTGCCGAAGCGGGCAGACTGAGCAATTTTCTTGGAAATCTGTTCCGCTCACTTTTGCTGCCCCCCCTGCGCTAACCGAAGAACCGCTTAATCCTTTCGAACCGGCGTGAACGGTCGCGCGTGAATCGGGGAAAAGCAATCCGTTCCTGAACCACAAGTTCGACGAGAGTTCCCGAGCCGCGAGGGCTGGACAGAGTGAGCCTAGCCTGAAGTCTCGCGGCCCGTTCGCGCATTCCAATCAAACCGAAGTGGCCCGCTTTTCCGTTGATCGCGATATCGGCCGCTAGGCCCTTCCCATTGTCTAGAACCCGCAAAACCAAGCCACGCGTGTAACTCAACTCGACCTTCACCTGGCTGCCTTCGGAGTGAGCGCACGCGTTCCTGATGGCTTCATAGCCGATTCGATATACCTCATCGCGGACAATCGGGTGAAGGGGCCGTGCCGTGCCATCGACGTCAAGCTCGAACGCGACGGCGCGTTCTAACCGGCACTCCTCACCGGCCCTCAGGAACGCTTCGGCAAGGTCATTTTGCTGCGTAGTTGAGCTTCGCAGCGAACTCAGTGCCAACCGGCCCTCTTGGATCGCCTGTCCAAGCCAAACGGAGAGTTTCTCGACGGTGTTGCGGGTTGGGATTTCCTCGCCGGTCTTCGTCAACATGTCGTCGGTCACTAGCTTGCAGCCTTGAATCGTCTGCATCAATGTGTCGTGTATATCTCTGGCGACTTGAATACGTTCGGCGAGTCGCTGTTCGAATTGAAGGTTTATTCTCTGCGTTAAGAGATTGAGCCTGAGGCGGTACCCAGCCATCACAAAGAGTAGAATCGCGACTAAGACAACCGCAAGAAACCACCATGTCTGCCAGTAGAGCGGACTTACCATAAAGTCGACCGATGCTTCGGCGTGGCTCCAGACACCGTCGGCATTGCTAGCGATCACTCGAAATCGATACCTCCGAGGCTGGAGATTTGTGTAAGAGGCCTCCCGGGCCGCGGTCGACACGCTCCATTCCCGATCGTAGCCTTCTAGCATGTAGCGGTAGCGCACACGGTCCGGCGCGGATAAACTCAAGCCCGCGAAACTGAAGGTAGTCCTCCGCGGACCCCCGAGCAGCCGGACGGTCTTACCGAGGTCGACGGCAGCGCCATCTGACGAGAGTGCTTGAACGTGAACAATCGTCGGCGCCGAGTTCCTCGTCAGTCGTGCCGGATCGACCATCGAAATACTTCGATTCAACGAAAACCAGATCCGGCCCATGCGGTCCCCAAAAACGGACTGATGCCGTTTGACGCCCTCCGTTCCTCTTAGGCCGTCCGACAGTCCGAACTCGCGCACATCGCCATCTGCGAGAGCGCCTCTCCGAAGCGCGTCGCGGCGGACCCGCAACACACGGTTTGAGGTAGCGACCCAAAGCCAGCCGTACCGGTCCTCGGCCAACCCCAAAATCTGTGTGGTCAGGTCCGCAGGAACTCGTACCGGAGTCTTGAACGTGCCGCCATCGCGGAAGGCGAGACCAGACGCAGTTCCCGCCCATAGGGTGCCGGTCGAATCCTGAAGCAGACAGTTGATGTTGTCGGATGGAATGCCGTCCCGCACTCCATAGGACGCCCACCCTCCCTTCGAGAGCGAACTGAGCCCGCTGGGCGTGGCGAACCACATCGTTCCGTTGGAGTCTTCCAGCATGGATGCAACTGTGCTCGATGCCAGACCACGGTCAGGCGCGTAGGTAACGAACTTATCGTTACGAAGTACGCTAACCCCGGCGCTCAAAGTTCCCGCCCAAATGGCGCCATCCCGGCTCCGATATACGGAGTAGACACTATCCTGCGCCAGCCCGTTCGCTTTTGTATAGGTTCTGCTTTGGAAACTACCGCCGCGCAGGCTGATCCGTGTCAGGCCACCACGCTGCCTGCCGATCCATAGTTCGCCATCCGCACCGGCCAGCGAATAGACTTGGTCGCGATCCAATCCGTCCAGCATGACTCGTCCCGGGTGTCCATTTTTCACCCACCATAATCCTCCTGTTTCAGGAGGAAACCACAAGCGGTCCTCCGAATCGACCCACACGGGATTGCTGCCTTCTGTAGGTAAACCTTCCGGCTTGGAGTAGCTCACGAAGGCGCTGTCGCCAAGTCTCTCAATGCCGTCGGCTCCGCCGATCCATATGTTGCCTTCCCGGTCCTCGAAAACAACAGTCACGGCTTCGCGAGAGACGCCATCTGAATCGCGCAAGAAGCTGGCGCCGTCGGCGTTTAGGCGCACCAGACCGAGCGAATCCGTGCCCACCCAAATATTGGCGTCCCGATCCATGATCATCGAAAGCGCTTGAACGTGCTGCAATTGCCCCGGTATGCTCCTCGTGTTGAGTGATTCCCCGTTCCAGCGCAAGATGCCGGTGTCCGTTCCGATCCACAAGTCGCGGTCGCCTCTGGGAAGCAGGCAGTTCACCTTCAGATCGGAAAGCCCGTGTTTCATCGCTATCATTTTGCCGCCAGTGAAGCGGAATAGGCCCGACTCGCGGGTGCCCATCCAGAAATCTCCATCAGGCGTTTGCGCCAAAGCTAAGACTGCGGATCGCAGTAGGCGGCTCCCGGTGGCAATCCTTTGAAACTTGCCGCTGCGGGCCACCATTGGCACCATCATTCC
>PMTT01000480.1 GCA_003167275.1 Bryobacterales bacterium | reverse complement strand
CACCACCTTCTTGAGCTGCGGCATGCGCGCTTCGGTAGCCTGGATATAAATCGGATCCACATACAGGAACGTGTTGCCCACCGGTAGCACCAGGGTCTGGCCGCGGAGAACTTGCGACCCCTGCTGATTCCAGAGCGTCAGGTTCTGCGAAATCGTCTGCTCCTGATTGATCCGGGCCGCAATCTGCATCGGCCCGAAGATCAGCTCCTGTTTGGAGAGGAGCAGCACCACAATCTCGCCCAGGTGGTCGCCATCGCAGCGGGCCAGCATCAGGCCGATGAGGTTGTCTTTGGTGCGCGGCGTGAACGGCACCATCAGCAGAAACTCGGCCTTGCCCGATTCGGCCTTGCCCGACCCGGCATTGTCCTCCCTTGGCAGTGCGGCCATCACGTAGGTGGGGTCCACCGGTTCGGCGGCGCCGCCCGCCTGGCTCGTGGAGTGGCGCGCCAGGTCCCACAGATCTTCCTTGTTGTAGAACGACTGCGGGTCGAGCATATGATACGTGCGATAGATCTCCGCCTGGATGCGGAAGAGCATCTCGGGATAGCGCGCATGCGCCCGCAGGTCGGCCGGCATCCGCGTGGCCGGGAGGAACAGATCGGGAAACAGCCGTTCATACGCGGAGATGATGGGATCGTCCGGCGCGAAGACATACAAATGCGTTTCACCGTCATAGGCATCCACGGTCGCCTTGACAGCGTTGCGGATGTAATTCACGTCGCCCATGTCGCCGGCCGACACGCTGCGGGAATAGGGGTGCGCCTGGGACGTGGTGTATCCGTCCACCATCCACACCATCCGTCCGCTGTCGGAGAGCACCAGGTAGGGGTCCTTGTCCCATTCCAGGAATCCGGCCAACTCCTGCAAACGCTCGCGCACCTGGCGGTGAATCATCATGCGGCTGTTGGCGGTGAAGTAGTTGGTCAGCATGATATTCGGCTCGGCCTCGCTGACCGTCGCCGCCAGGCGCATCAGGAAGGAAGAAACCGGAAACCCGCCCTGGCCCTGATAGCGGGAGCGCACATTATCCTCCCCGGAGGGATAGTTGAACTCCTCCTGGGCAGTGTTGACGAAGACCGGCTCGTGCGTCACCTCGCCGTAGTAGAGCTCGGGCCGGGTGAGCTTCAGGGTGGGGGTCTTGACCACGGCGGGCGCATTGTCGATGAGCAGCACCGGCAGGCCGTCGGGTGTGATCTGGCTGACCTCCGCCAACACCATGCCGTAGCCGTGGGTGTAGATGAACGCCGGATTGATCCAACTGGCCTTCGCCCCGGGAAGCTGGCTGATGTCAAGTTCGCGCGGCGCCACCAATACCTGCCGGTACTGGCCGTCGATGGTATAGCGATCCACATCGCTGTCGTGGAAGACGTAGTACGGGCGGATCGATTGGATCTGCGTGATCGTGTCGTGGAACGCCCGCGTGTCCCAGAGCCTCACGTTGTCGAGGGTCGGCTTGTTATTAGCCACGTCGATGGGAGCTTCGGGGTGCGCCTTAAACTCGACCTCTTGAACCTGCTGCTCCAGGCCGAAGGCACTGCGCGTCGCATGGATGTGGGTGTCGATGTAGGGCCGCTCGATGGAGATTTCGTTGGGGCCGACGTAGAGCGCGCTCACCGCGCGCGGGGCCACGAAGGAGATCAGCAGCGCCAGCACCATGCTGGCGGCCAGTCTCCACCGCCCTAACCAGACGAAGCCGGCAGCCGCTACAGCCGCGACGATCAGCACCCATTGAAGCGGGAGGCCGATGTGCTGGTCCACATAGTCCACACCCACCAGGAACGAGCCGTGCTCGTTGTAGACCATTTCATAGCGCGCCAGGAAGAACCGCACCGCCATCGCCAGCAGCAGGAACACGCCCGCTCCGCGGAGGAAGCGCGACTCCAGGCCGCCTTCCAGACGGAAAATGGCGGGATCGATTTGTCCCGACTCGCGCATCTCGGGGAAGCGGTAGCGCAGTTGCCAGGCGCGCCCCGCAACCCAATAAAGCAGGATGCAGAAGATCACCACCGCCAGCACGTAACTCCGCAGCAGCAGGTAGAACGGCAGGTCGAAGAGGTAGAAAGAAAGGGGCTTCTGAAATATCGCATCGTGCCAGGCAGTGGCCACGGCGGGCAGTCCGCGCGACCCGGCGAAGCGCACCACCGTCCACGTATCGATGGATGACGCCGCGATCAGGTAAGCCAGGAGCAGCCCAACCAGCATGCTGATCCGCGCGTACAGGCGATGTTCGCGGAGCGATGTGCCCGCGAATTTGAGGGCGCGCGCATGCGTCAACCACAATGCCACGAAGGCCACCACGGTAGCAGCGGCTACCGGCGCCAGCGCGTAGTAGAGCATGCTGAGCCAAGTTCTGAATTGGCCGAGTTCTTTCCACCAGGCCACTTCGATTGCGTAGGAAGCCAGCGAACGGGTTCCAAACAGTAGAACGACCAGGATGATCAGGAGTGTGATGCGGGTTGCGCGTGAGCCTGGCGCTCGACGCCCAGATTGGATTTCATACCGGGCCATGCCCCAAGCGTAGCACCGTGGGGTGGTGCCTGTTCTGGCCCCTGGGCCGCGCATTGGCCCTGCGTAACAAATCGAAGGATAATTGATAGCGCATGAAGAACTGGATACTGATACTGACGGTAGCGGGCGTGGTGTGCGCCCAACAGACGCGCAGAGAAATCGTGAACCGGGCGCCCACGCCGGAGGGTGACGCCAAGCCCAACAGCGACAAGGTGCCGGATGTCTACGCGATTACCGGGCACTTCGAGCGGGTGGTGATCCTGCGCTTCAAGTTCGATGTGGACTTGCTGGCGGGCATCGAAAAGATGGTGAAGCAGGAGAAGATTCGGAACGCGGTGATCCTGTCGGCCGCCGGCTCCGTCCGCGGTTACCAGGTGCACCAGGTGAGCAATCGGACGTTCCCCTCCAAGAATATGTTCGTGAAGGACCCGACCGCGCCCGCGGACCTGATCGCCATGAACGGCTACGTAATCGACGGCAAGATTCACGCCCACATCACGCTGGCGAATCCCGAGAAGGCATTTGGGGGCCATCTGGAACCCGGGACCAGCGTCTTTACGTTCGCGATTGTGACGCTCGGAGTGCTCGACGACAGCGTGGACCTGAGCAAAGTGGACGATAAGACGTACCGATGAAGGGCAAGAAGAAATCTAGCCACGGATGAACACAGATNNGTGTTCATCTGTGTTCATCCGTGTTCATCTGTGTTCATCTGTGTTCATCTGTGTTCATCGGTGGCTAGATTTCTTCTTTCTTATTCCCCCTTCAGGAAGTCTTCGCGGATCGGGTTGAAGCTGTCGACCAGCCTGGCCCGCGGCGAGAGCAGTTGGATAGAATGAGGAACGCCGGAGGGGACGGCGATCAGGTCTCCGGCTCGCACATGGCGTGGTTCGTCGCCCTCGGATAAGAACAGAAGCTCCCCGTCGGCGATGTAAGTAGTCTGTTCGTGCGGGTGCGAATGGTAGGGATCGGGCGCCGCCCAAGGGCCATTGTCGATATCGAGGACCACGGTCATCAGTTGGCTGGTGTACAGAATGCGCCGCTCGAATCCTGGACGAAACCGTTCGCCCTCGGTTTGATCGAACGAGAGTACGGAGGTTTTGGACATGATCAGGTCAAGTGTAGCGTGGATCGCGGCCCTGGCCGGGGTTCTGGTTCTCGGCGGCGCCGACACTCCGCCCCCGGCCGAAACGTGGCGGTTCGACCGTCTCGACCAGATCGGCGGCCACCCCACGACGATTCTCGGACATCCGCGAGTCATCGACACGCCGGAAAGAAAGGCGGTCGAGTTCAATGGCAAGGATGACGCACTCTTCGTGGATGTTCACCCGCTTGCCGGCGCGGAGACCTTCACCTGGGAGGTGGTCTTTCGTCCCGATTTGGGCGGCGCCGCCGAGCAGCGTTTCTTCCACCTGCAGGAGCGGGACCCCAAGACCGGCCAGGATACCCAGACCCGCATGCTGTTCGAGATCCGCGTGATCGGCGACCGCTGGTGCCTCGACAGCTTCGCTCTTTCGGGAAGCGAGTCGAAGGCCCTGATCGATCGCGAAAAGCTGCATTCGTTGGGCGCCTGGCATCACGTTGCCCTGGTCTACGATGGCCACGAACTGCGCAACTATGTGGACGGCGTACTGGAAGGACAGGCGCCGCTCCAACTCATCCCGCAAGGGGCTGGACACAGCTCGATGGGAGTCCGCATCAACCGCGTGAACTACTTCAAGGGGGCGATCCGGCTGGCGAGAATGACGCCGCGCGCCCTGGCGCCGGAAGAGTTTCTGTAACGTGGCACAGGCATTCTTGCCTGTGTTTTTTTGGGCCCCTTGAAACCAACACAGGCAAGGATGCCTGTGCCACGGTTTACCAGCCCACCGGCTTCCCGCGATTCTGTTCGTCGAGCCATTTCTGCAAAGGTGCGAAGTAGTCGCGAATCGCCGAGGCATCCATCTCGCGCGTGCC
>PMTT01000473.1 GCA_003167275.1 Bryobacterales bacterium | reverse complement strand
CTCGCGCAAGGCGCCGTCAAGAATGAAACGCCTCGAGATCGATAGTAGGGAGATTGAGTTGGAGCTTAAGCCTCGCTCGGCCGAGGCTTAAGCTCACCATTCTGCTGCACAATACCGTGCCGGGGGGCGCGGGGCACTGCTTTGAATTGTTCAAGCTCGGCCGGCCATGGCTGGAAGAGGCGCGCAGAGTTCTATGGGTGTCCGCCAGCCAGATAACGCCTGTGAGAGAGCCTGCCTGGAGTGTCTTCTGGATTTTGGCGGTCAGTTCACTTCACATCTACTCGACCGGGAAGGCGCATTAGAATTGCTGGACGAGGCGCTGAACTAAGTCGGGAGACACTAAGGCACTTCTCGCAATCCACTTATGATAAAGTATTTTATCAATAGTAGTTTGGATTCCGACCGCCATCGGGATGGCCCGCGATTTCGCAGTTTGCGGACCGGAAAGGAGAACGCCCTACGAGTTCGCTGCCCCAGCTTGCGCCCCCTGCGGATCAGCCGCCCGTTTGGGGATGGGTGAGCGTCCGGTCCCTAGTGCTCGCGAGCGTCTCCTCGTGCCATTCCCGGCGCGTATACGGCAAAGCGCTGGACGACTTCCGGGCTTGGTCGGAGCACTCGGCACCCGGAGGCTTTACGCGAGAAACCGTGCAACAGTATCGCGCATACCTCGAATCTCGCGGGATCGCTCCCTCTACGGTCAACCTGCACCTGACGGTGATTCGCAAACTGGCGCGCGAAGCCGCCGCCAACGGTATCCTGGCGCCGGACACCGCAGCGACCATTGCGGGCTTGAAAGGAGCCCGTCAAAAAGGGCGCCACCTCGGGACTTGGCTGAACCTGGACCAGGCGCATGCTCTGCTGCGGGCGCCTGTCGGCGGTGTGCTCCGGGCAAAGCGGGATCGCGCCCTGCTGGCCCTCCTGGTTGGCTGCGGTCTGCGACGCAGCGAAATCGCCGAACTGACCAGCGATGGTATCCAGCAGCGGGAAGGGCGCTGGGTGATAGTCGATATCGAGGGGAAGGGAAACCGCATCCGCAGTGTTCCCATGCCTGCCTGGGCCAAGGCCGCCATTGATGCTTGGACCGCCGCCGCGAGCATTACAGAAGGGAAGCTCTTCCGCGCCATCTCGCAGAAGGGAGAGCTTGGCGCAAGCTTGACCGCCCAGACGGTATACTTGGTGGTCCGAGGTTATGCCGACCAGCTCGGAATCGAGCTGGCACCACACGATCTGCGGCGGACCTTCGCCAAGCTGGCGCACCGCGGCCATTCTCCGATCGAGCAGATTCAGCTTTCGCTCGGACATGAATCGATCCTGACGACCGAGCGCTACCTGGGGGTGCGGCAGAGCCTGGCGGATGCCCCCTGCGATCACCTGGGCATCGACCTGGAGAGCCAATGAGCACGTCCCGCCACATGATCGCGTTGCTCAAGAGCCACCTCGAAGGGGACGATCAGGAGTTCCTGTCGGTCGCCATGCAAGCGGCCGCGCATGAAGCACGGCTCGGACATGGGGCCATCGCGCAGCAGCTTCGCGATCTCATCGATGAAGCCAAACGGCGTTCGGCCGCCGTCCAGAACCGCCCCGGGCAGCTCGTCGTTCTCGAACCGCGCGGCGACCTCGCGAACGTCCTTTCGGTACAGACACCCTCGATCCGGCTCGCCGATATGGCACTGCCGGATGTCCTCGCCGAACGTTTGCAGCGCGTTTTGCTAGAGCAGCGCCAACAACAGCGGCTCCGCGAACACGGGCTTCAGCCACGCCGAAAACTTCTCTTCATTGGACCGCCGGGTTCCGGCAAGACTATGACGGCCTCCGCCCTTTCGGGCGAACTGCATACCCCCCTGTTCACGATCATGCTCGAAGGGCTGATCACCAAGTTCATGGGCGAAACCGCCGCCAAGCTCCGGCTCGTCTTTGAGGCAATCCGGCAAACCCGCGGCGTGTATTTGTTTGATGAATTCGATGCCCTGGGCGCCCATCGTAACCAGTCGAACGACGTTGGGGAAATCCGGCGAGTGCTGAACTCGTTCCTGCAATTGCTGGAAAAGGATACCTCCGATAGCCTCATCGTGGCGGCTACCAATCACCCGGAGATGCTGGACCGGGCCCTGTTCCGGCGCTTCGACGACGTCATCGAGTACCATCTTCCCGACGCCCCGCTGGCGGAAGAAATCCTTCGGCGCAAGCTGGCCCTGTTCGAAACGGGGGATCTCGACTGGCCTCGGCTCGTGGGGGAAACTGAAGGACTCAGCCATGCCGAGCTGGCACGCGCGAGCGAGGAAGCCTCTAAGGATGCGGTGCTGGCCGGCTCCACCCGCATCACATCCGAAGCGTTGTCATCGGCCCTGCGGGAACGAAAGGCGGCCTCGCGCTAAATGCCCGAATTTCCGCGTGACCTGCCGCACCTGTACTTGCGGGGAAGCGGAAGGCCGGAGCCATACACCAGCAAGATCAAGCCGCCGCCACATAAACTTCCCCAGCGCGAGCGGGTGGCCCATGCGGAAGCGATAAGAGCGGCCATGCGCTCGGCGCTCGAAGCAGCGGCAGTTCGACGCCAGGAACGCGACCCACGCCTGGCAACCGGCACTCCCGGCTTTTATCTCGATTTCGAATTCCCTGCCGGCTCGGAGGCTGCCGCGGACCAGCTGGAGAACCGGCAGAAACAGATCGAACTCGTCGCGTTCCATGAGAGACGGGAGGGCCAGCCCGCAGTGGCTACGGTGTTCGTCCCGGACAAGGCCGCGGATCATTTTCTCAGCAAGGTGGTCCAGTACCGAAACGAGCAAACTCGTACAGGCAAACCGAAGAACGAGTCCCTGGTCGCTCGAATAGACGATATCGCGCTGGCGGCGGTCCGATCGGTTTATACGGACGATCCAGCTCTGTTCCCATTACCGGGGCAGAAAGTCTGGTGGGAGCTGTGGATTAGGCAGGGGCATGCAAAAGGCTTCGATGAGCTGGCGCGCCATTTGGAAATCCCCGTGCAACCCCAGCGCCTCGTCTTCCCGGATCGCGAAGTACATTTGGTACTCGCCGATGACGCGACCATCGGGCTCCTCTTCCTGAATAGTGACTCCGTGGCCGAGATCCGGCGCGCCAAGGATACGCCGGCTGTCTTTGTCGACTGGTCCAATACGGAGCAGGCGGCCTGGACGGCCGACTTGGCGGGCCGGGTGGTGTTGCCGGCCGATCGCGATATCGCGGTGTGTGTGCTCGACACGGGGGTAACGCGGGCGCATCCGCTGCTCGCTCCCGCACTCGATCCGAGCGACATCCACGCCTACAATCCGGCTTGGGCTGGTGGAGATCACCACGGGCACGGCACCAACATGGCGGGCACTGTTTTATATGGCGATCTGATGCCGTTGCTCTCAACGAGTGGAGCGGTCACGCTCACGCACTGCATCGAATCGGTGAAGATCCTGCCCGATCAGGGAGAGAACGAGCCACGACTGTACGGCGCGATTACAGCCGAATCGGTGGCACGCGTCGAGATTAGTGCCCCGGATCGGCGCCGGGCCAGTTGTCTGGCGGTGACTAGCGACATTGGGACGAGTCGCGGCCGGCCGTCGTCGTGGTCCGCCGCCATTGATCAGCTCTGCTTCGGGGATGAGACGACGCGCCGTCTCCTTCTGATCTCGGCCGGAAACATCCGGGAGAATCTATCGGGCACCACTTATCCAGCCCACAACGAGACCGAATCCATCGAGAATCCCGCCCAGGCGTGGAATGCGCTCACGGTTGGCGCTTACACGGAAAAGACAAGCCTCGTCGATCCCAGCTATGCCGGCTGGGAACCGGTCGCGCAGGCAGGGGATCTTTGCCCGACTAGCCGCACGTCGCTGACCTGGGAACGGCAGTGGCCAATCAAGCCGGACATCCTCATGGAGGGCGGCAACTGGGCCGCCCTCGGCAACCAATGCGACTGCCCGGACGATCTGGGAATTTTAACCACGTATCGGGACCCAACCGTTCGGCATTTTGACATCTTCCGCGACACCAGTGCGGCAACGGCCATGGCGGGGAACCTTGCTGGGAAAATCCTGGCTGCGATGCCCGAACGCTGGCCCGAAACAATTCGGGCCATGATGATCCACTCGACGGAGTGGACATCGGTGATGCGTCAGCAGTTCGATGCCGCGACATCCGAGCAACAGAAACGCGCGCTCCTGCGGAAGTACGGCTATGGAGTGCCCTCCTACGAACGGGCCGTATTCAGCGCGGCCAACGATCTCACGCTCATTGCGGAAGACGAACTGCAGCCACTCCGGAAAGAGGGCAGCAGCATCCAAACCCACCACATGAATCTGCACGCATTTCCGTGGCCGCGGACGGAACTCGAACAACTGGGAGAGGTCGAGGTAGAGCTTCGGGTTACCCTCTCGTACTATGTCGAGCCGAACCCAGGCGAGCGCGGCTGGCTGCGGCGCCATCGCTATCCGTCACACGCGCTCCGGTTCGCGGTCAAACGGGCGTTGGAATCAGTGAACGACTTTCGGAGGCGCATCAACGCCGCCGCAGTCGCCGAAGAAGAAGGATTGCCGGCGTTTCCTGCCGGCGGGGATGATTGGTACCTCGGGCGCCTCCGTAATGTCGGCTCCGTGCACTCGGACTACTGGCGGGGTACTGCGGCGGAGTTGGCCCGGCGGTCAGCCATCGGCGTCTTTCCCATCGGTGGCTGGTGGAAAGAGAATTCCGCTCATCACCGATACGAGCAGACCGTTCGGTATGCGCTGATCGTTTCCATTCGAGCAGTTAACAGCGCCATCGACATTTACACGCCCGTGCATGCGCAAATTTCGACGCCAGTTCAGGTGACTACTTAATAAGGACGGGCCATAGAGGCCCCCCCGACACTTGTTGCCCATGGGGTACAAATCAGGCGAGCTGGGGGAAACTCGATCCGACATTCTAACTTTCGAAAACCGTAACTTCTCGAAAGTCAGAAACCCGCTAGGCTGTTTCTATGGCCGAAAATGTTGCGTTGGTTTTGGTCAAGCCGGCGCTGGAGGCTGCCGCCGACCGCGTCCGCGAATATCTGCGGAACACCCGCTCGGAGAGTACCTATAAGGCCTACGCCTCCGATTGGAAGGATTTTGAGCGGTAGTGCGCCCGGCACGGGTTGGACGCTCTTCCTGCAGCTCCTCAGACCGTTATGCTCTATTTAGGGGAACACGGGGGGGCGGGCAAGAAGCTCTCCACCCTCACCCGCCGCCTGGCGGCGTTGGCCCAGGTCCACCGGGCGAGTGGATTGGCGAGTCCCTCCGAACATCCCGCCGTCCGCGAATTACTCTCCGGCATGCGGCGCACCCATCTCACCGCCGCCCGCGGCAAGGACGCCCTCTTGGACAACGACCTCCGCGCCATCGTCGGCGAGCTCGACGACTTCTTGCGCGACATCCGCGATCGCGCTTTGCTTCTGATCGGCTTCGCCGGCGCCTTCCGCCGATCGGAGCTGGTGGCCATTCAGTTCGAACACGTCTCTCACGTCCCCGAAGGGCTTGTGATTTTCATTCCGCGAAGCAAGTCCGACCAGAAAGGGGAGGGGAGAGAGGTCGCCATTCCGTTTGGGGCCCATGCCGAAACATGTCCCGTCCACGCTTTCAACCGGTGGATAGCCAAGGCGAAGATCGAAAAGGGACCGGTGTTTCGCTCCGTCTCCCGCCACGGAAAGGTCTCGGATTCTGCTCTGACGCCCACCGCCGTCGCCCTCCTCGTCAAGGAGCGGGCTACCGCCGCCGGTTTGGATCCCCAGAAATACGCCGGCCACAGTCTCCGCGCCGGCTTCGCCACCTCCGCCGCCTTGGGCGGCGCCGCCGAATGGGCCATCATGAAGCAGACCGGCCACCGCTCCCGCGCC
>PMTT01000117.1 GCA_003167275.1 Bryobacterales bacterium | reverse complement strand
GCCTTTGGCGCGGATGATGGAGACCCACTGCGCACGCCTCCGGCGTGGATAAATATCGCCGGTGGTGTCTCTACCGCACGGGAAAACGCACTTTTGCGTGGATCGGTCTAAGTGAGCAGAAATGGATCATTCCTGGTGAGCGCCGAAGCCACCAGCGCCAACAGACTGATCGTGGCCGGCGCTCAGCGACCGACTGGTCAAGCTACCCGCGAAAGGAAATGGGGGTCAATCCTTAGGATCTGGAAGATGCGTTCGCAGGAGTGTTCCGAAGGGTGGGCGATACCGAAGTAGCCGCAATCGGCGGCACCGCCAGCCCAGTGGTTTTCGGGGAAGGCGGCAGCGGCTAACTGGCTTGCCAGCGGGCCGCTGTAGCTCCACTCTTGCGGGCTCATCAGGAGCACGGCGTCGACCCGTCCGGTCCGGTCAAATAGGAGATCGGAGTGGGCGGACGTATCGCCGTCCGGGCAGCGTACCAGCCAGACCCCGGATTCGCGGCGCGCGGAATCCAAGTCGCGCGCGGCGCGTTCTTCGTCGGCCTTCGTTACGCCTTGCGCGGCGCGGTCACTGGCGCGAATGCGGCGGATCTCATCGCCGGTGGCTCCCGCTTCCAGCAGGCCGGGAATCCACGAGCGGTCATTGACCGCGACCAGTGTCTGCTCGCGGGTGAGGGGGACTTCCAGAATCGCGGCGACCTGTTCCAGGGAAGTGAGCGGAGAGCGGCGGTCGTCGCCTGGATAAAAGTGGTGGTCGAGATTGCGAGCGCCGAAGGGGTTGGGGCCGGCGAGTTCGATGCCGTAAACCGGGGCTGCGGGACTCGCGGCGCGGAAGGACTCGATGGCGTGGACGATATGTGGTTCCAGACTGGCCCAGGTCGCTCCCCAGGGTTGGCCAGTCACGAGGACTGTTTCGCCGCTTCGGAATAGGAGATCGCGAATGGCGACAGCCTCGAGATCGTTGGCGGGGACAACCCACAAGCGGTTTGTGTTCATTTCGATCTCCGGACATGCCAGCGGTTCAGAAGTTTGAAAAGCAAGAAGAAAGCTCCCCAAACGACGACAACAATTATCCCAAAGACAGCCACCCTAGGCCACCCGGTCGATATGGCGTTCAGGGAGATTGACAGGGAGTGTGGATTATCGATCCAGCCGTCTAGTTTGGCAATCCCAATACTCAGGCCCAGAAAAGAGAACGCGAGAGACACGGGGATCCAAAGGTTGGCCATGCCTTGAAGTGACACTTGGGATTCCGCGAGTGTCTCGGTGTAATTTCCCTGTTCCACCATGCGGGCGAATTCGAGTTGTTTGAGAAGCTCCCCGTACAATTCTGGCGAGCCGAGGTGACGACGCATGAGATTGAAAAGCTCGCGTCCCTGGATCTGGTTCGTTACCTCCGAGAATTCGAAGACGGCGATGTAGCTCGCCAAATCTTCGGCCAGCCAGCGATGTGCTTGGTGAAAACGCCTGCGGCTGGAGCGCCCAGCTTCCTCGCTGGCGTAGTCTTGCAGCAGGCGGGAGAGACGCTCCCACGCGACCAGCAGCGACGCCTTTTGCATTTGGGCAATCAAGAACATCTTGAAGTAATGGTGCCGCATATGCAGACGCAGTTGGTCGCGCACCGAACTGTCGTATTTCGTCACGAGGAGGAAGCCGTACCCGGAGGAGAGGTAGCGCGTGCCGAAATGCCAGTAGCGATCATACCAATGTTCCGCTTCTTTACCACGCAGGAACTTCCGGGAGCAAGCCCAACCCGTGCCGCCGGAATCCAGGAACGTGAGCCGCATGAATTCAGCGGACGAGATGCTTTGAGGCCGGTCCACGGCCAGAAAGGAGTGGACGGGGATGCGATCGTCCTCGATCTGACGATAGTACAGTCCGGATTGTACCTGTTTGGATTCTGTTTCGCGGTCTGGAGCGGTCCAGGCGGTCAGAGGGGCGAGCAGGCTTTGCCAATGCGCGGCGACCGGTGGGCGGCGGGTAGATACGATGTCTGCGCAGTAAGGTTTTGGAGTGTCGAACAGGCCAGCGTCCCCGACCTGTGTAGCGCCGCCGCCGGAAGCTTTGAGCCAGCGAAAGTGACGCGGGGTGTCCCGCGATTGATCATTCTCATCCCAATACGGGGGATAGACCCGGCGGATTTGGTTCAGGATATCCATGGCAGAGGACAACGGGAGATTGACAGACCCGTCTTCCGTGGATGGCCAGTCCGCGCTCGTGGGATTAGTGAACTGCACGACGACGAGGGCGACGTCTGTGGTGAATAGGAACATCTGAATATGTGGGACGTCGAAACGAACCGGAGCCCCTTCTCGGAACAGCACTTCCGCATGCTTGATATCGTCTCGAAAGACAACTGCCATCGCGCGGCGAGGACTGTCCTGATGATAGAGCAAATCCTGGATAAAGGGATGGAAATAGACAAACTCTTGAAACACCTCACGATCGTTTTGGTAGACACCAGGAGGTCCGAATCGCGATTCATAAGGATCTTTGTCGGTCTTCCACGGGCCCGATTTTGGATTTGCAATATAGTCCGCGAATCGGTTGAGCCAGTGGCTTGGACCGCACTCCGAGTTCTTCTGAAACCGTTCCCCCTGCGGCTGGATGCGGATGGGCCAGACGAGGGTACAGTCAAAAGCTCGGACTCGGACTTCTTCCCGCGTCTTAGGCTCCACGTTGTGCCGCTTCGTCATTGGCAAATGATATCATGCACGCTGAGCTGACAACGAGCGCGACTCTCCCGAAGCGGGCGAGGCAGAAGGAATCGGCGGTCCTCACAACTGACTGGGTTGGGGAATTCACATGACGAATTGGCTGGAGGATCGGCAACTGCGGCGCGCTTTCCTGCGCGTCCGGGAGAACCACGGGTGCTCGGGCGTCGACGACGTCTCCCTCGCCGACTTCCAGGCCAATCTCGACGGGCAGATCGACCTCCTGCGGGGGATGGTGGAGGACCAATCGTACTTCGCCTGGCCGCTGCGGAAGATCGAGGTCGAGAAAGCGCCGGGGTCGGAGGAGCGGCGGACGCTCGTCGTGCCGGCCGTCCGCGACCGCGTGCTCCAGACGGCCGTCGCGGCCTACATGGAGCCGTTTCTCGAAGCGGAGTTCGACGAATGCAGCTTCGCCTACCGGCGCGGGCGGTCGGTGCGGATGGCGGTCGAACGGGTCTACCAACTCTATCAACAGGGGTATTGCGGGCTGCTGGACGCCGATATCGAG
>PMTT01000796.1 GCA_003167275.1 Bryobacterales bacterium | reverse complement strand
TAAACTTGGCATTTTTCTACAAAAGCAGTAGCGGCATCCCGCGCGACGGGACTGAGTCGGTGCTCTGGGAGGGTGTGGCGCGATGATCTCACCGAAGGATCAGTCGTCTACGCTATCTCCATTCAGCCGGTCGATGTCGGCTTCATTCAAGAGTCGGTTGCGGTCGCCGGCGGGAAGCCGCCATAGCTCCTTGCGCGGGACCGAGGAGCACATGACTTCGGCATCCGGAAATGAGATGCCGAGTTTGGAGGCCCGCCGCTTGGCGGTCTCAATGCCGTAGGCCCAGACGAACACGGAGCCCAGGTATGCGGTGTCAGTGGCAAAGCTGAGGTAGAACCACTTCGGCGAGTGCTTCTTCTCTGCCGCGATGATGCGGGCGCGCTTGCTGATGTCCTTACGCGAAGGCGCTTTGCTCACAGAACACCTCCTGAAATGATTGGCCCGGCGGCGGGGCACGCCGGAACGGCATGAGGCACCACTCCGGCCGGACAGAAGGTCACCAAAGGAGCCCTTCGTGGGGCGTTGCTCAAGCCCGTTCGTAGCCCACGACAGATCGCGTCCTGACTACCGCCGAATGCGGATTTAGGCCCGCTTCTCTGGGTTCGGCAACACGCGGAAAATAGCGATGATCTCGCCGCCAATGTCGATCCTCTTGATGAGACTTGCCTTGAAGCCGCGAGTCTCGCCCGGACTAAAAAGTCTCCACCCCTTGCCCGTCGGCATCTTCTGCCCGCGCGGAACCTTTGACAGAATCTCCGTTTTTACTGCCATCGACCAGCCTTTCCTTTTCGCCAGTCTTCCATTCGGTCTGGCCGTCCTGAGCATATATGAAAATCATATACGAGTCGAGACCTTTCTATGCTGCTGGCTAAATGGAAAAGAGCGGGCCGAGGCTCACGGCCAACAGGAAGCAGCAAAAGGCTCTCTTAACGCTGCTCCGCCAGCTTCGGACCGATGCCGGTCTCCGCCAGGTCGATATGGCGAGCGCACTGGGAAAGCCGCAGGCCTTCGTCAGCTATTATGAATCCGGCGTACGCCGCCTGGACCTGCTGGAACTGCGCCAGATCTGTGGCATCCTCGGCATCTCGCTCATCGATTTGGTCAGGAAGTTTGAAGACTTGCTCCTGTAGCTCCGACACGCTCAGGCGACAGCTAGACCGCCTGGCGGAGCTGGCAGCGCTCCTCGCCGACTGGCACGGCACTCTGCCGGGGGTCGCCTGCTACGGCCATCCCGGGGGATGGCGTACTAGGAACGGTGGCTCGCCCGGTATGGCCGGTTGAAGAGGCCGAGCCAGGAAATCCGGCCGTGGATTACGCACGATCTGCCAGACCTCCAGCACCATCTGCCGAGGACTCGGCAGGTTGCGGCAGATCTGCCGGGATCTGCCGCACATCCGGCGCGACAATAATGCGCTCAACTCTCAATCCCTTACGTTGAGGTCATCCGTTACGTTGCTTCTCAGCCCTGGTCCGAACCTCACGCTCCCGTGGAGGGCGCTGGAGGGCCACCTCATAAGCCCCAGCCGTTGCCCTGAACCTAGTGTGTGGCGACGCCGGCAGACCTGCGGGCACTGCGAGGTGGTAGTGTGCTTTCGCAGCGAAACTAGCGGAGTCGGCAGCGCCAAAAACCGGCCAAAGTGGTGCCGTCTTATCCGGCGCTAACGCTTGAACCGATAGGTCCGGGACCTTCCGGCCCCACGCTCCAATTTGCAGGTTATCTCCGCGACGGAGGTGATCAAACAATCAAAGATCACTGCCCGTAGGTTAACCATATGCTGCATGTGATGTAGTAGTTGATGTGTTGACTCTTGAAGGCTGATTCTAAGTGCCTTATGCTGCACTCCTGGCCGACTAGAATCCTCATCCAATCAAAACAGGGGTCCGGCATCTTGCGAACGGCTTCGCGAATCTCTTGATGCGTTTCGGCCAGAAGCTCTATGTGGGACGGTCCACTCCCTGGCAGGCTGCTGACCTGGGTCGTTAGGGGCTATTGGCGTTAGGGCGTTAGGGCGGGCGAGAATGAGACCGCGTGGCGGGCTGGCAGCGGCACTCGGCGACGTGGCGAGGCACTCTGCCGGAGGTCATCCGAGCGGCGCCTGGCAACCCTGGCTGGAACGAGGAATCAATGAGTTGCGGGTCATTTTCGAGAGAGTCCGGCGTCCTAATCAAGAATGCTTCATTCGGGACCATTAGCGTTCGGTAACCAGCGAATTTCAATCCGCTCCCTTCGTCGGCTTTTCTCCGCCCTCGATGTACGCTCTCAACGCCACGGCCGAGACACGCCACTCCTTGCCGATCTTCTTCCCAGGCAGTTCCCCGCTAACTAGGAGTCTCCGGACCGTCCGGGCATGGAGTTGGAGTTTCTCGGCGACCTGGTCCGCAGTTAGATACTCGTCTTCACCCATGTCCGCATAGTATCGCAAGAGGTTCCAGATCACCACAGAAATGCATAAGATCCCAGGTTCTCTCCTTGACATATGTCCACAAGATCACTCATAATATTACAAGAGATCACATCGTATCATTATGAGGCTTCAACCCACTTTTGGTCGCTTCACGGACCCACCGACCGCGCTCCTCGGCATCGCCTGCCCGGAGGCTGATAGAGGCTTAAAACTTTTGGGTCCGCATCTTGACTGTTTTCTTGGGCGTGAACAAATGAATCATCCGAACCCGGAGGAACTGGAGCTACTCGCGCTCGGGCGCATGGCGCCCGCGAAGAGGGCATCCATAAAGCGGCACCTCGGCCGGTGTGCTCGATGCGCCAAGAGTTTCCAGGAGACCAAGGATTACGTCGCAGCCATGCAGGCAGCGCTACGCAAACTGCAGGATCGGTCAAATGGGTAATGCCTCCCCCTGGCGCCTTCCGCTGCTACCCGGGGCATTCCGCGCACGCGGTGGCCGAGGGGAGCAAGCGCTTTTGCTGTCGGTTCCTCAGCGCTCGCGAGATTCCCAACACCAATGGCCCCCAACAAACCAGCGCCGCAGCAGAATCCAGTGCCCCAACCAGCAGCCGGCGAGGAAGGGCATCCAGCCGCAGGGTGCCCACCAGGCGATTCCGCGAATGCACGTGACGGATGTCGCAGAGGTGATCGGCAAGGGACACCCTGCCGAAATTGATGAGACTCCAGTACCCAGAGATCTCGCAGTATTTGCAGAGGTGCTCGATGGTCAAATGCGCCTGGTGCGCAGCACCGTCACCGATTTATCAAATGTGAACAATTCCGCCACCGGCACCTCCAATCTGGCACCGAGTTGTTCCAGCGTCTCGAATGACGGCGCGTTGATCCCACGCTCGATGAGACTGAGGAAATCCACCGAAATACCGACAAGCTCCGCGAACCCTTCCTGCGTAAGCCCTCGTTGCTGTCGAATGAACAACAGGCGTCGCCCAAATTGTTGGCGGAGGTGGGCCATTAGCATTGCCTAAGGTTCTAAGGTGTCGTACTCTGGTTACGGGTACCACCGAATCAGATTACGGGTGGAATGTTGGAGCCCCTCATGGCGACGTCAACGGCTAGAGGAACGATGGAAAGCACCGAGATCCTCGGGCACATCAGCGATCACGACCTTGACCGTTACCACCTCGGAATGATAGTCGAGGACACCGAATTGGCCACGGTGGAAGAACACATCCTCGCTTGCCCGGGCTGCGCGGAACGGGCCGAGGAGACCGCGTACTACATCGACATGATTCGAGCGGCCCTGATAAATGGAGACCACGACTTGTGAGCCTCCAGGTCGTGCGGGGAACCGATGGGCAGCATCATTTCGTGGGCGGGATTGCCGAGCAGCGGGAAAGGATGCCGGAAGGGGCGCCGCTGCCTTAGCCGGCGGAATGCCGATCGAGTTGATCGGGATGTCGCCGCAGTCACCAAGGCGGTGGCAGAACTTGCAGTAAAAGGAGATCGTGCCGAAGGCTCACAGAGCTTATATGTCGAACATAATCAAAGCGAGGATTGAAATTCGAGGAACGCGAGCACTGCTCCAGCACCAGTTCGGGCCAGAGGCGTTGCCGCTGGAAAAGGGAGAACGAACCGGGGTTGCGGGTAACGACCCCGAGGAATGGCGAAGAACCTGTATGGTCACCGCTGGAGGCCAGCTTTACTTGCGTGGCACCTATGTCTTCGGAATGTTACGAGATGCCGCCCGGCACACAAGAAAAGGAAAGGGCAGTATCCAGGCGCTCGTGGCCGCAACGCTCCAGGTTGAGGATGAGCGAGTGCTGCTCGATCGTTGGCTGCCGAAAGGGACAGACCCCACGACCGATGCCAGCCAGTCGGTATATATCGATGTCTGTGGCGTCCGAAACCCGACAACCAAGGCACGAAACGTGCGATACCGCTTGGCGGCCTCGGCTGGCTGGCAAGCGGAGTTTGTGATCGTTTGGGACAAAACCGTTGTCTCCAGGGACCAGATGCGCGCCGTCCTGAACGATGCCGGCGTCCTGGTGGGCATCGGTGACGGGCGCAGTGTGGGATATGGTCGCTTCACCGTAGGGCGTTTCGAGGTTTTGGATGCCGAGAAGCAGACCGCCGCGTGAAGTCTGGGCCGCCCTTCGAGAAGCCGTCTGGAATCGTGATCGACGCTCCTGCACAAGATGCGGGCGGCGGGTAATGTTGAATCGCTGCCAGATCGACCACGTCCAAAGCGGCAAGAACGGAACGAACAAGTTTTCCAACCTGCGGACCCTTTGTCGCCAATGCCACGAGTTGAGGGCTGACCTTCGGCACGCTGGCATGAAGGCAAAGGGTCTTGAGGATGGAACGATCCCCCCAAACTGGCGCGAGTTGGTCTGGGAGGGGTAACCTGGCGGGACCAGGCAGGTCAGTGGCTCGGCGTGGTTCGGCAGGTCAGGGCATGGCAGGGCGCGGAGAAACCCGCTCGTTTGGGAAGGGAGCCGGCGGTTCACGATTTGTTGGCGATCACTAAAGTGTCGGTTTTTTGGACACGCGCGAACCCTGCCAGAGGTCACATCCATCGTGGGGCCTGAGAATAGGCCGAACGTGGAGAGGCCGCGCTCAGGAAGGCAACTGCACCATAGCACAGGTCTGAGGCGGTGGTTGGATAACGAAACCTGCATGGCAGCAAATAGAATTCTATATGCTACGACAGTTACCCACCAATGGGGGGGCACATCGACCCATCTGCGGGGGCTGGAGTAGTTTCTTGCGAATTTTGAAATTATTTGAAATCAACGGCAAAATCCACAAGTTAACTGACTGAAAGAAGACGAGATAGGCCATTTTTCCACGTGTCGAGTGGCAGTCCCGATGTTCAGGCTTCTAAAACCTGCCCCAACGATTGGGCACCCGACAATTCTGAAGCCCAATTCTTGGCTTCCGAGTTTTGAAAGACAGCTCCAGTTAGAGTTGACTAACTCGCCAATACAAGTCATCGTGAAAGCAGGGCAATAACCCCCAAAGGATTAGTTGTGGTAGCGCTTACTCAAATTGACGACTTTCTAGAGAAACCAAAAACCGCGACGACGAAACGTGCCTTAGTGGCGATCGTCTGCCTCTCACGGCTGCTAAACCAAGGAGGCCGGTACGTGCTGGTTAATTCAGCAGTGCGTAACGCCAGACCCGCAAGAGGAGAGGCAGCATAACATGCCGAACCGGATATTGCGGGAGGGCATCCTGTCCAGCGAGCGCGTCGACAGGATAGCTGAGGACCCACCCGTTGAGGTGACCTTTCGCAGGCTGATCTCGGTGGCGGATGATTTCGGGCGGTTCACAGCACATCCGTCGCTGGTACGGGCTGCGCTCTATCCGCTTCGGTTGGAACTCTATGACGATTCGGATGTTACCCAACACTTGGAACGTTGTGAGTCGGCCGGACTGATTAGACTCTATGCGGTTGGTGGAAAGCCGCTTTTGGAAATCGCGGACTTTCGCCAGCGGACGCGCGCCAAGAGAAGCAAGTACCCGCCTCCAGGGGGATACGTCGATACAGAGGAGTACGGCTGGCATTCAGCAGACACGTGCCCGACACATGGCGATCGTTCGCAACCGGAATCGGAGGCGAGAGACGAGATACGAGAGACGAAGACGAGACGCGAGAGACGCGATATCGATTCGCTGGCTACGCCAGCCAGGTCTAACTGTATCTTATCCACGTTTACACCAAAGGACACCAGTCAAGTAAAGGCAGCTATTAAGGAGTACATGGACGAAGAACCAGACGATGATCTCGTTCTTTCAGTGCTTGAGGCTGGCGGCGGGGCTTCTGCAGAGGATATTTGCAGGCATCTCAACGTCCTGTGGCTCAAAGGACGTAAGCCCGGGAGACGGGCAGGCCCTGGCGGCTTTGGTTGGTTCATCGCCGTGACGCGCCAACATTTCAACGACATCCGGAGGATGGAAGAGGCGCGACTTAATCCGACCTCTGCCGCCCATTGGAGTCAAACGGATGCGGAGTGTCAGCCGGATCTGGAGGATGGAATGGGAAGCTTCTAAAGACCGATTCGACACTCGGGTGCCAGTCGACGTGAGAGTCGGTCTCCGGATCACATGACGATTGGTACTGGAAGCGAGTCGGATGAATTGCGCGGCGGGGCTTTTGCCGGCGGCGCCAGTGAGGTCACGCGATGTCTAACCTCCCGGCCAAGTCACGAAGCCCAGTCAGGTTTGATTGCTGGAGTAAAGGTTGGAGTTAACAGACACAAAATCCAAGATAAACGCCCCCCGCCTGAGTGGAATCCTCTCAGCGCTGGCCTGGCAAGGCGAACCGGGGTCGAAGGTATTTGAAAGTCCGAAACGCGGGGTGGGAAGAGGAGTCGAAGATGAGTAGCTCAGGAAATCTCGGACTCGACGCGCTTGCGGATGCCATCGCAGAGCGCGTGCTGGCTCGCTTGAACCAGTCGGAGGATGGGCGCCTGCTCACCGTAGACGCCGCAGCCAAGTACATTGCCCGGACGCCAAAGGCACTCCGGCACATGATCGCCAGTGGCGCGGTACCGGTAATACGACATGACGGTCGGGTGCATCTGGACCGAACGGAACTGGATCGATGGATTGAAATGCGAAAGGTGAGAGGCTAGAACACTATGGCTGGACGAGGCACCGGCACGATTTACCTTCGGGGAAGCACCTACTGGATTCAGTATTATGTTCGCGGACGCCAATTCAACGAAAGCACCGGATCCAGCGATGCCGCCGAAGCGAGACGTCAACTCAAGGTGAAGGTGGGCGAGGCGGCCGCCGGTCGAGATGTCATACCCGAACGTGCCACGATCAATGATTTGTGCGCGTTGGTGCTGGCCGACTATCGGGTGCGCAAGCTTCGCGATATAGCCAACGTCCAGTGGCGCATCAATTCCCATATCCAGCCGATGATCGGCTCGCTACTGGCATCGAGATTCACCCCTCCCCAAGTGCGGCAATACGTGGAGCGTCGGCGTGGGGACTCCGCATCCGACTCGACCATAAATCGAGAGTTGTCCATCGTGCGTCGGGGATTCAGCTTGGCCCTCCGCGAGGATCCGCCGCTAGTCCGGCGAGCGCCGTATATCCTCAAGCTCGAAGAGGACAATACCCGCCAAGGTTTCATCGAGCATCCGGAATACATTGCACTCCGGGCAGCACTGCCTGACCACCTTAAAACATTGCTGGTGGTCGGATACCACTGCGGGAATCGGCTGGGCGAACTACGGAAGTTGCGCTGGCCTCAGGTCGACATGGATAGCCGCGAGATTCGCATTGAGAAGGCACAGGCGAAGGGCAAGAAGCCGCGAACGTTGCCGATATACGGCGACATGGTGGAATGGCTGGAGTGGCAGCTTAAGCGGCGGGTGCCGGGCTGCGAGCTCGTATTCCACTGGGAGGGCAAGCCACTCGGGTCGCACCTGAAAGGCTGGGACCGGTCATGTGACGCGGTGGGACTGGACCTGCATTTCCACGACCTTCGCCGGTCTGCCATACGCAACATGGAGCGAGCGGGAATTCCGCGGCACATTGCCATGGGAATTTCTGGCCACCGTACGGAAAGCGTGTACCGCCGGTACGACATCGTAGTGGAGGGAGACCTGCAAGCCGCTGGCGAAAAACTGGCCCGGTACCACGAGAAGCAGATGCCGAAGCTCCGGAGGGTGAAGTGAGAACCGCAGCCACTACAGCTATGAGGTCACCACTATAATGGAGGAATCGTCTCCGCTTCCTCAAACCTCAGCGTCTCCAGTACCGGAGAGGTCTCCCGAGAAGCCGCGGGATAGCAAGTGAATTCGACAGAGGAATTGTCGGGTTTCAAAAGCTGGCGTTGCTACACGCATAGCGCTTGATCGAAGCATTCATGGAATGGTCGGGGTTGAGGATGTTGCCCCCAGACATTGGTGAAAAAGAAGACTCTATGGAACGTACACACTTAATACCAATTGGCTCATGTAATTCCGAACTCGCAAAGCGGTGCCTTAGATTGATCCGAGATATCGCCGAACGAGGCGCATGATCCTGGAACCCGGAGCAACGTGGGCTATGCGTTGCAGGAACTCAGCCGGGCGCTTCTGGAGCGTACCGGAACCGAGGATAGGACATTCAAACCGGTCTCGGCTAGCGAGATCGGTGGCCTCGACGCGCTGTGTAAGGAGCTTGATTTTGTGAATGCTCTGTCCGAGGACATGGCCGTTTCGGCTCGCCACTGATCCCGTTCCGACGACATGGCGCGGCGTATCCGGCGAGCGGCATCTCGTGATGACCAGTTCCTTGGACGCTGGAAAGTGCCCCGGTCGCATGGTTACTCTTACTCGCCTCCTCAGATTGGTGGCGGCCACGTAGAGATCCCGCACGATGCTTGGTCGGTACCTGCCTGGCTACCATACGCCTGTGTCAAATGGAAACAGGAGCCGACATACGCGAATAAGGTCGAGCCCGGTCGAACAAGAAGGTTCCACGCACATTCGGCTGGCGTTCGGGTCATAAACATAAAAACTTCAAAGGAAGAGAGCCAAAACCACATGGAAATAGAAGAGCTCAGCCGCGTCTGCGAGCTATTAGAGAAAACGACAGAATCCTGGCTGGCCCAGCAGGATGATCTAACCCGCGCAATTCACCGGTTAGCGGTTGACGAAATTCAGGCCGGGAATGGAGCGCCGGTGTGGCTCGTTATCGAGTACCTCTACAAGTACCACCCAGAGGCTTTGTCGGACTGCCCTGCTGCCGCCGTTGCAGCTCGCGTCCACGCCCTCCTGAGTTCCGAATTCAATGAACTGTCCCAACTCTTCAGCGGACTTTATCAGGAATTCAACATCAAGTATTTTGGAGGTGCCTTGCCGGTGTACCGAGTAAGAGTCATGCACAGTATTCCCCCTCCGCTGCCGCCCTACGCCGACGGGCAAATCTGCCAATGGCATATCGGTCAACAAGAGCTTTCAATCGAATACGATGGCTGGCCCGAAGAGATGATCGCCCGCCTGGTGCATCTGATGACTCATATCCAGATTCGCTGCAGCCACGATACGTCATTTGAGGGTGCGCTGTCCAAAGCCCACGAGCTCGGAGCACCCTTGGATCGCGACGCTGCACGCCTCCGTCGTGTGCGCGCGGCGTGGAAATCGGATTGCACGTCGGGCCGGCTGGCCTGACGGTTCTGTTCTTCGGTCGTGTTGGGGTCTAACGCGTAAATCTCTCCGCGCGAATCAGCAGCACGGACGTCGCTCCTCCCAGATCGAGTAGAGTGCTCGCCGGCTGCTATCCTCCAAACGAGTGGCGTCAGTCGCGAGGCAGTGCCCTTCGGATTGAATCAGGGTATCTGAATCGAATCCAGCGGCTGTGGTGGTTGCTAAACACGCCAGTGACCGGATCGGGGATTGTTAAGATTACGAAGGTTGCGAAAGCGGCGGCGTGTGTACTGGCTAGCCCATTGGGCGCGTTCATCATCTCGGTGGTCGCGATCGCCTCCAAATGGCTGGCAGATCCGATTCGGCTGCAACCTCGCTCCAGCCGGAGCGGTCCTGTCGGTTCGTACGGGCGTTTCCGAGGCACCTGACGGGCAACGCAATTCACGTCATCGCGTCCTTGCAGACTCGTTAGCCGGGATAAGCTGGCACCACTTTGGCCGGTTTTGGTGCCGCCGAGTCCCGGGCTGTAGTGCCGGCTCTGATAGACCCATCAAAGCGCATTGCGGCTTCAACAGCCGGTTTCGATCCAGGATCTATTTCCTACTGGCTGAGTCTACAGCGAAATTGACCAGGGGTGCCCACCTGGCGTCCCTCAAACGGCACGCGTTGGTCCGTTCCGACCGGAAGCACTGATCAGCTTTGTCTTCCTCATACTGTTATTTGTGTATGGGTTGGAACGTAGGATTCTGTGCGACAACCGCCCCCGTGCGGATCGTGGGTATGATGCCGGATAATTCTCGCCGAAGTCCGGCGGCTGCTTGACATCTACGGCGATAAGCACACGTTCGTAGGTATGCCTCAGCGGAGGCGATTCATCGCAAGGTCAATACCGGCGATCCCGCCGGAGTACCGCACTTGGGCAATGATCTTCCCTCGCGTCTGAAGATTGGTTCGGGCTTGATGGCTCGCGCGGGCGAACCGATTTCCACCGGCTGGGCGCACGACCGCGTGGCGGGGCTGGGAATTTGTATTTCCACGATTTGCGCCGTTCAGCCATTCGCAACATGGAGCGAGCGGGAATTCCGCGGCACATTGCCATGGGAATTTCTGGCCACCGTACGGAAAGCGTGTACCGCCGGTACGACATCGTAGTGGAGGGAGACCTGCAAGCCGCTGGCGGAAAACTGGCCCGGTACCACGAGAAGCAAGTGGCGAAGCTGCGGAGGGTGACGTGAGAACCACTACAAGAACCACTACAGTGCCAGGTAAATTTGAATCCGCAAGTGGTTCAGAATCTGTGGGGTGGGCGGAGGGATTCGAACCCTCGGCCACCGGAACCACAATCCGGCGCTCTACCAAGCTGAGCTACGCCCACCACAAGCGGAAGTGCATCATTTTCAATTACTTAAATCGAAAATGACGAACCCACGGAAAGGTGCCGCCGATTTACGACTGCCACCGTTGGTCTGAAGAATAGTTTATCAAAATCTCGATCCCGCCGTCTCATCAATCATCGCCTGTCGCCGAAGGCGAGGCCGCTTTGCCCAGTTATTTGTTCCGCACGGGTTCCGGGCATCCATGCTCAGAGCGGTGTGGGGATGGCCGCTGCAATGCGCTCCGTGACAGCGCGGGCGAGGCGGAGGTCGCCTTCAAGCGTCTGGATGACTTCGTCCCCGGAGTGGAGCAATAGGAGTTTCACCCGCGAGATCCAGTAGACCAGCAGGCCGGTTGAGACGAATAGGATGAGGGCCGACATCGAAGTGGATCCCACACTCCTTCCGGGCGTCCTGTTCCCACCACCAACGGCCCGCACGTGGATCCTCACCCGGACCAACTGCGCGAGTGCAGGGTGCACAGCCGATGGTAGCATAGCCGCGCGCATAGAGCGGGTGTAGCGGAACTTCATGCTCGCGCGTGTACCGGTCCACCTCTTCCGCGGTCCAGTCCACCAGCGGGTTGATTTTGATCCGGCCATCCACCTGCTCGACCCTCCGCAATCCGGCGCGCGTCCCGGACTGTTCTCGCCGGAGGCCCGTCGCCCAGGCTTCGAACTCCAGGAGCTTACGCGCCAAGGGCCGGACCTTGCGGACATCGCAACACATTTGCCTGCATTCCACGGTGCTGTAGAAGAGATTCGGTCCGTGGCTGGCCACCATCCTCTCCACTTCATCACGATCAGGCGAGACCACTTCGACCGTGGCCCCGTAGCGGGTCCGAACGGTCTCCATCATCTGGTAAGTTTCGTCTGGCAGGCGGCCCGTGTCCAGGGTAAAAATTCGGACGCCTGGCGAGATTCGGGCGGCGAGATCGACGATGGCCATCCCTTCCTTCTGAAAGCTGGTGGCAATGGCGAACGCCTTCCCGAACGTGGCGATAGCCCATGCCAGGGTCTCAGACGCCGATAGAGCCTCATACTCGCGCAAATCTTGCAATCTCTATCGAGATTACCGTGAATGGTGGGGGGTTGGCAAGTGTCCGTGGCACAGGCATTCTTGCCTGTGTTGGTTTTGCGCCAACTGGAGACCTCGCGAAAATACGAAAACCCACACAGGCAAGAATGCCCGTGTTACGGCTTCAACGCCAGGACGGCGTCCAGGCGCGCTCCGGTTCGGCGTCCTTCCACCTCTCCGAATCCGGCGCTGCGCAGGAGGTGGGTATAGTCGGTGACACTGCGTTCCTTGCCTTCGGTGACCACCAGCATGTTCAGGGATTGCATGTTGGCAGCCAAGGGGCCAACCCCATCCTCGTTCAGCAGCTTTTCCACCACCAGAATGCCGCCACCCGCGGGCAAGCGGCCAAATGCTCGCCGTAGCAGCGATCCGATCTTCTCGTCCGTCCAGTCGTGCAGGACTTGGCCCACCGCGTAAAGATCGCCGGCCGGAAGATCATCTTCGAAAAAGTCGCCTACGACCACTTCGATCCGCTCGCAGGCCGGTGAAAGCGCCACTTGTTCCCGAGCAAACGCGGCAACCTGCGGCAGGTCGAAGACCACGCCGCACATCCTGGGATACCGCTCGCATGCGGCGATCGCCAAGTGCCCGCTCGCCCCTCCCAGATCTACCAGGCGATGAAAGCGGTCCAGGTCGAAGGTTTCCACCACTCTGGGCGAGGTCAGTGCGCCGAAGCCGTGCATGCCGCGCAGAAAATCGCGCATGGCTGCTTCGGTTCGGAAAAAGCTGCTGAAAATCGGCCCGTCCCAGCCGAAGGTCTGCTTCCAGCGATGGGTGCCTTCCATCACCGCGGCCTCCAGGTTGGCCCACATCGGATAGAGCGCCTGATTGGAATAGCCGATATACCCGGTGAGCGAATCAGGGCTGCCGGCCCGCAGATAGGCTTCGGCCACGGGGTGGTTCCGATAGACGCCGCCATCCTTGCGGAGCAAGCCCAGCGCCGCACAGGACGCGAGCAGTCGCTCGAGTGCGTCCGGGTTGGCGCCGAGCGCAGCCGCCAGATCGGCGGCTGGGGCCGGTGCATCGTGCAAGCGATCGAAGATGCCCATCGACACGGCTGTAAACATGGTCTTGGATCGCCGAAATGCCTCGATCAGGTCGAGAATGGGGGTCGGATCGGGAAGGCTCATAGGTCGCGGAAATGGTCGTAGCCGAGCGGCGCCAGCGGTACGCCACGTAACTCCACGGCGCCCGGACGTCCTTTGCGCATGGTACCAATTCGTGTGAGTGGCAAGCCTTCAAACTCCGGCGGCACGCGGGTTCGTGCGGGCGCCGTGAACAGCAACTCGTAGTCTTCGCCGCCGTGTAGTGCCTGTTCCAGGGTGGCGCCGGGAAAGATGGCCGGCGCTTGGATTTCCGCGCTCAACCCCGAGGCTAGACACAGACGGTGCAGATCGAGCGACAGCCCGTCACTCAAATCCATGGCGGCGGTGGCGTGTACTTCAGACCGGAGAAAGCACCCTAGCGCCAACCGCGGTTCGGGATGTACGTGACGCTTCCAGGCGAGTCCCCGGCCCGTGGCCAGTCCCGAGGCCGATCCTCCCAGCAGGCCGGAGACGTAGATGGCTTGGCCGGCGCGCGCTCCATCGCGGCGGAGCGCCTGGCCGCGGGGCACGCTGCCACAGACCACGATGTCGCACATGGTCTTCTCGCTGTGCGCCAGGTCTCCGCCCAAGAGTGGCGTTCTTTCGCGGCCAGCCAGGCGCAGCAGGCCGCGGTAAAAGCCGTCCACCCAGTCCGATCCAGCCCAAGGCGCCAGGGCCAGTGACAGTAGGCAGAATCGCGGCTCGCCGCCCATCGCGGCAATGTCGCTCAAGCCTCGTGCCAGGGCTTTCCATCCGACGTCCGGCGCCCGGTGCGTTTCGCGGCGGAAATGCACATCCTCGATCAGCATGTCGGTGGTGAAGAGCAGATCCTCAGTCGCGCCGCGTGGGCGGAAAATGGCGCAATCGTCCCCGATGCCCAAGACGGAGCCCGAACCCCGCGGCAGGGCCACCCGTTTGCGAATCCGCTCGATGAGAGCCAGTTCGCTGTTGGCGACTTTGGTGGGACGAGGCATAGCCGGATGCCATTCGAGAGGATAGCGTAAGAACGCTCGTTCCCGCTTCTCAGGCCGGAGGCTTCTCCATGGAGCATCGGACTCGTTCCGCGATGAATTGCGCGAACGGCCCGATGTCCGTGTCGATGCTGGCACGGTCCAGCGCCGAGAGATAGGCGGTGCGGTCCTCGACGCGGATGACCGTCCAGGGATAGCCTCCCGACGCGAGCATGGCGTTCATCAGGAAGCGCGTCATGCGGCCATTTCCATCGGGGTAGGGGTGCACATAGCCGAACAGCCAGTGGCCCAGAACGGCGCGCACGCCGGGCTCCGGCTCGGCCGCCAGCAGATCGAACAGGGCGGGCATGCCATCGCGCACCGCTTCCCAGCGCGGCGGCACGTAGCGCGAGGTGCGCAAATAGACCGCGTCGTTGCGGTAGCCGGCGAGCGCGGACGGCGCGATCGGACCGGCCCGCACGCACGGCTGAAAAAGCTCCCGGTACCAGTCACGATGAGCGGTCCGAACCAGGCGGCCCGGATTTGCTCCAGCAATGATCTCGGCGACATTTGCCTTCACCACCTGAAACGCCTGCCAATATCCGCGTGCCGCCAGGGCATCGCGGCTTTGCCGGTCGGCGTCCAGATTGTCCGGGTTCCATGCGCCCGCCCGCACCCGCTCCATCAACTCGGGCGAAACGCTGTAGCCTTCGATCGACAGCGAGTGGTAGGCATCGCTGCGGTAAATGTCCTCGACCAACTTCAGGTACGCATCCTTGTCCGCCGGCAGGCCGGGCGGCGCCGGGAAGACTTCGAGGGCCTTGCCCCGCATCGACTCCCACATCGCCTGCATCCGCCCGACGATGGGCGCAATCGTCACGGGCGCCGGCCGAAGCGCCGCAAGGCCCGCCAGAGGATCGGTCTCCCGCACGTCGTACCCGGTGGCCTTCATAGTGGTGACGATCTGGTCGGCGGCCTCGGCGCGGCCGATGCGGCGGAACGCCCCGGCAAGCCGTCCCGCAACTACGGAATGTCCACCATCGAGGAGACGCCGGAGCAATTCCGACTCGTCGCGCATGCTGGCGAGCACCACCTGGGTTTCAATGGGATGGCTGGTGAGGAACGCTTCCGTAACCCTGACCATGGCCGCCGCAGGAGAGAAGAGGCGCAGCTTGTCCCTCTCGGTCAGATCGGCTTCGGGCGGCATCTTCGGCTGTTTGAGGTCGTAGAGTGACGTGCCGAACAGCAGTGTGATTTTGTTGTTGGTACCCTTGGGGCTGTGAATAATGACCTGCGCCGGAATGACGGTGTTCTCCGCATGCAGGAGAACCGATTGCTCCGGCGACAGGTACCACTGGTCCCCGAAGCGCTCTCCGCAGTAGCGCGCACAGAATTCCCAGAAGGAGGCGTACCACGGCGTGCTGTCTCCCTCGCGCGCACCGGGGCTGGAAGAGATCAGCCACCCCTTGAAGACTTCCTGAAGGAAGCCGTTCTGCAGGAGGCGTTCGCGATCGGTGCGGGTGAGGTCTTGCGATTGAAAGACACGCTGTCCGGCCTTTTGAAGGTCCCGAAGGGCCGTCAGGGACGCGGCGAGCTTTTCGTTGGGTGTGGGCATGGGGAACTCTGGCGGAGGGATTCAAGTGTTTGCTGTCGCGCGAATACAAGTATATTATGCTGTATTATTGCAAGTCAATAATGCTGCGCCAACGCAAGTCAATCCTGTTTCCGCGGGGAATTCCCTCGTGGAACCGGCCCTCCTGCCAAGGCGCGAGAAAGAAGCATGAAGCCACCGATGAACACCGATTAACAACGTTGCAGATCTAATGCGTGAGCCTGTGACCAAGGTTTCCAGGAGAGCCGGATGCGCGAAATCCGCACGTCCGGTTCGACGAGGGGACGGTGGGTCGCGGATTTATTCCGTTGCCCTCCGTCCTACTCTACCGGCTGATTATCCGCTTTCAGGGCCCTCAGTGTCCTACCGGCAACTGATCCACGATCTCGATCCCAAAGCCTTCCAACGCCACGATCTTGCGGGGGTGGTTGGTCAGCAGGCGGATGGTGTGCAGGCCCAGATCGCAGAGGATCTGGGCGCCGATGCCGTGCTCGTGCTGGAGCTGGCGCTGGCCGTCCTCTCCTTTGTAGTGCATGAAGTCGCGGCCGTGCGAAACCATGCGCGGCTGGCCGGTGGAGTCGCGCTCCACGCGGAAGCCGGGACCGGTCTCATGCAGGTAGACCAAGACGCCCAGACCCCGTTCGGCGATCGTCCGCAACGAATTGCGCACCAGTCCGGCGCAATCGCAGGTGGTGGAGCCGAAAACATCGCCGTACATGCAGCGGGAATGCATGCGGACCAGGACCTGCTCCTGGCCGGCCACCTCTCCGCGCACCAGCGCCAGGTGGTACTCGGGATTCAGATCGCTGGCGTAGGCGATGGTGCGGAATTCCCCGAACTCGGTGTGAATACAGCCCTCGGCCACCCGGCGGACGAACTTCTCGTGCTTCATGCGGTAGCGGATCAGGTCGGCCACCGAGATCATTTTGAGCCCATGGCGCCCACAGAACTCCCGTAGTTGGGGAACCCGCGCCATGGTGCCGTCCTCGTTCATGATTTCGCAGATGACGCCCGCCGGCGCCAGGCCGGCCATGCGCGCCAGGTCCACGGAGGCTTCGGTCTGGCCAGCGCGCACCAGGACGCCGCCTTCGCGCGCGCGGAGGGGGAAGATGTGGCCGGGGCGGGCCAGGTCGCCGGGCCGGCAGTCCGGATCGATGGCCTTGAGAATAGTGCGCGTGCGGTCGGCGGCGGAGATCCCCGTAGTGACCCCCTCCAGCGCGTCGATCGATTCGCAGAAGGCGGTCCCGAAATTCGAGGTATTGCGAGGGCTCATCAACGGCAGGCGCAGGTAGTCGCAGCGTTCCGCGGTTAAGGGCAAACAGATCAGCCCACGTCCGTGGGTGGCCATGAAATTGACGATTTCGGGCGTGACCTTCTCGGCGGCGATGGTGAGGTCCCCCTCGTTCTCGCGGTCCTCATCGTCCACTACCACCAG
>PMTT01000111.1 GCA_003167275.1 Bryobacterales bacterium | reverse complement strand
TTGTCGATGCGGTGCGCGATCGCGTCGGTCACCGCAACTTTGCCCAGCGAGGTCGCGAGCTTGGGGAGGAAGTCGCGCACCTGGTAGGTGTGGGCGAACAGCACCAGCGTGGGTTTCGTCTGCTGGATGAGCTGACGCAGGGCGATGGTGTAGCCGTCCGTACGATTTGATGCGATGGACTTGCAAAAAGCAGTCTCAATCGAAGTGCTCAGGTGTATACTTTTTGCGAGTCCGGATAGCCAAAATGGAAGTCTCGGTTTACGGCTTGACGATACCGGTGCACAACCGGAACGCATGCGCACCTTCACTCTTGACGTTCTTCGCCAATCGGCATAGGACTATTTTCAGAATCTATACAGACCTTGAATTCGTTTAGCCTCCACTGGCGGCTGGCGGTGGGTCAAGACCCGGAGACCGAGTCTAAATAGGAGCCGGGAGTCCACAATCGAATTCCCGGCTATCGAGGAGGATTCGATGAGAATTGAGAGGTCCTTACCAAGCAGGGTGATTCAAACCGTGCTTTTGGTTTCCGTGTTGTCATGCTCAGCTTTTGGCGCTGGGATCACCGTGACACCAGTACCGGCGTCCCAAACTTGGCTGGAGCAACCAACCAACCCGCTAACTCAGGTCGAATTCGCGGTTCAAAACAATACCGCCACCACCCTGATTCTCGATTATGCTCTCGAGATTATCAGTGGGCCACCGCCAGACGACGCAATCCATAATACCGGCGCGGTGTCGGCTTATACATATATCCCCGCTGGACAGATCGGATATTACATCTACGGTCTCTTCAACCCCGGGGGAGATCCGGGCGACGTACCCGATCCCGGGCTCAATTTCATCAGGTTCCAAATTGAATTGAGTCCGGCGAATACGCTGCCGACCTCGCAAATCATCTCAACCAATCCTGGTGATTTCGGCGCCTTTCTCTTTGCGGTTGGAGGCTCGTCCACAGCCACCGGGCCTGACGCGACAGTCCTGGCGAGCTTACAAGCCGCCTTCAACAACGGTGGGACATTCCCAGCAAATGCGTGCGCACCCCTCGTGAACGGATCCCTTTTTAACGGTGCTGGAGTGGTTCAAGGAAACGCTTGCGCGACAGTAACCGTTGTCGATACTCCCGAACCGGCCACTTTGTGGGGCTTTGGAATCGGTTGCGCAGCGGTCGTATTAGGGAGCATCCGTAGAGGACGGAATCGCCGCGGTTAGGAAATTGCCCGAGTTTCCCTTGCAAGTGGCTGGCGAGTATGGCGGCCCGGAAGCCGCCCCGAAAAACCCAGAAGGCCGCGGCAAAAGCCCGGCAGGCTTAACTCGCACAAGCGCTGGAGATGACCATGCCAGTGCGCAGATGTCCAAGGGGGATCATCATGGATACGAGGAATTGGCTCCAAAGGCGAGGCGGGGTAGTGCTAGTGCTGGTGCTCTGGGGAGGTGTCGCCCAGACCGTTCGTGCCGGCGCCATTGACCCCAGCGAGGACTTTAACAACTTTGGCAAACAGGGAAATTGCAGGATTTCCGGAGGTGGCATATGCGCTGCGGCTGCAGCCATCAATTCGTTTATTTTCCTGGAGAACCAATATCCACAAATTTATGGGAACAAGCTAACCCCTAACGTCGTGGGCGCAGCACCAAACCAGACGGACCCGACAGACCGGAACGCGTTTGGTGTCCTTTATTATTTCGGGACAGGCAATCCACTGGATCGATACCTTGCGGATAAAAAACTCTGGATTAACAGTGCCGCGCCTGGAACCACCGTCTTTAATTCTTACTACGTTGGCTCCGCTGACAACAATCGGACTCCGACAGCCGGGGACCTGATCAAGGAAATGCAAAGCCAGGAAGACGTAGAAATGTTTGTCAGCGGCGGTGGTATCGCGCATGCTATCACTTTGACGGGAATCTCGTGTCAGCCGCTGACGGGTTGCGTCATGACCTACCAGGATCCCAACTCGCCCATGGTTCAGCAGACCTCTCAGCTTACCGCTGGAGCTGGAAGTCTGCAATTTGTGGGCCTGCCCGGAACGGGAGCTCCATACCTCACCACTCAGTTCACTATCTATGCCGCCTATTCGGAATCGCCCGTACCGGAGCCGTCTTCCTTTATTCTTTTGGGTACAGGGATCGCCAGCCTGATCGGCAATTGGATGCGGCGTAAAGCCAGGTTCAGGAGATCCCGAAGTTAGGTGAAAGCGCAGGCACCGCCTGCGCGACCAATCGCGGGTCTTGGATCCTATTTCGCCTTCTTGATTGCGTCGATCAGTTCCGGTACTATCTGGAACAGGTCGCCTACGATCCCGTAATCGGCAACTTCGAAGATCGGGGCGTTCGGGTCCTTATTGATCGCCACGATCGTTCGCGCACCCTTCATCCCTACCAGGTGCTGGATCGCGCCCGAAATACCCACGGCCATGTACATCTTCGGGGCCACGGTCTGCCCGGAACTGCCAACCTGGCGCTCCATGGGGAGCCAGCCGGCATCGCAGATGGGGCGCGAAGCGGCCAGTTCGGCGCCTAACGCATCGGCCAGCTTCTGCACCAATGGGATGTTGTCGGATTCCTTGATCCCGCGGCCTACCGAAACGATAATCTCCGCCGCCGTCAGGTCCACGGCGCGCTGCGATTCCCGGAAGGT
>PMTT01000707.1 GCA_003167275.1 Bryobacterales bacterium | reverse complement strand
ACCCGCTCCGGCTGATATACCGGCAAGCCGAGCCTCAGTGCAGCTTCCTTCACGGGCGGCGGTGCGGCGTGCTGGCCCCGCCCACGCGGCCGATCGGGTTGGGTCACCACCGCCACCACCTGATGCCCCCCCTCCACCACGCGCTCCAGCGTGGGGACTGCGAAAGTCGGCGTTCCTAAGAAGATCAGCCGCATGGCATGCCTCGTAGGGTATGCTTTAGCTTGCCCAGACAAGATTGACTCCTGGTGAAGGTAAAGCATACCCCACACAATTGACTGTTCGGCAAGCTAAAGCATACCCCACGGGTCTCGGCCACGTTAGTCCCAATCCCCGGCGCGCTGCTTTTTCTTGATCTTGCGCTTCATCAGGTCCCGCTTCAGGGCGCTGATGTGGGTGATGTAGAGCCGCCCGTGGAGATGCTCCGTTTCATGCAGGAAAGCCCGCGCCAGCAGGTCCTCGCCAGTCATTTCGAAAGACTCGCCTTTGGCATTCTGCGCCCGCAGCGTCACCCGCTTGCCGCGCCTCACCTGCTCCCGGAAGCCGGGAATGCTCAGGCAGCCCTCTTCCCCTTCCTGCTTACCTTCAGAGCGAACCACCTGGGGATTGATGAGGACCAGCTTGTCGCCCGGATTCTCGCCGTTAGATACGTCGATCACGGCGATCTTCCGCCCGATGCCGATCTGCGGCGCGGCCAGCCCCACACCTTTGGCAACGTACATCGATTCGAACATGTCGTCGATGAGCTGATGCAACTCCGGCGTGTCGAACTCCGTCACGCTCTCAGCCTCGCGCTCCAGCACCGGATCCCCGAACTTTACAATCGGATAAACCATATCTCAGAAACTCTTTACCTGTTCCAGGTAGCCCTCATAATTGCGCCGCGTCTCGGTCAACGAATCGCCGCCGAACTTTTCGAGGAAAGCCTGCGCCAGGACGATCGACACCATGGCCTCGCCGATCACCCCCGCGGCCGGCACCACGCAAACGTCCGAGCGCTCGTAGGCCGCCAGCGCCGGCTCCCTGGTCTCCAGATCCACCGATTCCAGGGGCCGACGCAGGGTCGAAATCGGCTTCAACAGTCCCCGCACCAGCACGTCCTGGCCATTGGTGATGCCGCCCTCCAGTCCACCCGCGCGGTTGGCCCCGCGGGTGAAGCGGCGCCCTTCCCGGTCGTAGTGGATGGTGTCCTGGACCTTCGATCCGAANNACGTCCGTCCAGACGCGAATCCCACGTGATATGCGATCCCAATCCGGTGGGAACGCCCCGCGCCACTACCTCGAAGACTCCGCCCACGGTATCGCCGGTGCGATACGCCTCGTCGACCACCTCTTTCATGTGCGCCTCCACACCGGCGTCCACACAACCGAGCAGGATTTCCGCCCTGTGGCTAAGCTCCACAATCTCTTCCCAGTCCACGCTGCGCTCCAGACGCACGGCGCCCACCGCCACCACGTGGCTCAACACGCAAATGCCGAATTCGCCGAGCAGCGCCTTGGCCATGGCGCCGACCGCCACCCGCGCCGTGGTCTCCCGGGCGCTGGCGCGTTCCAGGATGTACCGGGCATCGTGAAAATTGTACTTGATGGCGCCCGCCAAGTCGGCATGGCCCGGTCGTGGCCGGGTCACCGGTTTGCGCCGGTCTTCGGCGCCGTCAATGTCTTCCACCGGGAGTGCCGCGGTCCAGTTCTGCCAATCTTTGTTGCGGATCAGGATCGCCACCGGCGAGCCAATGGTGTGCGAATGCCGGACGCCCGCGACAATTTCGGCGCGGTCCGTCTCGATCTTCATGCGTCCACCACGGCCGTAGCCCTGTTGGCGGCGCCACAACTCGCGATTGACGGCTTCTAACGAGATAGGGATGCCGGCAGGGAGCCCGGTCAACGTGGCCACCAGGCATTCGCCATGGGACTCTCCGGCGGTCTCAAATCGGAACATTGAGCAAGTTTTTATGGTAGCAGACTAGAACAATTGTCCGGTTCTATGCGTACATGGAGAAGGAGGCGTAGCGATGGTTAAGTTCCTGTTGTGGTGTATCTTGCTAATCCTGTGCTGGCCGCTGGCGCTGGTAGCCCTGGTGCTGTACCCCTTGTTCTGGCTGCTGCTCTTGCCGTTCCGCATCGGGGGAATCGCCGTGGGCGGCGTGCTGGAGCTGGTGTGGGCGGTGGTGACCTTGCCAGCGCGTCTTTTGCGGGGACTGGTCTAGGCCGCGACAACGGCCGAAGGCCCCAATCCCCGCAGCCTATTGGAGTTAAACCACCCGGCGGCCGGTGATGAGCTGGATTAGCAGTATCGCTACGGCTACTACCAGCAGAATGTGAATGAATCCACCCAGCGTGTACGACGTCACTAGTCCGAGGAACCACAGGACCAGTAGAATGACAAAAATCGTCCAAAGCATTGGTAATCTCCCCTCGATCGGTGCGAGTCGCCGTCCCGCTCGGCCGGCTTGGAGTCGCGGTGCGACCGCACGTCAGAGGTAGAGCATTTGATATGCCAGTACCACGGGCATTCTTGCCTGTGTCGATTTTTGTGCTTTACAAACGTTCCGAAACCCACGTGCGGGGAGCATTCCCGCCTGTCACAGGTTCTTGTGGCTAGCTTTCGTCCCGCCCAGGACGGCCTACCCCAACATGCGGAGTTCGACCGTTTGGTGTGGCGCCGGCGGAAATGCTCGCGAGCCTTGCGTGCGGAACTCGTAGCGCTCGATGGCCACCGCCGCGCCCTTTTCACTGCTCCGGATCACGCAGCCGTAGATCATGAGCTTCATGGGGCAGGAATCGTTCAGCAGTACCGGCCAGTTCATGGACAGTTCCACGGGCATGCCGGCGGTGAGCATGGTTTCGGTAGAGAACCAGACTCCTCCGCTCGAGATATTCATGGTCTTTCCCGTGCCGGTCTCGGCGATGCGCTGGCCATAGAGCATCTTGTAGCGAACTTCCTGTTCGATCTGGAAGCGGCGTTTCGTGCGCCTCTCCCGCTCCCCGTTCTTCAGAACCTTCGCGTCATTCATCTGGGCCACAATCACCGCCTTCCTTTTCGCAAAGTTACCTCGCGGAGGCCGTACGCTCAAGATGTCTTTGGTTATTCCGGCAACGCTATCGGGTCCTCCAGAAGTTACAACTAGCTTATTTTTCAACAAAATCCTGTCGAATCGAACGATCACCGGGACTCTGGCGGAAGACGCGCTTCGCCCAATTCAGGGGACGAACGTCCGATAAAATCCGAAAATAATAGACAAGCAGCTCTTAAACTACTATTATTGAGTCAATACAGACAGCATCTTGGCGGCGAGTCCCCTCCCGTCGCCAAACCCCTCTGAGTGCAAGCCCCGAGCTAACAGCCCGGGGCTTCTTAGTTTCCAGCCCAGGCACACCCAGTCGTCCGAGAAGGTGTCGGTGGCGGCGAAAAAGGGTACCAATTTGGCGGGCGAAACGGAGCCAGTGGTGCGGTTACGGTCTGGACTTTTGCAGGGTTTCGGATAACCGGGTCTGGTTGGAGTCTGTCGGTCGGGCTTTTTCTGCCGGTCGTGTGGGCCGCTCCCGGTTGCCCTACGGCAACTTTTGGTTGCCCCTCGGCAACTGGCTCATCTCCCGACTCACAGGAGTCAGTTTATGATCCTCGAAGTGCCTCGTGAAGTCAAGGGAAAAGTGCGCCCCTTCGGCCATCGGCGTAATACTTCTCTTCCTACCGCCCCTTTGCCCCGTGTTGGTCATCCTGCCCCCGCCCCAGTGTTCCTTTTCCTAGCCAGTTCTCAGTTCCCCGGCCAGGCTGACCGCCCAGCGAGGCGGTCCTCTTTCTTGAAACCAGTTGCGGTCCTCCAGCCGGGCTGGAGCCAACACCGCCACGGGGCACTGGCGGCTTTGGTACCTGTGGCGCCGCCGAAATGGCTCCATTGCGGGCCGCCACTAACAGAGAAGGCAGTGGCCTGCCATGTATTCTAGACTTAATAGTACCAGTAGATGTAAAGTACTGGTACTTTAACATGACAGGAGGCCCGCCGTCTAGCCGCCGTCACGCCAAGCCCTCCAAAAAATAATTTTCGAAAACACTAGACAATCAGATCTTAAACTGTGATAATTAACTCAACACAGACAGCATCCCTGGC
>PMTT01000415.1:4726-11380 GCA_003167275.1 Bryobacterales bacterium | reverse complement strand
CGCCTCCGTCACCCGAATACCCGACGGTTCCCCCGGCGAGCGTCCTGATAAAACCGCTGGCCAAGACCTCCGCGATTCGATTCTGGCTCGAGTCAACGATGTAGAGGTTCCCCAGTGAGTCGAACACTACATCCGTTGGGCTGTTTAACTCCGCGGAGATGGCCAGATTGCCATCACCCTCGCCACAGCAAGACCCGCCTCCAACGACGGTCGTAATCTTCCCATCCGGTCCAACCCTTCTGATCAGGCCGTTGCCGGCATCGGCGATGTAGAGATTCGATGCCGAATCCAGCGCGATGTCACTCGGAGAACGCAATTGGGCGGCGGTCGCCGGACCGCCGTCTCCGGAGTAGCCGAAACCGCCGGTTCCCGCGATCGTAGTGATGGTTCCACCGGGCGATACCTTCCGTACCCGGCTGTTCCCGTTGTCCGCAATGTAGAGGTTCCCCGCGGCGTCGACTGCTGTACCGGTCGGATAGTAGAGTTGGGCGCTAGTGGCCGGGCCGCCGTCGCCCCCATAACTGGCGTTCCCGTTTCCGGCAACGGTAGTGATGGTGTGATCCAGTGCGATCTTCCTCACGCGGTGGTTATTCGTGTCGGCGAAATAGACGTTTCCCGCAGAGTCTACGGTCAAACCGGTGGGACCGTTTAACTGAGCGCTGGTTGCCTGTGAATGGTCGCCGGAGAACCCGGAAACGCCCGTGCCCGCAACCGTCGTAATGGTGTAGTTCTGAGCAGACGAAATGGTAAACAGTTGGCTGGCTGTCTGGCGGGGGCTACCACTGTCGGCAACCTGCATAGTAAATGTCGTGTCGCTGAACGTGGTGGGAGTTCCCGTTATTAATCCAGTCGATGGGGCGAGAGTTAATCCTGGTGGCAAGGACCCCGAGATGACCGACCACGTGTATGGCAAATTGCCTCCTGTCGCAACTGCACCGCCCGAATAAGGCTGGCCGGTCGTAGCAGTACGCAGTCTGGCATTGGAGATGGTTAGTGGCGCAATTAGAGTTAAGATGCGGATAACATTGTTGCCGGTGTCGGCGATGTAGATGCGGCCGCTCGGGTCCACAGCCACACCTTGCGGATACGAGAACATCGCTTGCGTAGCCGGTCCGCCGTCACCGGAGTATCCGTCGTTACCAGCCCCGGCGATTGTCGCAATGATCCCACCCGATACCTTCCGCACCCGCTGGTTATCGTTGTCCGCAATGTATATATTTCCAGCCGCATCAACGGCAAGACCCACAGGGTTGTATAAGCCTCCTGAGGTGGCCGGACCATTGTCACCCAAACTGGACTTGCCACCCGCGACCGTAGCGATCTTGCCATCTAAGGTCACCTTGCGCACCAGGCTGCTGCCCGTTTCTGCTACGTACATGTTCCCCGCCGAATCGAACGCAATGCCCGCTGGATTGTTCATGTACGCGGAGATAGCGGGGCCCCCGTCGCCCAGTGTGCAGCAGGGCGCCCCGCCGGCAACTGTTGTGATGTTGCCGTCGCCTCCGACTCTTCGGATCCGGTTGTTACCGCTATCGGCAATGTAGAGATTTCCAGCCGCATCCACGGCAACGAATGCGGGATTGGAAAGTTTCGCACTTGTCGCAGAGTCGCGGTCGCCGGAATACCCTTGCTGGCCTGTACCAGCTACAGTCGTGATGATGCCGTTTGGAGATACCATTCGGACGCGTTGATTGTTTTGGTCCGCGATGTACAGATTCCCAACCGCATCAATTGCGACAGAGGTTGGACGATTGAGCTGCGTGCCGATCGCCGGTCCACCGTCGCCAGAATACCCACCGTTTCCATTTCCCGCAATTGTGGTAATGGTCTGGTCAAGAGCTATTTTTCGGACGCGGTTATTGTAATAGTCGGCGAAATAGAGATTTCCGCCCGAATCCACCGTGGGGCCAAGCGGATTGTCCAGTTCGGCAATCTTGGCCGGGTAGAGATCGAAGGAGTAGTTGCCATGGCCGTCGCCGGCGACTGTTGTGACGTAATAATTTTGCGACCAAAGTGTTGCCGAGGTCAACAAAAGCAACGCGAGCAAGTTCGGCTTCAACAGGCACCTCCTACAGAGAGTTCAAGGATACATCAAATCAAGACGAGAGTGGAAGATGTGGGTTGTCCACAGTCGCATCATCGTAGCGTAGGTCCTGATTTTGAATAGGTGCTCGTGGATCATCGGGTAGTGCGCTTCGGAAAACTGCTCTGAGGCGTCACTGTAAGCATAACGACCTTTCGCAAATGAACTTCAAGTTTCTGGAAGGTTGCCACGGAGCCCTGCACCTGGACCTCACACACAACGGCCATGTCCCGGAGCTGGAGGCGATGTACCTCAAGACGAATCAGTTTCACGTAAAGCAGTTCACGTACCTGATTCAACGGCTGAAGGACATTGACGAAGGCGGGCAGTCGCTCTTCGACAATTCCGTCCTGATGTTCACCTCAAGCCTGTACGATGGCGACGCCCACGGCGCCGATCAGTTGCCCATCGTACTGTCGGGCGGCGCTGCCGGCGCGTTGAAGGGCGGCCGCATGGTGGACTTCCTCGACAAGGGCAAGGAAAATCGCCGCGCCTGCAGTCTCTATCTCTCGATCATGGACCAGATGGGCGTGAAGCTGGATCGCTTCGGCGACGCGGATAAGAGGCTGCCTGGAATCTTCGCGTAGTACGAGGGCGGCTGGAAGCCGGCGCATAACCGGGGCAGGCTGAGACCGCCTGCCCCACATAGGGGAACCTGTTCACGCGGCCGGCGGAACTAGTGCGCGCCAACCATCTGCGGCTGGCCGGACATGCGCTGTACGATCACCTTCTTCACGCTCTGCACCAACGTGCTGGCCTTGGGCATGGCCTCGACGGCCCTTTCGACTTCGGGGTCGGTCTGGGCGAATACCCGATCGCTCTCGTCCACATTGAAAGCCGAGATGTACATCTCCTTCGCCAGAAAACGCCTGATCCAGTCGTGATCCTCCTTGAATTCGATCTCCGTGAACTGGTTGCCGCCCTGGAGCAGAGAGTCGTGTAGCTCGCTGATGACTGCCTCGTCCGGCATCCATCCCTTCGGCAACGCGGCGGTGTGCCGGGTGAAGTACTTGCGTGTGAAACTGAAGAACCCGTTGCGGAGTAGCGAAACCTCCAGCGGGTCCAGCTTACCGGTTACGAACTTCTCGTCGGGGGTGATTCCGCCGCCGCCGTAGACCGTGCGGCCGCTGTCGGTCATCTTCACGTCCTGGAGATTACGCGCATTCTCATCCTTGTGGAAGTAATAGTCGTAGAACGACTTGTTGGTGTAGTCCCGCTGGATCAGGCGTCCGCTCGGCGTGTAAAAGTGCGCTGTGGTCAATGCCAGCGCGGTGTTGTCGCGCATCGCCAGGACCGTCTGCACTAAGCCCTTTCCGAAGGTGGTCTCGCCCAAAATCCAGGCTCGATCATGATCTTGCAGCGCGCCCGAAACGATTTCGGCCGCCGAAGCCGAATTGCGGTCCACCAGCACCACGATGGGGTAGTCGCGCCCATGGTTGCCGTTGCGCGCAAAATAGGGGTGCTCAGCCGAGGATCGGCCGTGGTGCGAAACGATGAGCTGGTTCTTCTGCAGGAAGTGATCGGCCACCGCCACGCCAGTGTTCAACAGGCCGCCCGGATTGCCGCGAAGGTCCAGGATCAGCCCCTTCATGTTGTTCTCGCCCAGCCGCCGCAGATTCTCATCCAGTTCGGTGCCGGTGGTCTCGCCGAATTGCAGAATCTTGATGTAGGCGATGCCCGGCTTGACAAAAAACCCGTCCGGCACGCTCTTGCGGCTGATTTCGTCGCGGATTACGGTGAAGCTGATATAGTCCGGCGCGCCTTCGCGCGACACCACGATCTTGGCCTGCGTGCCGCGGGGCCCTTTGAGAATGTCAGCCACTTCCGTGGTATTCAGGTTTTCCGTGGACTTGTCGTTGACGGAGACGATGATATCGCCAGGGCGTAAGCCGATCTTGTACGCGGGAGAGCCTGGGAACGGCGCAATCACTACCGTCTTCCCGTTGCGGGACGCCACCTGCATGCCGACTCCGAAGTAGGTGCCCTTCTGCTCTTCCATCAGTGCCCGGTAGTCCTTGGGGTCGAAGAAGTTGGAATGCGGATCCAGAGTCCGCAGCATTCCTGGGATCGCGCCTTTGTAGATGGCCTTATCGGCGCTCACCGGTTCGGCGAAGTTCTGTTCCACCAAGGCATACACCCGGGTGACCGTGTCCACGTCCGGGCCGAACGCAATCGCCTCCGACTCCGATTCCGGATCGGCGTCGGGAGCCACGGCGGCAGCCGCGGCCAACTGGACCCGTGGACCATAAAAACCGCCAAGAATGGCAAAGATAAGCACAATCAGCGGCAATACAAAAAGGGAACGCCTCGGTTGGGCCATTAATCCGTCCTTCTTACGCAAAGTATACCGTACCTGTCAGATTAGACGCTGGAAGGTCACGATTGGCTACGGAAAAGGTGGGGGGCCTTCACCTGCCGCTGGTATTGGTGCCCTGGTGTTGCTGTTCGAACTCCTCCTGCTCCTCCTTTCCCCCTGCTCCTCTTTCCCCTGCTCCCGCTGGTCCTGCTGCTCCTGCTCCTCCTGGTGGGACAGGCNNGCCTGTCCCACCAGGAGGAGCAGCACCAGCGCCCCGCACCACCACCGGGATTTAAGTTTCGCTGACCTTGACCGCTGCCAGCCTCGCCTTCCACTCGTCCAGGATCGCGGCCGTTGAGTTCGTGCCGATCCGGGAACACCCCGCCTCGTAGGCTACCAGGATATCTTCCACGCTCCGAACCCCTCCCGCTGCCTGGACCCCGATTTCTTCGGGAAGGTACTTGCGCATCAACTTCAGGTCGTCCAAGGTGTAGTTCGACGGAGCGAAACCGGTCGAGGTCCTCACGAAATCCACCTCCGCACGCTCGCAGCAGCGGCAGGCGATGATCTTCAACTCATCCGTCAGCCAGGCTGTCTCCAGGATGACTTTCAAGATCGCGCCCTCCTTGTGGCAAGCCTCCGACATCTGGCTCAGTTCCGTCTGCACGTGCTGGAACTCACGGGAACGCAACTTGGAGATGGAGATCACCATGTCGATCTCCTTCGCGCCGCGGCGCAGCAGATCGCGGGTCTCGAAGAGCTTCGTGGCGGTATTCTGCGATCCGTGGGGAAAGCCCGAGACACTGCCCGGCTTCACCGTGCTACCGCCCAGCGTGCGCACCGCCAAATCGATATCGCAGGGCCGCACGCTGGCGCAAGCAATGCGATACCGCTTGGTCATTTCGAGCCCTTCCAATACCTGGGCCGTGGTGAGTTCGGGATCCACCAGAGAGTGGTCGATCAGCCGGGCAAAGTCTTCGTAGCCAGAGAGGGGCGGACGGGGTTCGGGGGACATACGGGACCAGTCTATCAAGGAGGGGCCGAAACGGAGGGTGGAAACGGAAGGAAGGGACGCAGGGGAGGAGTTACTTCTTTTTCTTAGTGCCCCCTTTGGGGGCTGCGCCCGCCCTCGGCGTCGCGCAGCCATATCCCATCGATTTCAACTGGTCGCAGGCCTTGTTGGCCAAGTCGTTTCTGGGGAACCGCTGGATCAACTGGCGGAATTCATTGCCGGCATCCGTGCGGCGTCCCAATTTCATCAATGCCTGACCTTTGCCAAACATGGCGTCGGGAATCTTATTGTTGTTGTCCGGCCACTTGTCGATCACCATGTCAAATTCTTTCACGGCGTTCTCCAAATCGCCCTGGGAGGAGTGGATCCACGCGATGTAATACTGCGCATTGGGCGCCATATCGGTATTGCTGTACCACTTCAGATAGTCGGCGAACTCCTGCAACGCCAGGTCGAACTTGCCCCCCGACCGGTCCCGTGTAGCGTTGTCATACAGGTCCTTGGAAGAGATCGGCGGCGGTTCCATCGTCCCTCCGGGCGTTCCGCCGGCCATGGTGCCCCCTCCGGTTGGAGGCGCCGCAGGAGGCGCCTGCATGACCTTCACGGCAGCATTCAGGTCGGTCAACTGCGCTTTCAGGCTGGAGACGAGCCCGGTGAGGTCGGAAACCGCCTGCGACACCGTGCGCAGGTCGGTCGACACCTGCTCCATGCGGGAGCTCAACCCGACCACGGGGGTCACTACTTTGGCTTCCTGGTCCCGCAGACTCTGCTGAAAACCGCTTTGAATGATGGCCACGGATTTGCTGGCGTCGTTCGCGGCGTTCAGCGATTGCTGCACCAGAACCTGGAGCGCGCCGAACTTCTCATCCTGGGACCGCTGCATGGCCTTCACCATGTCCTGCAACGTGGCGACATCCCTCTGCAGCTCCAGGATTTCCTTGCTGGCGCCGGACGAACGTGACGGCGAAAGCGTCAGCACCGCCGCGGCGGCCACCGCATACACCAAAAAACGTCGGAACATATGCATTCTCCTCCAAAGCTCTCAGCGTTCAGCGTTCAGCTATTAGCTATCAGCTTTCAGCACGCGTCAGATACCGACGCCGGGAACTCAACGCCGGAAGCTGACCGCTGACGCCTGACAGCTCTTCCCTACTGGCCGGGTGAGAAGTGCACCCGCCGGTTCTTCTGCCAGCATGACTCGTTCGACTCGCCGCACTGCGGCCGTTCCTTGCCATAGCTGATGGTCTTCAGACGGTCGCCGGG
>PMTT01000415.1:0-4715 GCA_003167275.1 Bryobacterales bacterium | reverse complement strand
GCGGCATCGCGCGTCAACGTGTCTCGCCCATCCCCGCTGATATCGCTCTTGTCGTAGTCGAAGTAGATGTCCTGCAAGTCCGATTGAAGGCGCTTGTCCAGCGGGACCGCCCCTGTGGGTATCGTCGGCGGAGGCGGCGCCGGCGGAGAACTCACCGAGACAATCGCCGAGGCCGTAACGGAACCGCCCGGACCCGTGGCGGTCAGGGTGTAAGTCGTGGAGTCGCTCGGGAACACGCGCCGATTGCCGACATTCTGCACCGTGCCAACGGACTGGTCGATGGACACGCCAGTCACTTCGCCCGTGACTTCCCATCGCAGGGTGGCAGACTGCCCGCGCTGGATGGAAGTGGGTTCGGCCGTGAACTGGGCCACTACCGGGGAGTTCCCCGTCCGCGCTGGCGGGGGTGGGTTGTTGTTTACCACTGGCGCCGGAGGGGGCGGCGGGGGTGGTGGGGGCGCCTTCTTCTTGCAGCCTGCCGCGAACATCGCCAGCGTAAGCCCCATCGAGATGACTATGATCTTCCGTTTGTTGAACATGAACGTCGCCTTCCGATCCTCAACTACTTTCCCCAAAAAGGTCTGTTATTGACGCCCTGCGTGGTTAGCATTTGCGCCGGGCCGCCGTTTGCCAGCATAGTGTAAATCTGCTCCCTGCCGTTGCGGTTGGACGTAAACACCAGATGCGTGCCGCCCGGCGCCCAGCTCGGGTGTTCGTTCTTTCCTTCTCCGTGGGTCAACTGATTGTACGATTTCGAGGCTACATCCATCGTGAATATATTCCACGCCCCCGCGGAAAATCCACGGGTCCACGCATATGCGATGATCTGCCCGTTGGGATGCCATGCAGGGTTGCCGGCCTCGCCGGTGCCGTCCGACAGCCGCTCCACGTCCGCTCCATCCATATTCATCTTGTAGATCTGCTGCGGGCCGGACCGACCGGAGGTGAAGACGATCTCGCTGCCGGTCTTGGGATTAATCTTCGGCTCGGTGTCGATCGAGCTCATGGACGAGACCGCCCGAAAGCCGGTCCCATCCAGGTTCGCGATAAAAATCCGGCAGCACTTGCCGGCCGACGAAGAGTAGATAATCTGCTTTCCATCGGGAGAAAACGAAGGCGATGAATTCACGGATGCGCTCTGGTTATAAAACCGCAAATCCCGGACCGGATCTACCGAAAATACAAATATACCAGGAGTGATGTGGTACCAGCTAGTGAAGGCGATCTTGGTGCCGTCGGGAGAGGCGACCGGCTCGATCGAATCCGAATTGAAATGGGTGATCTGGCGCTGGTTCTTGCCGTCAAAATCCATCGCCCAGATTTCCTTGTGTCCCGTCCGGTTGGAGACGAAGTAAATATGCGTGCCGGCAAGCGATTCGCCTCCGAAAAGCGCTATTATATCCGCCGCGAATTCGTGGGCCACTTTCCGCGCGCCGGCCTCGTCGATGCTCCCCAGGTAGCGCTTGCCGACCACCTGCGCCTCCGCCGCGGTGGCGGTAGCACGGCTGAGATCGTACGCCCATCCATAGAGAACCAGCACGCCGTTCTGGGGCGCGGTGTATCCGGCCGCCAGGTAGTTGGCGGAAACCGGCGGACTGGACCAGTCCAACAGCCAGCGGCCCCCGCCGCTGGTGGGAGGCGGAGGGGTGTTTCTACGCGCGCGCGGGTTGTCGGACGGGGGCGGCGGCTGCGTGAAATCCGAGGGTTGTTGCGGCACAGTGAGCGGGTACGTGGTCTTGGGCGCCACTTTGACCACGCCCGACCCCGACACGTCGGACATCAGGGTCTGGTTGAACGTGGCCATGAATGCCTGCGCCTCGCCCGATCCCTTGAGATCGGGGAGGGCGATCACGGGAAGTTTGCCCTTCGATTTGTTGACTTCTTCGCGAATTTCCTGGGCATGCAGAATCAGCAGGAAACCCGCTGCTGCGACCGCCAACCCGACAAGCTTTTTCATGGAATGCCTCACTTCAAATTAAATCGCAATTCAACTTGCGCCTCGCTCTTCGGAAATCCCGGAGGGAGTGGCTGGAACGGCGCGGCGTCCTGTATGGCGCGTTGCGCGGAAATATCCAGCGCCGCATTCCCGCTGCGCGCCGTGAGCTTGACCGAGCGCGGGTCTACCGAGCCGTCCCTTTTGATCGTGAAGGTCACCACCGCGGGCGGAACGTTGAGCCGCGAATCGAAGTCGGACGTACTCCACTTCCGGGCGACGGCGTCGCGCAGCAACTTCGCGTAGGCGCCGAACTGGGTTCCAAAGGGTGAATCGTTGCCGATCTGCAGACCGCCTCCGCCTTGCATGCCATACATCGGCGAACTCAGCTTCTGGCCGCCTTCGGTATACAACTGGTTGGGCCGGTCCGTCTGCTGCTCGCGGAACTTGTTGGGCTGCGACGCCTGCGCTCTTTCGGTCGTCTTCTTGGTGGCGCGCGGGTTCTTGAGGGCGATGGCGTCGGGGTCCGGAGCCTTCACTTTCTCGATGACTCTCTTCTTGGCGGGCGGTTCCGGAACCTGAGACTCGGTAGGGTTCGCAACCGGGTTCTTCGGCCCCTCTTGCGCCGGCAGCTTGATGGAAGCGACCGCCGTGATGGCCACGGCCCCCATGCCGCCGCCATGGGGATCGCCCCATTGCGCCGAATTGCTGCTGATAAAGGTACCGCCCAGGATGACCGCGGCCAGCGAAACGTGCAGGAACACGGAACCCCAGAACGGCCCGGACAGGCGGTCCGGCTGATCCAGGGTATGGGCCTGCGAAGCCATTACTTCCTTCCTTTGACCGGCGCATCCATCGGCTGCATCACCATGAGGATCTGGAATCCGTCGGCGTTCAGTTGGGAGGTCACCTGCGCGATGACATCCCACACGGTCGCCTTGTCGGCCATCACGTAGACCCCTTTGGTGTTCTTCCCGTAGCGCTGCTGGATAGTGGACTTGAGTTCGTTGATGTTGACGACTTTCCCGCCCAGGTAGTACGTACCGTCCTTGGGGATGCTCACTACGGGCATATCCTGGGGCGTGTCCTTCACATACTTGGTTTTGGGCACATCCACTTCGAGCCCGAAATCCATGACGCTGGCGGTGAGCATGAAGATCACCAGCAACACCAGCACCACGTCGACGAAGGGCGTGACGTTGATCTCGGACATGCTCCCGGCGCCGCGATACCGCCGCGACCCGAAGCCGCCGCCCGAACTTCCGCCGCCGTTGCTCGTGGAAATCGCCATCGCTATTCTCCGAAACTTCGTTCCGCCATGTTCAGGAACTCCAGGGCGAAATCGTCCATGCGCGAGCCCATCTCCCGAATCTTATGGTTGAAGTGGTTAAAGAAGATGGCCGCTGGGATAGCGGCGGCCAGGCCGACCGCCGTGGCGAACAGCGCTCCGGCGATCCCCGGCGCCACGTTCGTCAGGCTGGTGCCGCCCTGCTTGCCCAGTCCCACAAACGCATTGATAATGCCAATCACGGTGCCGAAGAGGCCGATAAAAGGGCTGACGGAGGCCGTGGTGGCCAGCCAGTTCATATTGCGGTCCAGTTTGGCCAGTTCTTCGCTGATGCCAAGCTGGATGCAACGCTCCAGCGCCGCCCGGTTATTGACCCTGCCCTTGGACTTCACCTGCCGTTCGATCTCCTCGTACCCGAAATCGAAAACCGCCACCAGCGGCGACGGGCGGAACTGCTCGCTGGCCACCATCACCGCCTCGAACCCGGGGGCCTTGCGGAAAGCCCGCAGGAAACGGGAGTTCGCCTTACGAGCGCCGCGGAAGGTTTGCCATTTCGAAATGATGACAGTCCAGGAAAACACCGAAAAGCACGCAAGGATGGCCACCACGACAATTTCCAGGATGTCGCGCGAGACCAGTTCCAAAATATCGACTTGAAGAAGGAACGCTGCGGGAGCTTCGAAACTCAACTCGTCTCCTAATCTCAAATCTATCACATAGACGCCCGGCTGCATCGGAAAGTCGGAGCGGTAATTGGTGGGGTTTCAACCGTTTTGGGGCCGAAGAAGCGGTCTGGGAAAGCAGTTTCCAAGGGAAATCGCCGCTGCTCAAACGGAAACAGAAGAATTCTGTATTGTTTTGGTTTCAAAGCGACAATTCCGGCTCCCCGGACATGGAGGATCAATCGACGGTCCCGCAGCCGGCCAGCACGGCCGCGATGCGGGGATCCGCCCGCAGCGGGTCATAAACCGGCGTCGGCGAAAGTACGACGCGCTCGTGAGCCGAGCATGCCCTTTGAAGACGCGTCAGCGCTTGGTCCCGTTCTCCCAAGGCGATATCCAGGAGCGCCATGGGAGAAGCGTCAATGTGGCCCTGCTCATAGGATTTCTCGATGGCTGTGCGAACACGCCGGGCATCCTGCTGGCGTCCGGCGAGCGCCCAGGCATGAGCCAGCCAGAGCATCGACCCCGGCGACTCGTGGGTCAGATCCGCAGACTTCCGCAACTCCTGAATCGCTTCGGGATACATCCGCTTTTGTTCGTAGGCGTGGCCCAAATCGGCGTGCGCCATCCAAAAGTAAGGGTCCAGGTCGATCGCGGCGCGCAATTGCGTGATGGCCTCATCGTACCGGCGCGCAAGGAATAGGATGTATCCGACCTGAACATTCACTGTCAACGACAGAGGATCGAGATCCACGGCACGGCGGATCTCCTTGAGCGCTTCACCGGTGCGGCCATGGGCGGCCAACCCCTCGGCGTACCACTGATGCGCCGT
>PMTT01000809.1 GCA_003167275.1 Bryobacterales bacterium | reverse complement strand
TCCTGAAAGTCACTTCGCGGGCGTTCGGCACGGGTTGGCGGATGCCCATCGTGCGTCAGGAATAGTCGCCGATGATTCTCCACACGCGCGCGCAATCTCCCGTGGGGCGGACCCCCTGGTCCGCGGCCGACGCCCTCGTCGGCCTTCTTGGCTTTTGGCGGGACTTTGATTCAATAGGCGACAGCGGGTCCGGGGGGACCCGCGCGGACCAGGGGTCCGCCCCACACTCTACACACATTCAGCGGCTTGCCGTGTCGCGCTCGATCGTCATCAACGCAAAAGTCCCGGGCAACACAGTTCCCCTGCGCCCACCTGCGGGCACCGGCCCGAACTTCGCCGAGACGATGAACACGCGGTGATTGGTGGGGTCGAGCCCCATATTCCGCGACCCCGTCGGAGTCTGTATGGTTTCGGCGACGTGATATTGGTCGGGAGAGTCCTGGTGAATCACGGTGAGGGTGCCGTCCGCATTCGAGGCGTACGCGTTGCCTGAGGCCGCGTCGTAACCGGCGCCGTCGACGCCCGTGCCGATCGGCAGCGTCGCGACCACTTTGCCGGTCTGATAATCGGAGACCGCCATCAGTCCGCTGCGGCATCCGCTGAACAGCCGGTGGTGGGCCGGGTCGACGGCCATGGAGACCGGCTGCTTGCAAGGGGCCGTGGACCAGCGCCGCGCCACGGTCGCGGTCTTCGCGTCGATCTCCACAACTTCGGAAGTGTCGGTGAGATTGGCGTACACCTTGCCGTCGCCGGCGGATGCGCCGTATTCCGGCTTGCCACCGAGCGGAATGTTGGTGATGAGCTTGCCCTCCCGGGGGTCGATCACCGTCGAGGAGTGCGCATCGCCATTCAACGTGAAGACCCGATTCGACGGGCCGTCGAAGAGGATCGCGTCGGCATCTTCGGCGGCGGGGATCCGGCCAAGGACTTTAAAGGTCTTCAGATCGAACATCACCACGGACTGGTCGTTACCCGAGGTGGCGAACCCATGCCCCGTGGATTCCGCTATCGCCGTTCCGTGCGCGCCATTGATGCCGGTGACTTCGCCGAGCAGCGTCCCGCTGTCTTCGTCGACCACCATCACGCGAGTCTGCCGGGCGATGAAGAGGCGGTGATGAGGTGGATCGGGCACGATATAGTCCCAACTCCCATCGCCGCCCAGCGTGTAGGTGTGGGTGATGCGGTGGGAAGAAGACGACTGTGCGAGCAGCGTCAGGGTAGCCAGTGTGAGGACGAGCACGAGGTTTCGCATAAAGGGCTCCTTTATCTGAAGTATAGCGAAGGCGGCGAGTTCGCCGGGAAAGCACCCGCACCACTCCCGAAGCTCAGCCACACCCTGCCGGTGGGAACCGTGGCTCCTGGTCTCCCTCGCGCTCGGTCTGGGCCGCATGTGCTTGCTCCTCTCCGTTCCGGCCCCCAAAAACTCTAATCCTTTCGGGGAAACCGGCCGATAGGTACTTTGAGGGTCAAGACCTCAGACTGGCGAGCCATGGATCCGGAAGCTCAGATACGTTTCTCTCCCGCTTCGTGTGAAGGCACCGCAGCACCGTCCCCGGACGCAGGCGACGGCAGCGCTGGGCCTTTGTCTTTCCGGAGTTCGGTTCTTTCCACAGAAGCCATGCCTGCTCTCTCCAGCCGGCAAGCCGATGTCCGGAGGGCTGGGCTGATCGCGGCCATCGAGCAGGCCGCCGAATCCATCGTCATTACCGATACCGCCGGGACGGTTCAATATGTGAATCCGGCGTTTACCCGAATGACCCTCTACACCAGCCAGGAAGCTGTCGGTCAGAATCCGCGCATGCTCAAATCGGGCTTCCAGCCCGAAGGGTTCTATCAGGAGATGTGGGCTACCATCGCCTCCGGACAGGTCTGGCAAGGCGAACTGGTCAACCGCCGCAAGGACGGAACCCTTTACACCGAGGAGATGAGCATCACGCCCGTGCGCGCCGCGAGCGGTGAAATCGCCAGCTACATCGCCATCAAACAGGATGTGACCGGGCGCCGCGCGGGCGAGGAAGCGCAGCGGTTGCTGGCGGCCATCGTGGAAGGCTCGCAGGACGCCATCATCGCCCATACGCCGGAAGGGATTGTCCTCACCTGGAACCGCGGAGCCGAGACCATGTTGGGCTACTCCCCCGAGGAAGTCATCGGGCAGCACGTGTCCATGCTGGTCGCTTCGGAACGGATCGAGAGCTTGGCCAAGGTCATCGGCCGGGCCTTGCAAGGCCACGCCATCCCCCAATACGAGGACGTATGCCTGGGGAAGGACGGCCGCAGGGTGGATGTGTCCGTTACCGCGTCTCCCATCCGCGATTCCCAAGGCCGGGTGACGGCAGTCTCCGCCATCATCCGCGATACCTCNNATCGTCAGTTGGAACCACGGCGCTGAACGGCTTTTTGGCTACAAAAGCGACGAAATCATAGGAAAGAGCGCGGTCAGTCTCGCTCCTCCTGGGTGCCGCGACGGAGTGCGGAAGTCCCTCGCCATCATCCGGACGGGGAGCACCGTCTGCCCGGTAGAAACGGTCCGGCAAAGCAAAGATGGCCGACTGGTCGATGTCTCGCTTTCTCTCTCCCCCATCCGGAATGCCGCCCAGCAGGTCGTGGGCGCTTCCGTCATCGCCCGCGACATTGGCGAGCGCAAGCGCGGTGAAGAAGCGCTTCGGGAAAGCGAGGAGCGTTTCCGCATCATGGCGGACGGATGCCCCGCCGCGATGTGGGTGACCGGCGCAAAGGGGGAGATTCAATTCATCAACCGGGCATTCCTCGAAGCCACCGGGACCCGCCCCCAACAAGTGGAAGGAGATCTGTGGCGCTCGTTGATTCACCCGGACGATGCAGCGGAGTATTTCGGAACGCTGCAGCGAGCCCTGGACGGGCACACGCCTTTCAAGGCCGAAGCGCGTTTCCGGGGAGCCGATGGGACGTGGCGGTGGGTCGAATCGTGCGCCGAGCCGCGCTTTTCCCCGAGTGGCGAGTTCCTGGGGACCGTCGGCCTCAGTCCCGACATTACCGAGCGCAAACAAGCCGAGGAGGCCGTTCGAAACAGTGAGGAGAAATTCCGCCAGTTAGCGGAAAACGTTCGCGAAGTCTTCTGGATGATGAACGCTGCTGCCACTGAGGTACTCTACGTCAGCCCTGCATATGAGAGGATTTCGGGCCGGACCTGCGAAGAACTCTACCGGAATCCGATGTCCTGGCTGGAGGCGATCGTGCCTGAGGACCGGGAACATGCCCACCTGATCTTCGAGAGGCAGATGCAGGGAAGTCTGGAGCCCGCCGAATACCACATCCGAACGCCGGACGGAGTGGAGCGCTGGATCCGCGACCGCGCTTTTCCCATTCGCGACCAGGCCGGCAAGGTAATCCGGGTCGCCGGAATCGCGGAAGACATCACCGAGCAGAAGCGCTACGAGGAGGAACTGGTTCGCGCCAGGCAGGCCGCGGATGCCGCCAACCAGGCGAAAAGCAGCTTCCTGGCGAACATGAGCCATGAGATCCGGACGCCCATGAACGGCATCGTCGGCATGCTGCAACTGCTTTCGGATACCGATCTCTCCTCGCGACAGCAGCGCTACGCCGAGGTGGCCCAGGCCAGCGGGCGGACCCTGCTTGCCCTCATCGACGACATCCTGGACCTGTCCAAGATCGAAGCCCGGAAGGTCACGCTCGAAAGCCTGAACTTCAACCTGCGCCGCACCATCGAAGAGGTCATGGAGAGTTTGCATCTCCAGGCGAGCGCCAAGGGAATCGCCTTCAACTGGTGCTTAGCGGCGGAGACGCCCGAGGTCCTGCGCGGCGACCCCCAGCGACTGCGCCAGGTCCTGGTCAATCTGGTTGCCAATGCCGTCAAGTTCACCGAGCGGGGCAAGGTGACGCTCGAAGCGCGGCTCGAAAGCCTGGAGCAGGGGAAGGCGACCGTTCGTTTCGCCATCGTCGACACGGGAATCGGGATAAAGCCGAACCGGGTCACGGCGCTGTTCTCGCCATTCGTGCAGGCGGACTCGTCCACCACGCGCAAATACGGCGGCACGGGTCTCGGGCTGGCGATCTCCAAACAGCTCGTGGAGATGATGGGCGGAAGGATCGGCGTCGAGAGCCGTGAAGGCCAGGGTTCCACCTTTTGGTTCACCGCAACCTTTGGAACCACGAACGCCAGCGGTCTCTCCACCAGTAGCTCCACCGGTCTTGCCGCCGGCGAGCGCACCGCCGCGACTGGGCCGTCGAAGGGAGACCCTGCCCCCTATAGGGCGTCAGGTCCCCGTCGTGAAACCCGGATCCTCGTGGCGGAAGACAATCCGACCAATCAGCTCGTCCTGCTGGCGCAACTGGAAAAGCTGGGGTACCGGGGCGATGCCGTCGCCAATGGCGCCGAGGCCATCGAAGCTCTGGAGCACGGGAAGTACGATCTGGTGCTGATGGACTGTCAGATGCCCATCATGGATGGTTACGAAGCCACCGGACGCATCCGCACGTCCGGACGGGCGCACGTTCCGATCGTCGCGGTCACGGCCCATGCGATGGCCGGCGACCCGGACAAATGTATACGCGCCGGAATGGACGACTACCTTGCGAAACCCGTGGAACTCGCGCGCCTGGCGGAGATGCTCGAAAAATGGCTCGGTAGGACAGACGATCGTTTTTTGTCGTCTGTCAGACAGCACACCACCAGGATTGCCCCGCCAGCCGCCAACACGGTCTCCCATTCGAACGCGGTCTTCGATGAAGAAGTCCTGCTGCATCGTGTCATGGACGACCGGGAGCTTGCCACCAGGATCTTGAAAGGCTTCCTCAGTGACTGCCCATCCCAACTGGAAAACCTCCGGAGGCGGATCGAGGAAGCCGATGCGCCTGGCGCGGGACTGCAGGCGCACACCCTCAAGGGAGGCGCGGCCACCGTTTCGGCGAGCGGTCTGCAGGCCATCGCCCTGGAAATGGAAGGCGCCGGGAAGGCCGGCCGTCTGGACCGTGTAAGCGAGTTGCTGCCCCGCGCCGTCGAGGAATTCCAGCGGCTCAAAAGCACCGTGGAGCACGCCGGATGGGTGTAGAACCAAGGAGATTAAGGCCATGAAAACACTGATTGTAGAAGACGACTTCACGAGTCGGCTCTTTCTGCAGACCGTCCTTTCGCGCTACGGCGAATGTCACATCGCCGTCAACGGCAAAGAAGCCGTGGAAGCGTTCCGCGTCGCCGGAGAAGTGAATCAGAGATACGATTTGATCTGCATGGACATCATGATGCCCGAGATGGACGGGCAGGCGGCCATGCGGGCAATTCGCGCGCAGGAAGCCGCCACCGGCATTTACACGAAATGCGTGAAGATCGTCATGACCACAGCCCTCGGCGACGTCAAGGACGTCATCGCGGCATTCCAGGGGCTGTGCGATGCCTACCTCACGAAGCCCATCAGTGCCCGCAAACTGATGGAGAAGCTGCGGGGCTTCGGCTTGGTTCCGTAGCCCTCCCTACATTTCCTATTGACACTCTATATGAGCATGCGCTAACCTCGTATAGAGATTCTATAGAACATGGCCACCAACCTCCTCCAGGGCACCCTCGACCTGCTGATCCTGAAAACCCTCGCGTTGCAGGAACTCCACGGCCTCGGCATCTCGCACCGTATCGCGCAGATCACCCAGGGCACCTTTCAGGTCAAACCCGGATCGCTCTTTCCCGCCCTGCACCGCATGGAAGAGTCCGGCTGGCTGGAGTCCTACTGGGGAGAATCGGAGAATAACCGCCGCGCGAAATACTACCGCCTCACCGTCCCTGGCCGCGCCCAGTTGGCTACTGAAACCGACGAGTGGCAGAGGATCTCCATCGCCATGGCGAGCGCCCTGGAGTCCACCTGAGCAGGTGATCCATGCCGCTGCTGCCGCGCCTCTCCAGCCTCCGGCGAAATCTCTTCGACAAACCGCGTGTCGAACAGGACCTGGATGAAGAACTGCGCGCCTACCTCGAACAGTTGACCGACGAGAAGGTCCGCTCCGGCGAGAGCTATGCCGCGGCCCGCCGGGCGGCTTTGCTGGAGCTCGGCGGCGTGGAGCAAGTTAAGGAAGAGGTTCGGGAAATCAGGATTGGGAACATGTTGGAAAGCATTCTACACGACCTCCGTTACGGCTTTCGCTCGCTCGCGAAGAACATCGGCTTCACCGGCGTCGTCATTCTGGCGCTGGCCCTGGGGATCGGCGCTAACACCACCATGTTCAGCGTCGCCTACGGCATCCTGATGCGCCCCTTGCCCTATCCCGATGCCGGCCGCGTGGCCCTGGTCTACATGCATTTCTCCCCGCAAAACTTCGACCGGGGCACCATGTGCATCGCCGACTACCTCGATTGGAAGGCGCAGAACCACGCCTTCGAAGAGCCCTCGATCTTCTCCAGCCGGCGCATGGATCTGGTGGGCACCGGCGAGCCCGAACAGGTGCAGGGGGCGCTAGTAACGGCCGGTTTCTTCTCCACCATGCGGGTGCCTCCGCTGCTCGGCCGCGTCTTCCTGCCGGGCGAAGACCGTCCCGGCGCCCCTTCCACGGCGGTCCTCAGCGAAGCTCTCTGGCGGCGCCGCTTTTCCGCCAGCCCCGCGGTCATCGGCCAATCCATCGCCATCAATGGAGCCTCCGCCACCATCATCGGTGTGATGCCCGACGCGTTCCGCTTTCCGCGCGCCACCACCGAACTCTGGACCAACCTCCCACTCGTTCCTCCCACGCGCCGCGGCCCCTTCATCGCCCGAGGCGTCGCCCGCCTCAAGCACGGCGTCACCATCGAGCAGGCGCAGCTTGAAACCAACACCATCGGGCAGCGCATCATGCGGGAGAACCCGTACTATCGCAACCTGACCCTCCCCGTGGAGCGTCTCCGCGACGCCATTGTGGGCGACGTGCGGACCCCGCTCCTGGTGCTCATCGGAGCTGTCGGACTGGTGCTGCTGATCGCCGTGGTCAACGTCGCCAACCTGATGTTGGCGCGCGCCACCACCCGTGAAGGCGAGATGGCCCTCCGGCTCAGCCTGGGCGCCGGCCGCATGCGTCTGGTCCGGCAGTTGCTCACCGAGAGTCTGCTGCTCTCGATCGCGGGCGGAGTGGCAGGCTTGCTGGTGTCCTACGGCGGCATTCAGCTTCTGCGCTCGTGGAATCCGGGAAACCTGCCGCTCATCGAATATGTCGAGCTGGATGGCCGCGCTCTCGGCTTCATGCTCCTCACCGCCGTCGTCACCGGGCTCCTGTTCGGCCTCGCGCCGGCGGTCCAGGGCATGCGCGCCAATCTCAACTCGACCCTCAAGGAGGGTGGACGGGGTGCGCGCGCCGGGACCAGTACCGCGCGCCGCATCCGCACGGCGTTAGTTGTTTCGGAGATCGCCCTTTCGCTGATGCTGATGGCTGGCGCCGGCTTGCTGATCCGCAGTCTGGAGCACCTAGAGCGCGTCACGGGAGGCTTCGCCGCGCCTCCGCGCGACATCCTGACCATCGCCGTCTCCCCCAGCGACCGCAAGTATAACGACGCCCAAGCTTTCCGGAACCTGTACGAAGACATGCTGGAGCGCGCGCGCCAGGTCCCCGGGGTCGAGGCCGTGGCCCTCTCCGACACGCTCCCTCCCGATCGTCAGGAGGACGCGGATACCTTTACGATCCAAGGGCAGGTCCTCGTCTCCGGCGAGCAGAATCCTGCCGTGTCGGACGCCATCATCAGCGGCGATTACTTCCGCGCCATGCGCATCCCCCTCCTCAAAGGACGCTTTTTCACCCCGCAGGACAAGCAGGAGTCGGCTCCCGTCGTGATCATCAGCGACAGCCTGGCGCGCCACTTCTTCCCCGGCCAGGAACCCCTCGGCCGGCGCATCAAGCAGAGCGGTCCGGATAACCAGGCTCCTTTCATGGAGGTTGTCGGCGTGGTGGGCGATGTGAAATACACCGGCCTGCAGAAGGATACGGACGCCGCCTACTACATGCCCTACGGCCAGAATTTCGGACGGCGCATGTACGTGGTGGTGCGTACCTCGCTGGGCGCGGCCCTGGCTCCGGCGTTGCGGCGAGCCGTTCAGGCCGCCGACCCGGGTGTGACCCTCAACCAGGTCGAGACCATGCAGGAGACGCTTTCCCGCGCGGTCGCCCTGCCGCGCTTTGACACGGTGCTGTTGGCTGCTTTCGCCCTGGTTGCGCTGTTGCTGGCGGCCGTAGGAATCTACGGCATCATCGCGTACTCGGTAGCGCAGCGCACCCACGAGATTGGAGTGCGCATGGCGCTGGGCGCTGGGCAGGGAAGTGTCCTGGGTATGGTGATTCGCCAGGGCGCCAGCCTGGCCTTGATCGGAATCCTGCTCGGCCTGTCCGGTGCCTTCGCGCTGACGCGCCTGCTCTCCAATCTGCTCTTCGGTGTCAGCAGCACCGACCCGCTGACCTTCGCCGCAGTGGCGTTAGGACTCCTGGCAGTAGCCTTATTGGCCAGTTTCATCCCCGCCCGCCGCGCCACGAGAATCTCCCCCGTAACGGCCCTCCGCTACGAGTAACATCAATAGCATCATATAGTGGCTGGCATCGCTGTCCCAAGGCCCGCCTTTTGGGCCGCCGTGGACAGCGTTGCCTGTCACCATATGATGCGGGCCAAGTACGTACTGTTGTCCCTTATCGGTACCCTGCTGTCACTTATCGTCGTCCGGGTCCGTAGCCTTCCTCATATCCGTTAAAAAGAAGTTCGCATCCTTCGGCGCGGCAATACTCTGAAATGCCCGCGGCGCCTTCGTAAGATCATAGAACAAGGTGAAATCGTTCGTAGCGCGCTCGTCCGCGAAATGCAGCGAACCTTGGACGATGCCGAAGTTGTGCTCCATCAGCCGCAAGATGCTGCCGAAATCATGGCGGGCGTTGTTGATGTAACCCTTGGGCGTGTAGGCGGACACAAAGATCATGGGAACGCGGAAGCCATATTGATAGTCGCCTTCCGGCTGGGCCAGGAAAGTGGGCGCCTCATGGTCGTACCAACCTCCCCAATCGTCCCAGGTAATCAGGATGGCGGTATTGTCCCAATATCCCGTGTTGTTGTCGCAGGTGATGCTGTTGCCAATGTGAACCGTAGGGAGCACTGCAGAGCCCCTGGAACAGGTTGTCCGGCGTCCGGTTCTCCTGCACGATCACAACGATGTGCTGAAAATTGGGAATCTGCGCATAGACAGCCAGGCTGCCAAACCAGATAGAAACGAGGCAGTGGGAAAGGTGCTTCATGGTCGATCTCCTTCGGGCGTTTGGCGAACGCATTATCCAAACACCTCCATCAACCCCGGCGGGAGTCTCCCAGTTGCGCTTTTGTGAAAGCCTGTTAATTTGGGAGGCTACGCGGCGGCACCATGCCTTGGTGCGAATCCTCACAACGAAGTGGGACGAACCCTCACTGTCGCAAGGCCCGCTTGGGTGGCGTGGACAGTGCGGTCAGTCCCAGTTTGCGAGTTCTTCGACGCGGATTATGCGGCCTTCGCTATCTTGGGCCGGAACTCATCGCAAGGACAGAAATCGGGGTCGAAGAGGTTGCCGACTGTCGCCAGACAGGGCCGAGTACCGCTAGTGCCGTGCTCGGATTCCCCATGGCTACAATTCGCACACACTCTCTGACCCTCCTGCGCAATGCGGGGGTGAATCGGAGTTGCCACAGTTTTGTTCTCTACCGCATTGGATGCGCGCCGCGGAACCAAAGTTGCAAGGCTATCGGATTGGGAATTATGGGGTTGGGCGGCGTCCGGCATCCGGTGGCCTCGCCGCGGCTCGATTTGGCTGCCATTCCCCCACGGTGCGCAGCCCTCCGTGGTCGGCGGTCCTCGCATTGAGGCCGCTGGACGTTCTCAGCGCCCATCGTTCGACCAGTGTGGTGGGTCTGCCGCTAATTTGATCACCCCGTAGGATGCCCCCACCTTGTGCAAGTCGCTGTTGCCGCCATCCTTGGGGTTAGTCTCGATCATGACCAGCTTACCTGCCCCATCGGTGATCGTGACTGCTTTGGCGCCCCAAGCGATATCCATGTCAATCGCCATACCTAGCGAGGTCTTCGACCTCAA
>PMTT01000892.1:14899-28464 GCA_003167275.1 Bryobacterales bacterium | reverse complement strand
CGCAAATGGCCAATCTCCAGAGACAGGCCGGAAGGCCTGTCCTACGGTGCGGTAGCATGGCTCTTGGCCAACACCATTCCGCCCGACACCAGAGTCATCGCCGCCCGTCCCGCGGAGGGATGGCGCTGGGCCGCAGTCCTGATCCCTGGCGCTCTGCTCTACTTCCTGCCCTTTCCAGGCTTGACTCACGAGCAGAGCCGGTTGGTCGGCATCTTCGTCGCGACGATCATCGCCCTGGTCGCGCAACCGGTGCGGATGGGGGTCAGCGTGATTGTGGCCATGACTCTTCTGGCGCTCACCCGCACTCTCCCGCCGGCGAAGATCCTCTCCGGATTCAGCAACGTTACGGTCTGGCTCGTCTTCACCGCATTCCTGTTCGCGAAGGCGGTCACGGCCACTGGCTTCGGGACGCGTGTCGGTTACCTCTTCGTCGAGCGATTCGCGCGGACGCCGCTGAGCCTGGGCTACTCGATGGCTGCCGCGGATCTGGTGCTGGCTCCGTTCATTCCTTCGGACACCGCCCGCGGCGGAGGCGTGGTCTTCCCCATCGCGCGTAGCGTGGCCTCGGCGTTCGGTTCGGAGCCCGGCCCGACCGCGAAGCGGATGGGCTCGTTCCTGATGCTGGTGTCGTTCCATACCACCTACGTGGCCTCGGCCATGTTCCTCACCGGCATGGCGGCCAATCCGCTGATCGCCGAGTTCGCCTCCAAGATTGGCCACGTGGAGCTCACCTGGCTGCGCTGGTTCTCGGGGTCGGTGGTGCCGGGCCTATTGACGTTAACCGTCGTTCCCTGGCTGCTCTACCGGGCCGTGAAGCCGGAAATTCTCGACACGGCTCCGGCCCGCGAACTGGCGCGAGCAGAACTGGCCCGCATGGGGCCGCTCAGCCGCGGAGAACGATGGCTCATCGGCATCATGATCGGGGTGATGGCGGGGTGGGTGACCTCTCCCTGGCACGGCATCCCCAACACGTTCGTGGCCCTCGCCGGCTTGTCGGCGATACTGGTGGCAAGGGTCCTTACCTGGGACGATTTGCTGGCCGAGCACCGCGCGTGGGATGCGCTGATCTGGTTCGGCCCGCTGGTGATGATGGCGGACCAACTGAACGAAATTGGCGTGATCAAGATCCTCTCGGGAAAGCTGTTCGGTCTCATGGCCGGTTGGCGCTGGGAACTCGCACTCCTCGGGCTGGTCGTGTCGTACTGCTATATCCACTACAGTTTCGCCAGCATGACCGCGCACGTGACGGCCCTCTATCCCGGCTTTCTGGCCGCCGCCCTGGCTGCCGGGGTGCCTCCGATGATGGCCGCGCTGCCCCTGGCCTATTTCTCCAACCTGAATGCGGCGATGACGCACTACGGCACGGGCTCCGCGCCAGTCTACTTCGGCGCCGGCTACGTGCGCCAGGGCGATTGGTGGCGGCTGGGATTTTGGATTTCCGTGGTGAATCTGGTGATCTGGATGGGGGTGGGGCCGGCCTGGTGGAAGCTGATTGGGATCTGGTAGGAGAGCGGTCAGCGGTCAGCGGTCAGCGATCAGCGATCAGCGACCCGCCGCACGGGAGGCTGAGTTAAGCTGACCGCTGACCGCTGATTGCTGATCTCGTCCGGGTGCTTAACGGTCTCGGGGATTTCGGGGCCCCCACCGCGGCGACCGCTCCCTAACGGTCGCGGCTCGGTTGCGGCTGTTGCTGATCCGCGTGAGTTACCGAGCCGCGACCGTAAGGGAGCGGTTGCCAGGCGAGGACTTCCCGCAAACGGTTAAAGCACCCTCTCCCCTATTGCCTTCCCATAAGAAGCGTGCGAGGATACCTATGGGAGGGCCATATCAGCGTGGGGAATAAAGCGGATGTCTGGCAAGGCACACTTGCCCTAATGGTCTTGAAGACGCTGGAGAGCCTGGGACCGCTGCACGGTTATGGGATCGCACGCCGCATCGAGCAGACCAGCGGCAACCTGCTGTCGTTGAATTATGGGACGCTGTATCCGGCGCTGCTGAAGCTGGAGCAGGAGGGCTCGATTGCCTCGGAGTGGGGCCTTTCGGAAAACAACCGGAAGGCGAAATTCTACAAATTGACGCGCGCCGGGCGAAAGCAACTGCAGCGCGAAGCGCGCGACTGGGCGCAAGCGAACGCTATCCTGGCACGCTTCCTGGCGCCCAACGAGGATCCCGCATGAAGACGTTAAGAGCGTGGATGATGCGGCTCGGCGGCCTGTTCAGCAACGAGCGCCGGGAGACTGAGATGGCCGAGGAAATCCAGAGCCTTCTCGAGATGCACATCGCGGAAAACCTGCGGGCCGGTATGACGCCCGTGCAGGCGCGGCGCGAGGCGCTCCTGAAACTGGGCGGGGTCGAGCCGTTCAAAGAAGCGTATCGCGATAGAAGCACGGTGCCGCTCCTGGAGCATCTGATGCTGGATCTCCGGTTCACAGCGCGACAGTTGCGAAGGACTCCGGCGTTCGCCGCTACCGTGATGCTGGTGCTGGCGCTCGGCATGTGCGCGAACGTCGCGATCTTCGCGTTTGTGGACGCTGCCCTGATCAAACCACTTCCCTACCCGGATCCCACCAGGCTCATGGCGGTTTCAGAAGCCTCCGGACCGTTCCCCCGCGCGAACCTTTCCTACCTCGACTACCAGGACTGGAAGCAGTTCAACACGGCTTTCCGTTCGCTGGACGTCTATTCGGGCGGCGGTTTCCTGTTCAGCACACCAACAGCGGTCGAGCCCACAGAGGCCGGGCGCGTCAGTGCCGGATTCCTTCGAACCCTCGGTGTGACGCCTCTGCTGGGGCGCGACTTTTCGGCGATCGAAGAAGCGCCGGGCGGCCCGCATGTCGTGATGCTGAGCTACCGGACGTGGCAGCAGCGATTTGGCGGGCGGAGCGACGTGGTTGGTCAGGGAGTGACTTTGAGTGGCGAGGCCTACACCGTGATCGGCGTCTTACGGGCGGACTTTCACTTCGCTCCTCTCGGGGCGGCCGAGTTCTGGACGACCATCGATCAAAAAGGCTCCTGCGAAATCCGCCGAAGCTGCCACAATCTGGACGGCGTTGCGCGTCTCAAGGATGGCGTGACGATCTTGAACGCTCTGGCGAACCTGGCGGCGGTCGCCAGGCAACTGGAACAGCAGTTTCCCGATTCGAACCGCGAACGGGGCGCCAGCGTGATCCCACTCACGGAGGAGATCTCCGGCAACTTCCGTCCGATCCTGATGGTGCTGATGGGTGGTGCGGGTCTGCTGCTGTTGATTGCCTCCGTAAACGTGGCGAGCCTGGTGCTGGCTCGCTCGGAAGGCCGCAGGCGGGAGATGGCGGTGCGCAGCGCGATGGGAGCGTCCCTTGCGAGGCTGTGGAGCCAGTTCGTGACGGAGGGCCTGGTTCTGGCCCTAGCCGCAAGTGCCTTGGGACTGCTGCTTGCGAACTGGGGCATGCAGGCTCTGAAGGGTCTCATTCCGGCGGACATGATCTCCTCGATGCCGTTTCTTCTGGACCTGGGTTTCAACTGGCGGGTGCTGGCCTATGCGGGAGCGGTGGCCGCAGTTTCGGTGGTCCTGCTTTCCGTAACGCCGGCGGTCCATCTCGCGATGTCGAGGACGCGGGACGGCTTGATGGAAGGCAGTCGCGGCTCAGCGGGGAACGCCTGGCGCCGCCTTGGTTCGCGGCTCGTGGTGGTGGAACTCGCGATCGCCATGGTGCTACTCGTCGGGGCAGGGCTGCTCGGCAAGAGCTTGTACCGGCTGCTGCACGTGGAGTTGGGGTTCCGGGCGGACCACCTGGCAACCATCGAGGTCGCGGCTCCGAACGTACGCTACCAGAAAAACGAACAAAGAATCGCATTGGGCCGGGAGATCGTACGCACCGTCGAGAGCCTGCCCGGAGTGCAATCCGCCGCGCTCACCTCACTGGAACCGGTCAGCTACAACGGCAACACCGACTGGATTCGCTTTGTCGAAAAGCCGTACGACGGCAAGCACATCGAGGTGAACGAGCGGGACGTGAGTTCGGGATTCTTCCAGACGATCGGGGCGAAGCTGGTGCGCGGCCGCTATTTCACCGACGACGAGGATGACTCCAAGCCGAAAGTGGTCATCATCAATCAGACGCTGGCGAACAAGTATTTTCCGGGTGAGGAGCCGATCGGCAGACAGATCGGCGACACCACCCTGTCGTCGAAATCGATCAAGACGATCATCGGTGTGATTGAAGACTTCAAGGATGGCGCGCTCGATTCGGAGGTCTGGCCTGCGGAATACCATCCCTTTAATCAGGATCCCGACACGTACTTTGTGCTGATGGCGCGCACCTCGCAAAAGCCCGAGGCGGTGCTTCCGGAGCTGGGCGCTGCAATCCACCGGCTTCATCCGGAGGTGGGGTCGTCCGGCGAAGCGACCATGGAAGGCCGCATCAACAACTCCATGACGGCCTATCTGCATCGCTCGTCGGCGTGGCTGGTGGGGACCTTTGCCGCGACAGCGCTGCTCCTGGGAGTGGTTGGCCTCTACGGGGTGATTGCATACTCCGTGAGCCAAAGGACGCGGGAGATCGGCGTGCGCATGGCGCTGGGCGCGGCGCATGGTTCGGTCTACCGGTTGATTCTGAAGGAGGCGGGATGGCTGGCCTCACTCGGCATCGGGCTGGGCGCCGCCGGCTCGGTGGGCGCGGCGACACTCGCACGGAAGCTGCTGTTCGGCGTGAGCTCGTGGGATGTGGAGACGTTATTCGCGGTCGCCGTGACGCTGGGGATCGCCGCGGTTGTGGCGAGCTTCGTGCCTGCCAGGCGGGCGGCATCCGTAAACCCCGTGGAGGCACTTCGTGCGGAGTAGAGGCGGAAGCCGCTGCACTTCAGCCTTTGTCATCGGCCAAGCCGGCTTCCGGCCGATCGAACGGATCGCGTAAGGTATGCTTTAGCTTGCCCAGCCTTGATGTGTGCTGGGTGTTGGGCAAGCTAAAGCACACCCTACGGGACCTCAGGCGAAACCGCCTCCCCGCAGCACCGCACGACGATCAAGGTGATATCGTCGTGCTGTTCGTTCGGGCTGAATTGCCGAATCTCCTCGACAATCGCCGCGATCACGGCCTGTGGGGTCAGTGCTTGATGCCTGCGCAGCGCTTCAATCAGGCGCTCTTCTCCGAACTCCTCTTCGGCCTCGTTGAACGATTCGGTAATCCCGTCGGTGTAGAGGACCAGCGTGTCTCCCGGGAAGAGGCGGCGCTCCGCGATCGAGCAGTCCCATTCCTTGAAGAGCCCCACCACTGTGCAGGTGGATTCGAGCCGTTCAATCGTGCCGTCCGACCGCAGAAGCAACGGCGCGAGGTGCCCACAGTTCGCGTAACGTAGCCTCCCCCCTTCACATTCGTATTCGGCAAAGAAGAGCGTGGCGTAGGCGCTATCGTTGGTATTCTCGTAAAACAGTTTATTTACCGAGCGCAACAAACGCTCAGGATCGTCCGAAGAGCTCGCGCATTGGCTGCGAAGATTGGCCTGGAGATTGGCCATGAGAAGAGCGGCGGCCATCCCTTTGCCTGCAATATCGGCGATCACCAGGCCGAAGCGTCCCCGGCCCAAGTCCAGGAAATCGTGGTAGTCGCCGCCCACCTGGCGAGCCTGCACGCAAGCTCCCGCATATTCCAACGTGTCAATGGACAGCAGTTCTTGCGGGAAGAGCCGTGCTTGTACCTGTCTGGCAATCTCCAATTCCTGGGCTGCTCGGCGTTCCGATTCCAGCTTCTCGGCCGTCCGCCGGCGTTGCGCTTCGATTTCCCGATTGACCGCGTCGAAACCGACCAGCGCAAAGGAATTTCCATCCACATCTTTGAACCGCGCGAAAATACCGCCCCAAAGCGGCGTCTGCCTGGCAGCCTCCTTTGGCGGCTCTTGCGAATGCGGAGACGGTCCCAGGCGTTCATATTGCACGCGCCGCAAGCGGGGCGTAAAGAGAAAGTGAACACCGCGCTTGCGCCATTCTTCAAACTTGGCAACCACATCCTCGGTGACGAAAATCACTCCCGTGGCTCGACCGATGAGCTTGTACTCCCTGGAGTCGGGCCGGAAAGCGATCAGCGCGAGCACCGCGGTGCCGTCGGGAGGCGCAACCGCCAGCCATCGGTCGCCGGTTGGAAGCTGGGCGTCAAAAGCGACCTCGAACCCGAGTTGGTCCACGTAGAACCGCACGCTTCTTTCCTGGTCCCGGACGTAAACGTTGACGGCGTGAATACCAAGATACGGCTGATGCCGATCGGGGTGGCCGCTCAATCTGTCCGCTCCTCTCGTTGAGGGGAAATAACCCATTGAAGCGATTATAAGGCGTGGCCATCTCGCCCACGTCGCTGAATTGCGCCTGCGTTGGCTTCCGTGCAGCGATTCCGGCCAGGGAGTATCGTTTACTTAGAATGTCTAAGGGAGCAAAGCCCGCCGACAAGGGAGCGCTGCTGCAGGGAACGCTCGATCTGATGGTGCTGCGAATTCTTGCCAGCGGCCCCAAACACGGCTTCGCCATCAGCCGGCGTCTGAGTGAATTGTCCGGTGAGTGGCTGCAGGTCGATGAGGGATCGCTCTACCCGTGCCTGTATCGGTTGGAACAGCGCGGTTGCCTGCGGTCCGAAGTGTTGCCGTCCGAGAACAAGCGCCGGGCCCGCTACTACACCATTACCCGGATCGGCGAAGAGGAACTGCAAACGAAATCCGAGAACTGGCGGCAATTGACCGGCGTGGTTTCCGCCGTACTGAAGAAAGGCTAGCCAAATGGAATGGTCGCGCGAATTCGCGAATTGGCGGGCACGCTGCCGCAGGTTTGCCGAGGAGTGGGCTTTCCACCGGGACATGGCCATTTCCGAATTCGAATCGTTGGGGATGAGCCATCGCGAGGCACGAAGGCTTGCGCGCCGAAGGCTCGGGGCGCGCTTCAACTACCGTCGGGCGGCCCTACGCGAGCTTCAGTCCGATTGCCGCACGCTGCTCCAACTGCTGCCTCTCCATCGCATGAAGAAGAGTCCACTCCTGTTGCCCACGGTGATTGCCGTCACCATCGGACTGATGCTGGCCTTCAACCCGCTGCGGCTTCAGGTCATCCAAAGTATGCAAGGGCTCGTGCCGTTTGTGCCCCACCGGGGTTTCGAGAGGCTCATCCCTCTGACGCCGCGGGGCGTGGTCCCCACGGGATTCGCCGCGGTGACGCTGTGGTCCTTTTGGCTGATCGCGATGGCCCGCCTGGCAGCGGCGCCCAGGTTGCGCGCGCACTTCCGGGTGTGGGCCTTTGGCGGAGCCATCCTGGTTCTGCTGATGGCATTCGGTGGAGTCTTCTGGGCCACGGCACTGCAGGTCCTTTTGGTGAACCGATGGGCGCATGAAGGCGCTCAAGGCAGCGCGATTATCGCTTTCCTGTTCGGCTATGTGGGTTGGGCGTTCGCGGCCCTGCGTTTCTGGTATCACGATTTGGAAAGCCGCTGCCCGGTTTGTCTCCGGCGGTTCGGAATGCCCGAAGTGCGCGGCAGTGTTAACGATGTACTGATCGCGCCGCTCGAGACCGAGACGATTTGCCTGCACGGCCACGGTCTGAATGTAGAGAGCATTTGGGGACCGGTATTCGCGCCCGATCCTTCCGCGTGAGACCGTGGCACAGGCATTCTTGCCTGTGTTGGTTTTCCAGGGCAAGAAAAGCCAACACAGGCGAGAATGCCTGTGCCACGCTTTTGGTCCTAGACTCGTGATAGGATGTGACCAATTGGAGGCGGCAAATGGCAAACTGCTCCAGACGTAATTTCTTGAAGACCGGACTCGCGGCGGGTATCCTCGCGGGAACCGGAGGACTGCCCCTGCGCGCGGCGCGCGGGACTGCTACGGATTGGGTGACGCTCGGGAAATCCGGCGTCAAAGTAACCCGGCTGGCCTTCGGCACCGGGACCATGAGCGGGCGCACGCAACGCGAGCTCGGGCAGGACGAATTCACCAGGCTGGTGCGACACGCCTATGACCGGGGCATTCGCTTCTTCGAAACGTCCGAGACTTACGGCGAGATGCACAAGATGCTGGGCATTGCGCTCAAGGGCCTTCCACGCGATTCGTACCGGCTCATGTCCAAGGTGACGACCCGCGAGGGAGTGAACCCGCAGGAGAAGATCGATGAGCTGCGCAAGTTGGCCAACACCGACTACTTCGACATCATGCTGATGCATTACCAGCACGTGGCGACGTGGCCGACGGACACCGTGCGGTGGCAGGACGGCATTCTGGAAGCCAAGTCGAAGAAGATCGTCGTGGGGTATGGCGCGTCCGTGCACGGATTGCCGGCGCTGCGCCAGTTCCCCGGAAACAAGTGGCTGGAAATCGCCATGATCCGCATGAACCACAAGGGCACCAAGATGGACGCGGAGGATTACAACACCAACGGCGCCGGGAACGTCAGCGAGGTGGTCACACACGTGAAGCAGGTCCAGAAGGAACGCATGGGTCTGATCAGCATGAAGTTGATCGGCGAAGGCGCCTTCACGACCCGCGAGGACCGGCAGGCGGCGATGAGGTTCGCCTTCAACTCAGCGGGCGTGGATAGCGTGACTGTTGGGTACAAGAATACGGCCGAGATCGACGAGGCGATTGAGAATCTGAATCTGGCCTTGGCATAGCGGCCACTACGCAATTACGGAAACAGTCCGAAAGATCGGCAATGCCAGATCGTCATTGCCGCGAATCGCCGCCACCCGACGGGCGCCTTCCTCATCGACGCCTTTCGTGAACATCCGCCAAGCCGTATCCTGTGGGAGAATCACATACACCGCGGACTCAGCTTCGGATTCGAGCGCAAGCTCCCAGGCGTCCCCCGTCCTCATCAGGAACCAGACACCGCCTGCGGTCCCCGAGATCTCGAACCTCACAACCATTCCATCGGGAGCGAGAACCTTGCGAAAAGTGTACGGAAAACCTCGCACGAACGTGTCCAGCACCGGCGCCAGGAAGTAGGGGTCATCCTACTCGTCGCCGAGCGGTGGTCTGAGCAGTTCCAGCCCATACTTCTCAAAGATAGGCGCCACCTTCGCCGGATCCGGCGGCCCACTCACCGCCGCGAGTTCCTCGAAGAAGATCTCCAGGCCGCCGGGCTCAAGCGTAAGCAGTATGGTTCCCTTCGTCTCTCCGATGTTCCGGAAGCGATGGGGGATGTCGCGGGGAACGAAGACGAAATCGCCCGTTCGCACCGCTCGACAGACTGGCTGGGATGAGTTTCGCCGACTGTGGACCTGCTACACCATTCTCCGGAGGTCCTAGTTGTGCCAGTGTCGAGGCGTATTCGCCAAATTGTGAATGGTACTGCACTTGAGCCTGGTGAATCGCCTGGGCCTCGCGAATTACCGCAGTTTCCGAGGCATTGCTGAGGGCTGACATGAGCATCGGCACCGCAATCGACAGGAGAATTGCGATGATCCCTAAGGACGATGAGCAGTTCAATGAGCGAAAAGCCGTCATCTCTCGAATGGCTCTTTTGTAATTGCATTTCACAGGTAATGACGCACGCATTGAAGAGCGTGTGGATGGAATCTGCTGCGAGCATTTTCCAATCGAATGGTCATGAAATCGGGTGAAGGGGGGCATGATAGCATGGGACCAGTGAATGCCGCTGACATCCAGGATTTCTGTGCGCGCGATTGGCGGCTGATCGAGCGCGTCAAGACGGATTGCTGGGTGGAGCAGAAGGCTGCCGCAAGTCCCTCGGCCGCGATCGAACTGGCTGCTGGGTTGCTTCAGTATGCCCGCAGATTGAGGCCGGATTGGCCGAATACGACCGAACGCGAGGCGGACCTGGCGTCACATATTCGTCTTGCCGGGATGCTGCAACGTGCCTCACAAAAGCCCTCCTGCTGAACTTCTGGCGGCTGCCGCCGGAGCGATAGAGAAGTGGTGCGACGGCTGGTATCTCTTTGGTGCCCAAGCGGTAGTGATATGGGGGCGTCCGCGGCTCACCGCCGATGTCGATGTGACTATCCGCCTGCGTTCCGAGGACACCGTTAGCTTCTGGCATGACATGGAAAGGGCCGGTTTCCGTCTGCGAGTGCCAGAGCCTGAGCCGTTTCTCGCTCGCACGCGGGTCTTACCTTTCTTGCACGTGCCCACGCAGTTGCCGCTGGACGTCGTGCTTGCAGGTCCGGGAATCGAGGACAGATTCATCGAACGGGCCGTCCGAATCGAGATTGAGGGCCTTTCCGTGCCGGTCGCATCACCGGAAGATCTGATTGTGATGAAGGTACTCGCGGGCCGTCCGAAGGACCTGGAGGACGTGAGGTCAGTATTGGCGGAACGGCTGACCAAGCTCGACGCGGCCTATATCCGATCCATGCTTGGAAAACTAGAGCAGGCGCTGGGTCAAAGCGATCTGCTGCCTTTGCTGGAAGCAGAGATCGCTCACGCGAAACGCCTGCGCCCGTGAAGCGGTGGATAAAGCAGGCGTGAGATGGAAGCTTTCTTCCGGCTTGGCAGGCGTCCCACCTGCGCGGGGCGCGTTCTGCGCGGGATTATAATGGGACCCTTGTCCCCTATGAAACTCTTCGTTCTGTCAGCCCTACTGCTCTCCACCGTCGCCTTCGCGCAGGAGACTCCCACTGAGCGCGAGGCCGCCCGCGATGTCCTCAAGAAAATGGGCGACCTCGAAAAGTCGCTGGACGTGCCCGGCTGGGTCACCCGCCTCAGCGCCGCCAATCCGGCGCGCGACCAGGTGACCGCCCGCGCGAAGCAGCTCATGGACACCGAGTTGCTCGCCATGAGCGACGACATCACCCGCCATCCGGAAATCGGCTTCGTCGAGAAGCGCTCCATCCAGTTGCTGATCGACTATTTGAAGCGCCACGGCTTCGAGGTCACCGTCGGGGTCGCCAACCTGCCCACCGCCTTCGTCGCCCGCTACAAGGGCAACAATGGAGCGCCCAACCTTGGAGTGATCCTGGAATACGACGCGCTGCGCGGCACCCGGGGCGCCTTTCATGGCGATCAACACAGCGCCCAGGGGCCGGTCGGCATGGCCGCCGCCATTGCCATGGCCGAATATCTGGAGCGCACGCATGCGCCCGGCAGCGTGGTGGTCTTCGGCACGCCGGGCGAGGAGATGATGCCGCCGGTCGCCAAGACCGACATGTTCAAGGCCGGCATCTTCAACGGCATGGACGTGATCGTGCGCAGCCACGCCGTCAGCAGCACGTCGCGGCCGGCTCCCGGCTTCGGCACCTGTTGCCTGAACATCGATGGCGTGAAGTACACCTTCACCGGCGCGCCCTCCCATCAGATGACCTCCTGGGCCGGGCGCAATGCCCCGGAGGCCGTCATCCACCTGTTCAACAATATCGATAGCGTGCGCAGCAGCATACGGCCCGAAGCCCGCGTGCAAGGCGTGATCACCGAGGGCGGCGCCGCCCCCAACGTGGTGCCGGACCACACGGCCGCCGACTTCTACATCCGCTATCCCGATGCCGTCTACCTGGCCCAGGTCCGCGAGTTCGTCGACAACGCCGCCCGCGCCGCGGCGCTTTCCACGGGCACCAAGGTCAAGATCGACAATTACGGCAGCATGCGCGACGGCATCTCGGTGGCGACGCTCGCCGAAGTCGGTTTCGCCCACATGAAGCGCTTCGGCGCCACTCACATCGAGGAGGCGCCGGGCAAGCCGCAAGGCTACGATGAGACCGGCACCGTGTCCAGCGCCATTCCCGGTTTGGGCTTCGCGGCGTACACTTCGAACGCACCCAATCACACCTACGAGATGGAGGCCGACGCGCTCACCGAGGTGGGCCATCAGGGATTCGTGGTGGGCGCGCAATCCATGGCCGCGCTCTTGTTTGACTTCGCCACTCACCCGGACTACCGCGCCGCGGTGAAGCGCGAATTCGAGGGCATACAAGCCCTGTTCGGCGAGTACCAGGAGGCATTGAAGAAGGTCTACACCCTGCCGCGCGTGCCCGACCCGCAGTAACGTATCATGCCAGTAGGACGCCTAAATCAGCACCGGCCTTATTGAATGCCCAAACCAGATTCCAAGCCCCAAGCCCCGCAGGCGGCGCGTGCCCAGTCCCCACCCAACACCCCGGCCTTGCCGAACCGCTTTCTTCCCTTGCTGCTGTTGCTCTTCGCTGGCAGCGGCTGCTCCGCTCTGATCTACGAAATCGTCTGGTACCAACTGCTCCAACTGGTGATCGGCTCCACGGCCATTTCGCTGGGCGTCCTGCTGGCCACCTTCATGGGCGGCTTGTGCCTCGGCAGCCTGACCCTCTCCCGCATCCTCTCCGCGCAGAAACAGCATCCCCTGCGCGTGTATGCCAAAGTGGAGTTGGGCATTGCCCTCTGCGGCGTCCTGGTGCTGTTCGTGATGCCGCTGCTCGATGGCGTCTACACCGCCGCCGTGGGGCATGGCATGCCGGCGATCCTGTTTCGCGCGCTGATCTGCGGCGTGTGTCTGCTGCCGCCTACGTTTCTGATGGGCGCGTCTCTGCCGGCCGCGGCGCGCTGGCTCGAAACCAGTCCCCAAGGTGTCTCGTGGATGGGCCTTCTCTACGGCGCCAACACGGCCGGCGCAGTCTTCGGATGCCTGCTGGCGGGCTTCTATCTGCTGCGGGTGTTCGATATGACCACGGCCACGCTGGTAGCCGCGGCGATCAACGTGGCGGTCGCCCTGGTCAGTTTCGCGGTGGCTGCCCGGACGCCGCATCGGGCCGGCGGCACGGCCGCCCCGGCCAGTAGCCCCGCCGCGGCCTCTTCCACTGCCGGGTACTGGCCCGTGTACGTGACCATCGGACTCTCCGGCGCCACGGCCCTGGGCGCAGAAGTGATCTGGACCCGCATTCTCGGATTGATGCTGGGGGCTACGGTTTACACCTTCGCCATCATTCTGGCGGTNNGTGGCTGGCCCTGGGCTACTGCCAACTCCTGCTGGTGTTGGGAATCGCCTGGACCGCCGTGATGTTGAGCGAGTCACTGCCCTATTGGCCGATCAACCCGCTGCTTTCCACGAGCCCCTGGTTCACTTTCCAGGTGGACCTGGTGCGTTGCGTGTGGGCCATTCTGCCGCCGACCCTGCTCTGGGGCGCCAGTTTCCCACTCGCCCTGGCGGCGGCGTCGCGCGGCGAAGATTCCGCGCGGCTGGTCGGAGGCATTTACGCCGCTAATACGGGCGGCGCTATTCTGGGAGCGCTGTGCTTCAGCGTGGTCCTGGTGCCGTGGATCGGCACACAGGGCTGCGAACGCGTGCTGGTAGTGCTGGTCGCGGTGAGCGCCGTGTTTGTGCTGGCGCCGCGGGTGGTGTCGTCGCGCAACGCCATGGGCTCGCTAGGCCTCATGGTTGCTCTGGTGATCGCTGGCCTGCTGGCTTCCAATCTCTCGGGAGCTCCCCCCATGCTGATCGCCTACGGACGCCGAATCATGACCTCCATGAACCGCTCCAAGATCCTGTATTCCGGCGAGGGCCGGAATGCCTCCATCGCCATCTCGGAGTGGGATGACGGCGCGGTCCAGTTCCACGTCAGCGGCAAGGTGGAGGCGTCCACCGAGCCCTACGATATGCGCCTGCAGCGCATGCTCGGCCACATGCCCGCGCTGTT
>PMTT01000892.1:0-14879 GCA_003167275.1 Bryobacterales bacterium | reverse complement strand
ATTTGTGAGATGGAGCCGCTGATTCCGCCCACGGCGACCGAGTATTTCGCCAAGCAGAATTACAATGTCATGCACGATCCGCGGGTCGAAATCGTCTACGACGACGCACGCCATTTCGTCCTCACCACCCGCGAGAAGTTCGATATCATTACGTCCGACCCGATTCACCCCTGGGTCAAAGGCAGCGCCACGCTGTATTCGAAGGAGTACTTCGAACTGGTGAAGGAGCACCTGAATCCCGGCGGCATCGTTACACAATGGGTGCCGCTCTACGAGAGCACCCCGGAGACGGTGAAGAGTGAATTCGCCACCTTCTTCCAGGCGTTTCCCAACGGCACCATTTGGGGCAATTCGAATAACGGCGGTTATGACACCGTCGCGCTGGGGCAGGTGGAGCCCGCGCGGATCGATATCGACGCACTCGATCGGCGCCTGGCCCAGCCCGATTATGCGCGCGTGGCCATGTCCCTGAAGGAAGTGGGATTCAACCTGGCGGTAGGGCTGCTGTCCACCTACGCCACTCGGGAGTCCGATCTGCGCCCATGGCTGGCGGGCGCGGAGATCAATCGGGATGGTAATCTGCGCCTCCAGTACCTCGCGGGCCTCGGTCTGAACACCAGCATGGAAGCCGCCATTTACAGCGAGATTCTGAGCTACCACACGTTCCCGCGGGATCTCTTCGTGGGATCGGAGGAGCGACTCCAGGCCCTCCAGACCGCTATGCAAGCGATGAATCAGCAGGGAGGCGGCGCAGGCCAATAGTTGGGTGGCCCCTGGCCCAGTGGTGCCCCTAGTGGGGCGGGCCCGCTGGCCCGCGGCCGACCCCCTGGTCGGCCTACTTGCAGTTGCTCGTTGCGCTGAAGTTGGAAGCCCCCCGCCTCATCTCCCCACGATCTCATCCACTGCCTTGGCCAACGCTGCGAACTCCTCATGCGCCACTGAATTCGGAGCGTACTCGCCGACCGTCAAGCCATTGGCCACCGCTTCAGCCACCACGATCCGCTGGCCAATGGCGGGCAGCACTTTCTTCCCCATCGCCTCCAGTGCAGTGGTGAGACCGCGCCCGAGGTTCGTGCCCATCAATACACGGGAAGGCACGAACCGGATCCGCGGTTTCTTGGATCGACGCTCGGCGCGGGCCTTGAGGGCCTGAGCCAGAGCCTCCTTCAGCGCGAACAGTTCCAAAGGAGAAGGGCCGCACGGCAGCAGCACCAGGTCGGCCACCAGCGCGGCCTGATAGCCCACTTCAGGAATCCCCGGCGGGGTGTCGATCAGGATCAGATCCGCTGACTTCTGAACCTTGCGCACCTTGGCCTCTAGCGCCTCGGCGGTATCCGTTTTCACCTTCTCCACCGTGCGGGATAGCATCCCCTCGCCCTGGGACGCCCAGGCCGCCAGGCTGTGCTGCGGGTCGGCGTCCAGCACGATGACGCTCCGTCCCATCGCGGCGAACTCGCCCGCCAGATTGCCCACGATGGTCGACTTTCCAATGCCGCCTTTGCGCCCTAGGACCGCGATGATGGCCATGGAGAGTACTATAAACGAAAACACCGTGGCACAGGCANNAGAATGCCTGTGCCACGGTGTCTATGCTGCAGCCAGGCTCTTCTTGCGTGATCCTTAAAATTCGTAGCGTCCGGCGAACTGCATCACCCGCGGGGCGGCGCCTGAGGCGTAGCCGGTGATTTCGCCGAAGGTCGTGGGGCTGGCGGTGCTCGGGCTGGGGTTGCCGAAGTTTACCCGATTGAACGCGTTGAACGCTTCCGCCCGAATCTGTATCCGGTGCCCTTCTTTCGGCAACCGGAAGTATTTCGAGATGGCCATGTCGGTGTTCGCAAAACTCGGCCCTCTCAGGATTCCCCGCGTTCCCACTGTACCGGGATAGCAGGCCACAAACGAGTTGACCGCGCTGGTATTGGCGAAAAGACTCGGGATGCCAAACTGGTCCACAGTGAGTCCGTTCGTTGGCAACGTACTGCCCGGATTCAGAATGGCGAAGGAGCCATATTCGTAGTTTGTGTTGTAAACCCCACCCACCCCAACGGTGATCGGCGTGCCCGTGCGGAAAGAGGTCAGCCCGGTAACCTGCCATCCACCGATGACATAATCCACCGCCTTCGGGGCGTGGCCGAGCAGTGGCTTGCCATGTCCGACCGGTAGTTCCACTACGAAGTCGGCGACCACCGTGTGCTTGGAGTCGAAGTCCGACGGTCCGCGGTAGGCGTTGGGGTTGAAGGCGTCCTGCAGAGCAGCGCCGCCGCTAGTTTCGGACGCAGAGCCATTGTCCAGCGAATGACCGAACGTGTAGTTGAAGTCGAAACCCCAACCTCTGGTGACGGCGCGGCGCAGGACAACGGTGGCGGCGTGGTAGGCGGACTTGCCCGCGCCCGCGTATGCCAGAAGGCCCGAGTTCTGCAGCGGGAAGAAGGTGTTGCATCCGAATACCGAGATACAGCCGCCGTTCGACTGGCGGATGCGGTCCATATCGTTCAGGCCGTCCAGATAGCTACCGCTGTACGAGTTGTACACGTCATAGAAGAAGTTGGCGCTGGCGCTGCCGGTGATCTTGTAGTTCTTCGCCCCAGGGAAGATATCCTCGAAGAAGGGTTGAACGGGGATGATACCCGGGTTGGCTTTCACCATTGCTGGAGTGACGCCGGAGTTGTATAGCTGTGCGAGGACGGTGCCGGCTTGAGACCATGTCTGGCCCGATTTTGCGTCCTTGAAGTCAGTCAGGGGCTGACCGAAATCCTGCTGCACAATGCCTCTGTGGCCGAGACGGCCCACATAGCCGATCTCCAGGCTGAGTTTCTTCGGCAGCGGCCGGGCATACGTCGCGTTGAATACATGCTCGTAGGGAGCTTTCAAGTCACTCGACACTCCGCTGAAGGTGGTGAAGCCGCCCTGAATTACAGGAGGCGTATAGGGAAACGCGCCGCCCACGGGTGCGGGGTATGAAGGAAAACCGTTTCCAGCATAGCGGAACGAAGTCGTGAAGTCCGTGTTTACCGGTTGGGCCACCACGCTGGCGAGCCCCGGAGATCCGGAACTGGCGAAGGATTGGGCCATGGCGGCGCCGTAATGGTCATAGACGATCCCAGCCCCGGCGCGGAACACGCTTCCCTTGCCCGCGATCTTCGCCAGCAGCGAGTCGCCTTCGGGAGAGTAGGCAATCGACACACGGGGAGCGAAGTCCTTGTAATCCGTAGGATAGTAGCCTGCGCCGTTATTGATCGGCCCACCCAGTTTGTACGAGACCAGCGCCGTGGAGAGTATAGAGTTTGGAATGCCCGCCGCTTGCGCCCCCACCCGGTCGGCGAAGAACTGGCTGAGCGGGGTCTGCGGAACCACCTCGGTGCCGTTCTTTTCGTACGGCACGCCAAAGACGGAGTAGCGCAGCCCATAGGTGATCGTGAAGTTTCGCTTCCACTTGAAGCTGTCCTGAGCGTACCCTTCAAACTCGTTGGAGGCGAATGCCGTGGTAACCGGGTTGCCGAACGGAATCACCTGGCCCTTCACGCTGTAGTTGTAAGTAGCCCCGAAGTTGTTCAGCAATCCAAAGAGGGCGCCGAACGCGTTGGTCACATTCGTGGTGGAAGCCAGGGTCGCGCTGCTGCCGTAGATGCTCTGCACATACGCCTGCACGTCGTTATCGATGTCGTTGCCCAATCCCAGCAGGGTGTTGCGGTTGAAACTGTAGCTCGGCTCGTTGTTGAACGAGAGGCGATCGTTCTCGATAAATCGCATATTCACCCCGAACTGCATGGAATGCCGCCCTCTGGTCCAGGTCAGGTCATCGGCCACATTCGTGGTGGGCGAAACGCGCTGGGAAGCGCGCGGCGTGGCCTCCAGGGTAGTAAACCCGATGCTCGGGAGCACATCCGAATTGCCGGTGGAAGCATTGCCTAACCGGGTGTATCCATAGGTAAGAGCGTTCACCAGCCGCGGCGTGAGAACGGCGGTGTATCGCCCCGCCAACCCTCGCGAGTTATCGAGCGAGCGGGACGCCGCCGCTTGCCCGGGGAATTGCGCGAGTGTGGAGTCGTTCCCGGAACCGTTGAGCGTCCCGCGGAGCATCAGGGTATGCTTGCCGGCCGAGTCGATGTTGTAATCGAGGCGCCCCACCTGAGCGTGGTTATCGAGCTTATTCGGGGCGTTGAAGAGCAACTGATTGAGGTTCAAGCCCTTGTCGGTTGCACCCAGCGGATTGTTACCGGCCGGGTACTGCTTCATCAGCCCGAGTACGTAGGGGTTAGCTCCAATGTGCAGCGGGTCTATGTTCACAACGTCCTGGGGAGTGAGTTGGATGGTCCGGCCGTCTTTCAACAGGACCTGAACGATACCTTGCGCGAAAGTGCTGCTCGGAACCGTGGCCGTCTTGGAGGAGGCGCTGCGATCCTTGCGAGCTTCGAAATTGTAGAAGAAGAAGACTTTGTTCTTGAGGACCGGGCCGCCCAGCGAAGCGCCGTACTGGTTGCGCACCAGGGCCGATCGGGGCACGCCCGCGCGGTTACTGAACCAGCTATTGGCCGAAGTCAGCGTGTTGCGGTTGTACTCATAGGCCGATCCATGGAAACTGTTGGAACCGCCTTTGGTCACGATGGAGACCTGCCCGCCCGACGAACGGCCCATATCGGCGCCAAAACCCGCGACTGTGGTGCGGAACTCCTGCACCGAATCGAGCGGGATCGGAAGCACCGCGTTGAAGCCGTTGGCGCCCTGGCTGTCGTTCACGTCGACGCCGTCCAGCAGCACGTTGTTCTGATCGGGCCGCGCGCCCGTCACCTGTCCGGTAGATGCCACGCCCGGTTGCACGCTCAGCAACGCCACAACATTGCGGGTTTGCAGCGGGATCTCTTTCACCTGCGTCTCCGTGAACGGATTGCCTACGGCCGCGTTCTCGGTGTTCACCACAGCGGCCTCGCCGGTGACGTTCACGGTCTCGTTCACTTGGCCGATATCCAGCTTGACGTTTAAGGTGGCCGGCGTATTGATCTGCAGCAAGACATCGGCCGTGTGCGTGCGGAACCCCGGCTTTTCGACGATAATCTTGTAGTCTCCCGGCGGCATCTGCGCGAAGGTGTACTCGCCGGTGGCATCCGTCATCGCTTTGCGCGCGGCGGAGGTGCCCAGGTTGGTAGCGGTTATGACTGCCTCAGGGACAGCCGAGGACTGCGCGTCGGTAATCACTCCTTGCAAGGAACTCGTCTGGGCCGCCAGCGGCAGTGTCGCGAGTACGAAGGCGATGATGGATCGTGTCATCGTGCTAACTCTCCTTTACGTTGGTAAACAAGTCATCGATAGCCGAAGAACCGGCTACCGTCGATCTCGACGAGGAGGTCGCGGACGGGGCGAATTGCCTGATTAGTGTTTTGCGTAAACCCGAGAAAAGTGTATTTTTAGCAGTGTAGGTGCAACACCGCGGGATGTCAAATTAAAAACTGCTATCGGCCTTATGGAATGCGCGTCGTCGTGGCGCGGGCACTCGTGCCTGCCGCGGCCCGACTCATCGGGACGCGTTTGGCTTATACCCCTCCGATGAGGGGCAGGGCACAACTCCACTTGCCACACTTGTGACAAGTATGGGCGGTCAGCTTCCCTATCAGCGATGCGCCGTGCCCTCCACAACTGCGTCGAGACGAGTTCTCGACGCGGCAGGCACGAGTGCCTGCGCCACGGGGGAGCTACGCTACTAAATCGTGTAGGACGTTTCCGGAAACATCCGTTAAACGGAAGTCTCTCCCGCTGTACCGGTAAGTCAACTTGGTATGGTCGATGCCGAATAGATACAGAATCGTCGCGTGAATATCGTGAACATGCACGGGCTTTTCGATCGCCTTAAAACCGAAGTCATCGGTCGCCCCGTAAATCGTTCCGCCTTTCACAGCGCCGCCTGCCAGCCACATGGTGTAGCCGAATGGATTGTGATCGCGGCCCCGCTTGATGCCGCCACCCGCCCCGCCGACTTCGCGCACGGGCGTGCGGCCGAATTCCGAACCACAGACCACCAGCGTGTCCTTCCACAATCCGCGCGACTTGAGATCCTTGATCACGGCGGCGAAGCCCTGGTCGGAATTCTTGGCGTTGGTCTTGTGGGCAAAGATGTCGCCATGCGCATCCCACGGGTCGCCCTGGGAATAGTAGACCTGAGTCATCCGGACACCCTTTTCCGCCAGCCGCACCGCGGTCAGGCAACCGCGGGCGACCGGTCCCGGACCATACAAGTCCAGCGTCGCCTGCGATTCCTTACGGACATCGAAGACTTCCGGCGCATCGGTCTGCATGCGGTAAGCCACTTCCATCGACTTGATGACGGCTTCCACCTGCTGGTCCGTGCCGGTCTGGGCCTCCCGCATTTTCTCCAGTTTCTGGAGTAAGTCCAGCTCGCGGCGCTGCTCCACCAGCGAGAACTTGGGGTTATTGACATAGCTGACCAGTTTCTTCGGGTCGAAATTGCGCTCAATCACGACCTTCTTCGGCTTGTCTTTGCCATCCTTGTCCTTGGCGTCTTTGGCCGTATCCCTTGGCATGTCGGGCGGCATATCGTCCCCAGGCATGCCGTCGGGGTTGTCGGCGGCCGTCTGGACGCGGTTGGAGATGTAAGTCCCCTGGTTGATCGCCGGTAGGAAGCCATTGCTCCACAGCGGAGGACCGACGGTGGTCGGTACGTTGGGACATAAGACCACGTAACCGGGGAGGTTCTGGTTCTCGGTGCCTAGGCCATAGGTAAGCCAGGCGCCCATGGAAGGCCGTCCGGCCTGGTTGGCCCCGGTGTTCAGCATGAGGCAGGACGGCTCATGGTTGGGAATATCGGTGTACACCGACCGGACCCAGCAGATATCGTCGGCCACCTCGCCCAGGTGCGGCCACAGTTCGCTGACATCCATGCCGCACTGGCCGTACTTCTTAAACTTGAACGGCGACTTCATCAACTCCCCGGTGCGCCGCTCGGTCTTGACAGTTCCGCCGGGGAGCGGCTGGCCATCGTACTTATCCAGCGCCGGCTTGGGATCGAAGCTATCGACGTGGGACAGCCCCCCGTTCATGAACAGGAAGATCACGCGCTTGACGCGCTGCGGGTAGTCGAGCTTGGCCACGCCGACAGTGCCGTCGGGCTTGACGATGGTGTCGGCTTTGGCCAGCGAGCGGCTGAGCATTCCCGCGAATGCCATCATGCCGAAGCCGTTGCCTACCCGTTGTAACGCTTCCCTGCGGGTCACGGGGTTAGAAGATTTGTGTAAGGACATATAAGCTAGTTGATAAACACGAACTCACTGGCACTCAGCAGCACCTTGATGTAACGGCCCCAGGCGGTCGGTTCGTACTTCACCTCAGGGGGCGCCCCGGCGCCCGGACCGCGCCGTCCGCCGGCGCCTCCGAATCCGCCCATCCCGCCCATCATTCCCATCCCCATAGGCATGGGCGCGGGCGCTCCAGCCGCGGCATCGCCGCCATCAGCGCCCGCGCCGCCTTCCGGAGTGTCGGGCTTCGTGGCGTCGGTAGTCGCAGTACTGGAAGGCCCGCCTCCCTGGCCGCCGCGTCCACCCCGGCCGCCGCGGCCTCCACCGCCTTCCGGCGGCTTGTTCTTGTTTTCCTCGTATTCGCGCATGGGCTCGGCATGCAGGTAATCGATGCCCAACTTCACTTCCTCTTCGCTGGGGTCGCGGCCATATGCCAGCAGGTAAACCTTCCGGATGCGCGCTCGGTTGTCCGGCTCCGTGGCCACCCGCTTGGCCAACTCCTCGGATTCCGCCTGGATGAAGTCGCTATTCATCAGGAACAGCCGCTGCAGCGGCACCGTCGTCGTGAAGCGCTTTTCGGCGCTGATGTTCGGGCTGGGGAAGTCGAACAACTGGAGATACTCGTCCAGCTTGTACCGGCTCACCTTACCGTACACCGTGCGGCGCGTGAATCCCGTCGTGAGATCCTGGCTGGGGCCTCCCAGCGCCGGATCGAGATTGCCTGCCACCATCAGAACCGCGTCGCGAATCTGCTCGGCGTCCATGCGCTTGCGGTCCATGCGCCAGTAGAACCGGTCGCCCGAGTCCTTGGCGTAGTTGGCCTCGTCCTTTTCCGTCGAAAGCTGGTAGACCGCGCTCAACATGATATCGCGGTGTAGCTTCTTGATCGACATGCCGTTCTTCGCGAAGTTACTGGCCAGGTATTCCAACAACTCAGGGTTGGTGGGGCGCTCACCGGTCATGCCGAAATTGCTGGGAGTATCCACGATGCCCGAGCCGAAATGGCCTTTCCAAACGCGGTTTACGAAGACGCGCATGGCAATCGGCTGCTTCAAAATGTCGTCGGCCAATTCCAGCCGTCCGCTTCCATTCTGGAACGCCTGCGGCTCTCCGCTCGAAAGCATGCTCAGGAAATGGCGCGGCACTTCCGGCCCGAGGTTGTTCGGATTGCCGCGCAAAGCGAGCGGCAGGTTCATTGGTTCCTTGGCGTCGTCCACGCCGTGCAGGAACGGGTAGGCCGGCTCCAGCTTTTTGCGGGCCTCGTCAACGTCCGCTTTGATCGCGGCCATCTGCGCCTGCGCGTCGGCTCCGGTGCGGCTCTCGAGGCCCCAGCCGCGGAAGAGCAGCACGCCGGGCTTGGCCGCGCGGCCGCCAGCCGCCATCATGGCAGCGGGATCGTCGGCATCGGTCAACTCACGCTGGAAAATTTCGGTCCAGAAGCTGCTTTCGTCCTCCGGCATGGTCTTCAGACGAAGGCCGCAATTCGGGCAGAAATCGTCATTGGTAATGAATTCGTTGGGCTTGTTAGCGCGCTTCTTTTTCTTGGTGCCTTCCAGCGCCTTGGCCGCGATGATGTCGTTCTCCTCAGTGAGGTCCTTGCGGGCGAGCATCACTTTGATGACGTTCGCCTGGAACTCGTCGGCCAGTTTTTTGACTTCCTGGTTGCCGCCGCCGCCACCACCGCCGCGGCCGCCACGTCCACCACCGCCGGCCCCGCCACCGCCGCCCATCCCACGACCGCCGCCGCCCGCGGCCGCCGGCGTCGCCTTCTTCATGAGTGCCTGCCAGGCCTCCTTGTATTTGTACTTGTCGGTGGGCTTCTCCATGTAGTGGATCCAGCGCTCCAACAACTCGTAGTCCAGCTTGCGGGACTCCACCACCGTCTCGATATCCCGCTTCTGGCCAGCCACCTCGTAAACCCCCTGTAGGTAGTTGGAGGTCTTGAAGGCCAGTGACTCCGACAACTGGCTGCTCAGGTTGGTCTGGATTTCCTGCAGCACCTTCTGCTTCTTTTCCACCTCTTCTTCGAGCTTGGTGTATTCGTCCAGGACCGACTTCGGAACGCGCGGATACTCGTGGTAGGCGGTGTTCAGGAACACCCCGGCCAGGGAATAGTAGTCGGTCTGCGGGATGGGGTCGTACTTGTGATCGTGGCAGCGCGCGCAGGCTACCGTCAGTCCCAGGAATCCGCGGGTCACCACATCGACGCGGTCATGGCGCTCGTCGGCGCGAGTCACTTCCACGGCGCCGTTGTCGTAATACCAAGGCCCCAGACCCAGGAAGCCCGTACCGGGCAGCGTCTTGTAGCGGGTCTTCTCATCCAAAAGGTCGCCCGCGATCTGCGCCCGCACGAAGGCGTCGTACGGCATATCGTCGTTGAACGCCTGGATCACCCAATCCCGGTAGATGTAGGCGTTGGGGTAGGGGTGGTAGCCGCGAGGATTCGGGTTGAGGCTACGGTAATCGTCTTCGCCGAAGCGCGCCACGTCGAGCCAGACGCGGCCCCACCGTTCGCCATAGTGCGGGGATGCCAGCAGGCGGTCCACGACCTTATTAAACGCATCGGGGGAGGCGTCCTTTTCGAAGGCCGCGATCTCCTCAGGAGTGGGCGGCAGGCCGGTCAGATCCAGCGTCGCGCGCCGAATCAGGTCGTGCCGGTTGGCCGGACGGACCGGCTTCATCCCTTCCTTTTCAAGGCGTGCCAGCACGAAGCGGTCGATCGCCGTCTTGGGCCAACGCGGGTCCTTCACTTGGGGAGGCTGCGGATCCTTCAACGGCAGCAACGACCAGAAGTTCTTGCGCTCGGGCGCGATCACGTACTTTTCGGTCCTCGGGGCTGCCGCGGTGGCGGTCGGGGCAGGGCCGCCGGCCGGCCAGACTGCGCCATCTTTGATCCAGGACACGATGTCTTCGATCTCGGAGTCTTTGAGCTTGCCGCCCATGGGCATCTTGATCTTCGGATCGGTCTGCCGGATGGCCGCCACCATAAGGCTCTTGTCCGGGTCACCCGGCACGATGGACGCGCCGCGGCCGCCGCCTTTCAGCAGGGCCTCCCGACTATCCACCCGCAATCCGCCCATGGAGGTATCGGTGTGGCAGGAGTAGCAGTTGTTGGCCAGTACCGGCCGCACCTTGGCTTCGAAAAAGTCGGATGAGACAGGGGGCGTGGACTGCGCGTGAGCCGCGTGGACCGCCACGACGACGAACGAGAGAGCTTCCGCGAGAGAACGTTTCGAGCAGCGCATAGGGCTTTCGCCTAGGATCTCCGAACCGGATTTGCAGATCATACACCCTTCCGTGAAGATGGGTGGATGAGCGGGCAGACGAGGCGCCTCCAGGTGCGCAAACACACCGAAGTCACGTGCGCCGAACAAGGGCGGGAACCCAGTGGCACAGACGAGGGCCACCTCCGAGCGATGTAGTTTTTTACCATTTACGGGGACCAATGTCAATGGCGGAGGTTTTGGGACCTGGGTCCCGGCACACGTGGCTGGGGCCTTGAGCGTGGGCGGCACGGACTCGGGGCAATCGGGTTCCGGCGTGGGCAAAATGAAGGAACGAACCAATTTTGTTGATTCGACTGGAGTTGGAAGAAATTGGCTTTGGCTTCGGGGGGGCGATGATCCACGGGCCGGGCGTTAGACGGTCACCTGTAGACAGAAACATATCGCCAGGACCTCCCTCGCACCGGCGAATGTTACCAGCTTTACCAGCTATTGCCCCCTCTCGTCGCGTCGGTCTTGGATGACGACCGTCGATGGAAGGTCGTTCTGTTGCGGTTTAGTGCTTTTAGCGTTCACGAGAGCTGTGCCCCTCGATGTCGAGGTACAACGCCCGACGTCTTCCTGGATGGTTCCGCTGGGCCTCCTGAACTAAGTTGAATAGCGCAAGTGCAGAGGTCTCGAATCCTTCGTGCGCGTAGACGACGTGGTATAGCGCAACCGCCTTGTCTCCGAACTCTATCCTTGACCGTCGATCGCATTCCATGACGTCAGTCCTTGACTGGTGATTTACCTACAGTTCCGCCTTGTGGCATGAGGAATTCCCGATTCGTCCGAAAGGCAGACGTCCCCAGAGGCGAATACTCCTCGAATATAAGGCCATGGGCTGCTCCTCACTTCTCAATTCATTTTGCGTTACGAGGTTGGTTCACCATGCTCGCCACACCCGCCTGAGTCTCCACGCCCGACGCCCCGCCAGTCACCCAGCGCGCTGCTAAGCCAGCTTCAATGGGTCCGCAGACCCATTGAAGTCCACTTTGTTGACGCAGGTGTGGCCGGTCAGCGGATCGTTGATCTTGATGCCGTACTCGGTAAAGTGCTGCCCGCCCCGAAGGTCCAGGGGCGGTACGTTGGCGACCACAGGGAAGGGAACACGCTCCCGGAAGCCTTCGAAACTGGCGAAGAGGAAGTCCTTGTCTTTGCGGATGGCGCCGCCCAAGGTTCCACCGAACTGGTTCGTAATATGTTTGCCGCGCGGCGCCCCCACCTGGTTGTTCTGCGTGTAATTGGCGTCCAGCACGGAGTTGCGGAGAAACTCGAACATAGTCCCATGGACGGCGTTGGAGCCCGACTTCAGGATGGTATTGACGCTGCCGCCGCCGGTGCGTCCGATTGCGGCGTCGTAGGTGTTGACCATCACCTTGAATTCCTGGATGGCGTCCACGTTCGGGGCGATCTGCCAGGTTCCGCCCACACTGACAGGCGCTCCGTTGAGGCTGAAGCTGTTGCTGCCCGAAACGCCGCCGTTCATCACGTAGGCGCCGGAGACATCCCACCCGCGTGTGCCGGAGTAACCCGAGGAGCCGAACTGCTCCTGCGTGAACAGGACGCCCACCGAGAGGCTCATCAACATATAGACCTGCCGTCCGTTGAGCGGGTACTCCGAGGTCTGCAGGGCATCGAAGTTCGTGCCGCCCGAGGCATCGGCAGTCTGCACATCGCCGGTGTTGGCGGTCACGGTGATGGTCTCGGTGACTTGGCCGAGTTCTAAATGGATGGGAAGGTCGAGTTTCTCGGCCACCAGCAGAGTCACGTTTTCACGGCGATGCATGCTGAAACCGTCGGCCTGCACTTCCACTGTGTAAGTGCTCGGCGGCAGATAGGGCAGGGTGTAGAAGCCGTCCTGGTTCGTGACCGCGGAGAACGCCTCGTTGGTGGAGTTCTGGACCGCACGGACTTTCGCGTTCGGAATGGGCGCGCCCAAGTGGTCGGTGAGCTGCCCTGAGATGGTGGCGCGAAAGTCCTGCGCGTTGGCGCAGACCGCCAGACCCAGCAGGAGAAGAACTGGATAACGCTGCATCACTACCCCGTTATGGACCGGAAGGACCGGTTGGGGACATTACATCGGAACGGCAGGCGGTTGTCAAACCGCGCCAATGGGCACTTGTGCGTCCCTGTCCTCTTCGGCGAAATCGGGGGACAGTCACCGCAATTCCCAAATTCGGGTGACAGTCACGGCAATCCCCAAATGGCTCGGGCGGACTCGGGCGCGCGAATTCGGGGGTTACGGTGACAGCCACCGAATTAGCCGCCGAATTCGGGGGTTACGGTGACTGCCACCGAATTACCGTCGATCGGTGAATTGGGGAGGAGGTCGCCTACCCGTCCCACTCGAAGCGCCACACTGCCAACCCGGTGAACAGCACCGCGAAACCCAGCAGCGCTGCAATCGGGCCGATCGCCGCGTCGAAGCCCAAGCCCCGCCAAGTCGTGCCGTCCAGTCCCTCGACCGCCCAACGCGTCGGCACCGCGAAGGTGATCTTCTGCAGCCACTGCGGGAACAGGAAGGCCGGCACCCAGGCGCCGCCCAGCATCACCATCAGCAGAGTCGCCAGGATCGCCAGGCCCCGCGTCGCTTCCACCGTCTTCCCTAAGCCCGCTATCAGCAGGCCGAACGCGCCGGTCATCAGCCCGATCGCCACCGAGATCAGGATGAATCCCAGCATGCTGCCCTCCACGCGCACTCCGAACACCAGGCGCGCGAATCCGAAAACCACGGCCAGGATCACCACTGCGTCGATAGTGGCGCTGGTCACCCGCGCGGCGACGATCGTGGTGCGCGAAATCGGCGCCGCCCGCAGCCGCTTCCAGATGCCCCCCTGCCGCTGGAGCAGCAGGACCAGCCCGGCCTCCATCCCCATCATCAGGATGAACTGCACGCTCATCCCCGCGAAGGAATGCCCGTAGGCGTTGTAGGGCGCGTCCTTCCGCGCGGTGATGGCTTCCTCCCGCACGGTGTACGGCATGCTGATCCCCGGGCGCGCACCGCCGGCGGCCTGCGGGTTGGCGCTCAGCCGCTTGTTCCATTGCTGCACGCTCGTCAGCATCCCGACCAGCGATTTCTGGTCCGCCGGGTTCATGCCGCTGGCCCCGCTGGCCTCTTTCACCGCATCGTCCAGAACTTTGGGGCTGCTGAAGCCCTCGCTGCTCACCGACTCCATCACGTGCTGGGTGAGCATACCTCGCACCATCGCCAGTTCNNCTTGCCGCCGCGAATCTGGGCGCGGGCCTCCTCCAGCGTCACGTGGCGCATTTCCAGCGCCTTATCCTCCCCCATTCCCTTCACCAGGAGGCGTGAGATGTCGCTGTTATCCTGGTCGATGGCCGCCACAGGGATGCGCGTTGCTTCGCCGCTACTCGATGCGCCGCCGAACAGGTACCCGAAAAACGACCCGATCAGAATCGGCGCAGCGAAGCACATCAGCACCGCCCGCCGGTCGCGGAAGAAGAGCTTCAGATCGCGCCGTACCAGCGCCGTGTAAGCCGTCATGCTCATGCGTTTCGTACGCTCCTTCCGGTCAGGGTCAGGAACACCGTCTCCAGGTCGGCCCGCTGGGTGGCCAGGTGAGTGTACCGGTAGCCATTCGTGCGAATCCACTCCAGAACGGCCGGCGCGGTGTCCGTCAGGTCGCCCATCCCCACGCGCAACAGGTTACCCTGCATCTCAACAGTCTCGACTCCAAGCAGGCCGCGCAAACTCCCATGCCACCCGTCGACGCCCGGGTTCTCGATCTCCACTTCGATCAGGTTGACCCCCGGCACCAGCCGCCGCACCGCCTCCAGGCTGCCGTTCGCGATCACCTTCCCGTGGTCGATAATGATGATGCGGTCGCAGAGACGCTCGGCCTCTTCCATGTAGTGGGTGGTATAGACGAGGGTCTTGCCGCGCCGTTTGAGTTCTTCCAGGTTGGTGAAGATGGCGTTGCGGCTCTGCGGGTCCACCCCCACGGTGGGCTCGTCCAACAGCAGGATCTGCGGATCGTGCATCAGCGCCGAAGCCAGGTTCAGGCGCCGCATCATGCCGCCACTGAAGGTGCCGACGCGATCCTTGGCGCGGTCGGCGAGCCCCACCAGTTCCAGGGCCGCGCCCATCTCCCGCTTCAGTGGTGCTCCCCGCATGCCATAGAGGGCGCCGAAGAGCGCCAGATTGTCGAGAGCCGAGAGTTCCACATGCAGGGCCAGATCCTGGGGAACCAGTCCCAGTTTCCGTTTGACCGGGTCGGTATCGCCGTGGACCACGTCGCCTTCGATCCGCACTTCGCCACGGTCCGGCCGAATCAGGCCGGCGATCATGGCGACGGTCGTGGTCTTGCCCGCGCCATTCGGCCCCAGCAGCCCCACCGTTTCGCCGGGACGC
>PMTT01000918.1 GCA_003167275.1 Bryobacterales bacterium | reverse complement strand
GGCCTCATCATATCGATTGACCCCATACAGCGCGTCGCCCTTGAGCCGGTACGCGTCGGCTTGGAGCATGCGCGCATTGGTCCAGGTGGACGCCTCAAGGGCGCGGGTTGCCGCTGCCAGTTCGCGGGTATAATCCGATTGGACGCGGGCGGCCTCGGCCTCGATCAAGTCTGCATTCGGAGCTACGTCCTTGCCGGACGGCTTGGCGCGTAACACCTGAAGGGTGGCTATCGCATCATTCGGCTTGCCCGCGTCGAGTTGGGCGTCGGCCAGTCGCAATCCGTAATCGGGATTGTCGTTGAAGAGCTCCCACAACGTCCGATAGGTCGAGATCGCCTGCGACCAATTGCTGGAAGTCACGTAGTAGCGTCCGGCAACCGAGAGCCGTTCTTCCCGCGGAAGGGTGGAGGAGAGATCGTAGGCCAGCTTAGTTTCCGAGCGCGCCAGTTCCTCATAGCCCAAGGTCCTGAGCGCGCTGCCATACGCGGAGTGCGCCAGCGGATTCTTGGGATCGGCCTCCACGGCCTTGCGGAACAGATCCCGCGCTCCCAGCGTGTCGAACTTGCGGACGCGTTCCAGGCCCTCAGCGTAGAGCTTCGCGGAAGCCGGATTGGCATAGGGTCCCAAGACCCCGGCCGTGCGCTTTTGCGCCACGTCGGTCCATTCCGAACTGCGCATCAGGTCGCCAATCGCCTCCGAAACCAGCGAGGACAGTTCACCGGCCGTTCCAGTTTCACTAGCACCGGCAATGATCTGCCCGGACTTCGCATCCTGCAGCCTTACGTAAAGCCGGAGCGAAGCATCGGCGGCGCCGGACGAAGCCAGGTAAGAACCGGTCACGAAGTAATCCACGTTCAGATTGGTTCGCAGACGGCCGAGGACTTCGCGAACGTACTGCTCGTTATCCGGCACGTTCAGGTCGCTTTTGACCCGCTCCACGGTCTCGGCCGAGACCACTCGCACACGCTCCGAGGAAGCCAGGTCGGTGGCAAGCATTTCGGCGAGGGCCGTCGAAATCCACGAGGCGTCGGTGCGTCCCGAGAGGTTCTGAAATCCGACCACCGCCAGGGAGCGCCGTCCGCTCTTCGCCGGGACGGTTCCGAACCTGCTCCACGCCACGGCCAACAGGGCAACCGCTGCCATGGCCGCGGCCGGCCGCCAGACCTTCCGGAGGGTTCGCCGCGCGCCGCGGGCCAGGCTGCCGGAGCGGGCCAATACCGGTTGCCGCTCCAAATAGCGCCCGATCTCCGCGGAAAGCTCCGCCGCCGTGCCGTATCGCTCGGCCGGAGTTTTGCGCATGGCCTTCAAGACCACGTGGTCGAGATCCCTGGCCCAGGCGCGCTGGCCGGCCGTCTTGCTGGGCGGCGGCGGCTCGTGCTCGCAGATGGCGTTCGCCACCACGTGAACGGCGTCGCCCGAACTCCGGAAGGGATGCACTCCGGTCAGCAATTCGTAGAGCAGGACGCCGAGAGAATAGATGTCGCTCGCGGGCGTGATGGGGTCGCCCCGCAGTTGCTCGGGACTGGCGTAGAGCGGCGTCGCCACGCGGTTCAGGGTGGCAGTCCGCGGCGTGGAGGCGCCGTCTTCCTGCACCTTGGCGATGCCGAAATCCAGCAGTTTGGGGGTTGCGGTGACAGTCACCAAAATGTTCGCCGGCTTCAGATCGCGATGGATCACGCCGCGGCGGTGGGCATATTCCACGGCGTCGCACACCTGCCGGAAGAGTTCCAGACGCGCGGAGACCGGGAGGCTCCGATCGCGGCAGAATACGTCCACGAACTGGCCTGCGACGAACTCCATGGCGTAGAAAGGCAATCCGTCGGGAGTGGTTCCGCCGTCCAGGAGGCGCGCGATGTTGGGATGGTCGAGACCGGCCAAAATCTGGCGTTCGGCGCGAAAGCGGGCGATGTCTACGTCGCTCACCATCCAGCGCTTGAGGATTTTGATGGCCACGGTCTGCTCGAACTGGCCATCCGACCGAACCGCTTCGTAGACCACTCCCATCCCTCCCTCGCCCACCTGGCGGGTGATCCGCCAGGCACCCAGGCGGCTGCCCACGAAAGGTGCCGGGAGCTGGTCCGCCACCACTTGGGCGTGCGACGCCAGTGCGGGCTCCTCCAGGAAGTCGGACGACTGGTCCGAAGCGGTCAGCAGGAGGCGGACCTCGCGCGCCAGATCGAGATCGCCACTGTCCAGGAGCAGGCGCTCCCGTTCGCCGGGCGGCGCCTGGCGTGCCGTCTCGAAGAGTTCCTTCACGCGTTGCCAGCGTTCCGCGGTCATAGGCTGCTCCCCGTATTCGAGAGGGTGTGGTAGATCCAGGCTTTCGCCAGAATCCAGTCGCGCTTCACCGTGGAGACGGAGATTCGCAGGACCTCGGCGGTCTCCTCGATGCTGAGGCCCGCAAAGAAGCGCAGTTCCACGATGCGGCTTTGCTGCGGATCGAAGCGGCTGAGGCTGAGCAGGGCATCGTCCACCGCGATCAGTTCCAGGTCGCGGTCCTTGGGAAAGGCGACGGCTTCGTCGAGCGAGAGGGCCGGCATGGGGCCGCCGCGCTTGGCCGCCTGGCGGGCGCGGGCGTGATCCACCAGGATGTTGCGGATGACGTTGGCGGCGACTCCGAAGAAGTGCGCGTGGCTCTGCCAATCGGTGCGGGTCTGGTCCACCAGGCGGAGGAAGGCCTCATGCACCAGCGCGGTGGACTGCAAGGTGTGGCCGGGGCGCTCATGACGGAGGAAGCGGCCGGCGATGAGACGCAACTCGTCGTAGACCAGCGGGATGAGCCGGTCCAGCGAGTCCCGGTCCCCGGCCCGCCATTGGATCAGTAGCTGGGTCACATCTCCCGGAGTCTGGGGCATGAAACCTCCGAAAAAAATCTGCCCGCGGGGTGAACCTTTTCGTCTGCGAATTCCCGCGTTAACTAGAGAACGATAATTTACCGCATTCAGATGACTAGAGGGTGAGGGAGGGGACGGTTGTGCAGCATTTAACATTGAGTAACCGGGCGGAGGACGACGCGGAACTGGCGCGCCGGTTGAAAAACCACGGTCCGCGCGCCATGGCAGAGCTGTACGACCGGTACGGCCGGCTGGCCTATTTTCTGATCTATCGCATTGTTGGCGACCAGAGTGCGGCCGAGGACATGGTGCAGGAGACTTTCCTGCGGGTATGGAACAACATCCAGAGCTTCGACGAGGAGCGCGGGCCACTGGGCCGATGGGTGCTCTCGTCGGCGCGCAACCGGGCCATCGACTATCTGCGCTCGTGGGAAGGCCGCATGACCCGGGGCGCGCTTCCGATCCACGAGTGGGACCAGCCCTCAGCAGCCGCCGATGTGGAGGATGAGCTTCTGAACGCGGATCTGGTTAAAGCCCTGCGCGGAGCGATGGCGAGGCTGAGTGAGAGGCAACAGGCGATTTTGAACCTGGCCTATGTGGAGGGTCTGACGCAAATGCAGATGGCGGAACGCCTGAAGCGACCCTTGGGGACCGTCAAGACGTGGGTCCGGGCGGCGCTGCAGGCGTTGCGGGCCGAGATGGCTCCGTACGGGGAGAGGGCCGTTTGAGCCGACCTTGGTGGGGCGGACCCCCTGGTCCGTGCGTCCGCTACTGACGCTGTTACCCATGCAGTCAAGAATCCGCGGCCAATGCCAACAAGGCCGACGAGGGCGTCGGCCGCGGACCAGGGGATCCGCCCCACCAAGGGCGGACCAGGGGATCCTAGTTCTCGGTCGGCGTCTTCTCGACGCTGCCGACGATCAGCATCTCGGCAGGAGTCGCCTCCGTCTGAGCGGTCTGTGGGGTTGGCGTGGATTGGGCGCTTTGTGCGAATCCGAGGGGGTGCGAGCAGCAGGATTAACCCAGGAGCTAGCATCAGGCGACGCATGTTAGTCTCCTCCAAGATTCTTCTGTGGGGTATGCTTTAGCTTGCCGATTTTCCCTTAATTCCAGAGCAAGCTAAAGCATGCCCCACGCAGGATCGGTGGAGGAGCAGGCAGGGACGTAAATGGGGTGTCCGCGCAGAAAATTGTCCCCGCGTTCGGAGCCATCTGGCGGATCGCATCCGGCATCCCTTCCACCGCCGTGGTGAACAGGATCTTCACTTGCCCGTCGACGATAGCGAATTCCGGACAAGTGACTCGTGGGGAGCCAGGCAGCGTCCATTCCGTGAGCACGGCGCCGTCCGCCAGCCGGATCTCCTGCGCAATTCCGCACTCCGCGGCATCCGGATTGTAGAACGCAACGACGATCGACGCCCCATCGGGTGAAGGTCGAAGCCCGTCCGGAAATGCAGGTAGTGACTGGGGCGGCGCCACCAGCGTCTGCTCCCGGATGTGGCGCAGGCCGGAATCGAGTCGATAGCGCGTGATCGTCTTGGGCGCGGAATCGATGTCGATTAAGGTCACATGGCCGTCGGTGGCCTGGTAGTACTTGCCGTTGGAACACACCTGTCCGCCCACCACCTGATGCAGTTCGCGTGTCGCGCAGTCGTAGTGGTAGAGCGCCGCGATCGGGTTGCGGAACTCCAGATGCTTGGTGCCAAAGAGCAGACCGTCGGGAATCGCAATGCCGTCATTGATGATGACCCGCTCGTCGTGCGAGACGATGATGCCGGTTTCCGTCACCTGCCCGGTCGTGGCGTCCAGCAGGATCAGACGCCGTTCCAGTCCCACCAGCAGAAGGCCGGGAAGTTCTGTTTCCACGAAGAATCCGGGGCGGCCTGGCAGGGGAATTGTCGTGTTCACGCCGGTCGTGAGATTGAGAAAGTTGAAGCTACCATCGCCGCGGCCCGGCCCGTGTTGAATGGCCACCCAACCGAGCATGGGAGCGTTGCCGGGAAACCGCTGCAGAACGCGAGGGCACTCAGGCAGAAACCGAAGATCCTCGTGGTCCGGCCGGTACAGGGGCTGTGCGGTGAATCGATTCATCCTGGTAAGTGTGGCGGCTCTGCAGATCGCGCCCCCTTTGAGCATAGTAGAAATGTCCCCCTTGATGAGGCCGTCGCTCACGGCCAACACCCGGAAATTAGTTCGGGACGCGAACGTTCTGGAACTGGTCGCCGGTGAATCGGCCAGTTCGATTCCGAGGCGAAAAAGTAGCCGCTGCCGATCCGATTAACCCTTTACATCGGTGGTTTTACCAGCTATACTCACCACCGAATCTCGTATCTGTGTTCGGCGGAGCCGTCGGGTCACCAAGCGCCACATTTGGTTGCCAACCGGAATCGCTTTGGGGGGGAATTGAAACTGAAAAACTTTGCATACGCTCTATCCGCGCTTGCGTTGTCCTGTGCGGCCATGTTGGGACAAACAGTCACGAGTACACTCGTGGGTTCGGTCGTAGATCCGGCGGATTCGGTGGTCTCGGGCGTGCCCGTGACGCTCACTGACGCCGGAACCGGCGCGGTTCGCACTGCGACCACCGACAACCTCGGCACGTTCCGGTTCGTAAACCTGGAACCAGGGACATACAATGTGACGGTCAAGGCGCCCGGGTTCAAGTCGGAAACGCAGACCGGGATCATCGTGACCGCGCAAGAAACCCACAATGCGGGCAAGATGATTCTCCAGATCGGCAATATAACGGATTCGATATCCGTTACGGCCGAAGCGGCGCAGGTGCAGTTGGACAGCAGCGAGAAATCCCAGACCGTGGACTCTAAAGCGCTGGAAGATCTTACATTAAAGGGCCGGGATCTGTTCGGCTACATCAGGCTGGTTCCGGGCGTCATCGACACCGCGTCCAGCCGCGACGTAACCAGCCACGGCGCCATCAGCGGCATGAACATCAACGGGGCTACCTCGGCGCTCAACTTTACGGTGGATGGAGTCACCGACATGGATACCGGGTCGAACACTTCGGTGCAATTCGAGCCGAACCTCGACGCGATTCAGGAACTGAAGGTTCTGACCTCGAACTATGCCGCCGAATTCGGCCGCAACTCGGGCGGGACCATCACGATGGTGACCAAGAATGGAACCCAGGAGTTCCACGGCACGGCGGCGTGGAACCACCGGCATGAGGAATTCAACGCCGATACCTGGGTCAACAACCACACCATCAAAAACGGCGCCGCCACTCCGCGGCTGCCGTACCGCTACAACATCGAGACATACAGCCTCGGCGGCCCGGTGTTTATCCCCAAGCACTTCAATACGGACAAGAGAAGGCTCTTCTTCTTCGTGTCCCAGGAGTGGGTCGGCCAATTCGTAACCGGCGGCGCGGTAAACCAGTACACACCGACCGCGCTCGAGCGCATGGGCGACTTCTCGCAGAGTTTCAACAACAACGGAACCCAGATCAAGGTTCTCGACCCGGCCAACAATAACGTCCAGTTCCCGGGCAACGTAATACCCGCATCGCGGATCAATCCGGTGGGACAGGCCGTGCTCAACTTCTTCCCGCTGCCCAACTATACTCCGACGTTGGCGGCGCAGTTGAACGTAATCAATTACTTCGAGCAGGCCAGCGCCACGCACCCGCGGCGCAACGACGTGATTCGCGTCGATTACAACCTCACGTCGAAGCTCACCGGCTTCTTCCGCTATATCAACGATTACGACACCTCGCAGCTCCTCTACAATGGGGTCCAGTTCACTTCGGATGTGGGGGGCGTTCTGGGCCAACAGGGAATCTCACCCATCGTGCATCCCAACGGCGGGCACGGCTACGCGACGACCCTGACTTACACCGTCTCGCCGACCCTGGTCAACGAATTCACCTATGCCTCAAACTGGGACCAGTATACGTACACTTCGCTCGATAACTATAAGAGCGAAGATCGCTCGCTGGTGCCGGGACTGCCGGTGCTGTTCCCACCACCAACTTCGTCGCAGGCCGGGACTGGAGATCCGGCATCGCCTCTCAACGGTTACCAGAACCTTCTGCCTTCCTTCAGCTTTGGCACGCCCAGCAATGCGATGTCCTATTCGCGCGTCGGCTCGATTGCCGGAGCGGACTATACCATCAATCCGACGTGGTATTGGCAGGACAACGTCAGCAAGGTATCGGGCCATCACTCGTTCAAAGCGGGGATTTTCCTGGAGTACAACACCAAGTTTCAACCGGCCATGAAAAACTACATGGGGTCCTTCAGTTTTGCCTCCTCAACCACGACCCCGCTGGTCAACACCAATGATGGTTTCGCCAACGCCCTGCTCGGGAATGTCGCCAGCTACAGCCAGTACAACAACAGCACGACGTTTCATGTCACCTACTGGAACGCGGAGTTTTATCTGCAGGACAACTGGAAGGTAAACCGCAGGCTGACTCTCGATGTCGGGGTGCGATTCTATCACCAGACGCCGCAGATCGATCACAACAATACCTTTGTGAACTTCAATCCGGCAGTCTATTCCAAGGCGGCCATGCCGCGGATTTATGTTCCGGCCTGCACCAACGGCCTCACTATCTGCAACTCCAGCAACGGCCTGGTGGCGAAGGACCCCGGCTCGAGTGCAACCGCGAGCAGCGGACTGATCGGGGATTTTGTTCCGAACACGGGCGATCCGACGTCGGGATTGCAAGTGCTCGGGCTCAACAACATACCGCTGGCGCCCTATCATCAGTCGCCGCTGGCTGTCGGACCGCGTCTGGGCTTCGCCTACGACCTGTTAGGCGATGGCACTACGGCTCTCCGCGGAGGCGCGGGAATGTTCTACAACCGGCTGGACGGAAATCAATACTACGGCCTTTCCGGACAGGCTCCGATCACCTATCAGCAGACGGTGAATAATCTCACCTTCGCGCAAATCTCGACGCTGGACGGTGGACAACCTCCGAGCTTGAGTAGCTTGAGCATCGCTCCGATCGCCCCCACCGCTTACCCGGCCAATGTTCCGTGGGACAAGGTAATCAACGCCAGCATTGACATCCAACGAACCTTCGGCAGCAACATTGTGGCCAGCGTCGGCTACAACCTGAACTACAGCTACGACCAGCACCTCAGCTACAATGCGAACTTCATTCCCATCGGAACGGGCTGGCCGTTCAACCAGTCGAATCTGAATCCGACCACCTCGGGCAGTACCGCCGCCGACGTCGGCTCTATTTTCGAGCGAACCATCTACCCGGGGTACCAGGCGATCACACTGAATGAGTTCTGGGGGCACGCGATTTACCACGCTCTGACCGTCACCGCGCAGAAGCGCTACTCACACGGATTGGTCATCGGTCTGGCTTACACATTCTCCAAAGCCCTGGGCACGACCAGTTACAACCCCGTGGTTCCCAACAACGAGGAATGGAATTACGGGCGGCTGAGTACGGACCGGCGCAATAACCTCCAGATCAACTACTCCTACGATCTTCCCAACCTTGCCAAGAGGTACAGCATCAAGGGTTTGGGGGTTCTGACCGATCACTGGATTCTCTCCGGAATCTTTTCCATCCAGAGTGGCGCGCCGTTCAATCCGGGTTGCGGCCTCACGTCGGGCTCGGCATCCGTGAGCGGCGGTTATACCGGTACCCCGGACGTCAGCCAGCGTTGCGAGGTGATTGGCAATCCGCTGGCCAACATCCCCGCGGGTACTTTCTTTAATCCGGCGGCGTATGCGATGCCCGCGCTGGCTACCGGCCCGGACAACTCGATTGTCGGACCGCCCGTGTTGGGCAACCAGGGGGGAGGCTCCGGAGCGTTGACTTATCCGCATGTGACCAACCTGGACATGACTGTGACCAAGAGCATCCCGTTGGGCAGCGAGAAGCGCGTGCTGAAGTTCCAGCTTCAGGCGTACAACGCGCTCAACCACCCGCAATTCAACGCCATGAATACGGGCATTCAGTTCAATCCGACAACCAACGCTGTCTCCAACGGCACGGCCGTCGGCCTTCCGACCGGCACATTTCCGGCCCGTGTGATGGCCTTCTCGGCCCGGCTCCAATTCTGACGGCGCGTGTGGCGCGGGCACTCGTGCCTGCCGGGTCGAGATTCGTCTCGACCCTTCTTGTTCTCGGCGGGCGTGGCACTGTTTTGCTGGTAAACGCGGAGCTATACTGGCACAGTAAGTGGCAAAGATCGATAAGCGGCGGAAGTCGCGCGAACCGTCACAGCCAGCCGCCGGGCCCGAGGTCAGAGCCGGGGGAACGAGCCGGATGTGGCGGCGGCACGGGTGGCGGCTGCTGGCGATTTGCGGCCTCGCCCTCGTGGCCTATTCCAATTCCTTCCACGCGGGCCTGGTGTTCGACAATGCCTCGGTGATTGCGGAGGACGCCCGCATCCAGGCCGCGACTTCGGAAAACATCCACTCCATTCTCACCGGAGGGTATTGGTACGGCAACAGCCCGCGCGCTCTCCACTCCGGACTGTATCGCCCATTCACCACTCTATCCTACCTGCTGAATTACGCAGTCCTCGGTGATGGCCCGCACCCGGCTGGCTATCACATCGTCAATCTCCTGCTGCACGAAGTGAACGTGGCGTTAGTCTACGCGCTGGGCGTCCTGATCTTCGGAGAAGCCGCCCCGGCTTTGGCGCTGGCGGCGATTTGGGGACTGCATCCGCTGCTCACTGACTCGGTCACCAATATCGTAGGGCGGGCGGACCTGCTGGCAGCCTTCGGCGTCCTCGCGGGCCTGCTATGCCACGTGAAAGGGGCGTCCGCTGCAGGAGGGCGCAGGGTAGCTTGGTTGGCAGGTCTTGCCGCCGCGCAGACCGTCGGGCTCTTTTCAAAGGAGAACGCCGTGGTCTTGCCGGGCATCCTGCTGCTCTACGACGTGACGTGGGCCGGCCGCGCGACTTGGCGCGTCCGGGCGTATGCCTACGCTGCTCTTACGCTGCCGATCGCGGTCTTTTTCTACCTGCGCAACGGCTCGCACCCGCACCTGCTGATCGACTTTACCGACAATCCCATGGTGAGCGCCAGTTTCTGGGCGGCGCGGCTCACGGCCTTCAAGGTGATCGGCCGGTACCTCTGGCTGTTTCTCTGGCCGGTCCACCTCTCGGCGGATTATTCCTTCAATGCCGTGCCGTTATTCGGCGGGCGGCCGAATTGGGAGGACGCCCAGTCGCTTATCTCGCTCGCGGTTTCGCTTGGCGCGGCGGCTCTTGCCGTCCTGCTGGCCGTCCGCCGGCGCCTCACGGAGAAGCCGCTGCTCTTCTTCCTGGCCTTCTTTTTCGTGGCACTATCTCCCACTTCGAACCTGATCCTCCTCATCGGCAGCATCATGGCCGAACGGTTTCTCTATCTGCCATCGGTTGGGCTGGCCGGTTGCGCGGTCGCGGCCATCCACTGGCTCGGCCAGCGGCAACTGGTGAAGCGTCGCGCGGCTGCCCCAGTTGCCTGGGCCGCCTTAGGACTGGCATGCCTGGCGTTCACGGCGCGAACCTACGCCCGCAACTTCGACTGGCAGGACGACTTCAGTCTCTGGAGCAGTGCCGTCGAGGTCTGTCCGGGAAGCGCCAGGCCGCACTACAACCTGGCGCTGGAATTTGAGCGCATACCGGGCCGGCAGCCGGAGGCGATTGCCGAGTACCAGGCAGCCCTGCGCATCGATCCCAATTTCGTGGAAGCGCACAACAACCTGGCAAACACCCTGGCGCGCATGCCCGGCCGCCTGCCGGAGGCAATTGCCGAGTACCAGGCGGCAATGCGTCTTCGGCCCGAGCGCGCCGAAGGCCACTTCAACCTGGCGGTGGCCCTGGCGCACACGCCCGGCCGGGAGGCGGAGGCGATTTCCGAATTCCGGACAGCCCTGCGAATTCGCCCCGACTTCGCGGATGCCCACAATGCACTGGCGGCCGCCTTGGCGCCCCTACCCGGCCGGCAGGCGGAGGCGATTGCCGAATACCAGGCGGCGTTGCGGATTCAACCCAATCGGGCGGAGTTTCATTACAACCTGGCGAACGCTCTGGCGGCCATGCCGGGCCGGCAAGCGGATGCGATTGGCGAATACCAGGCCGCCCTACGGATTGCGCCGGATTTCATGGAAGCGCACTTCAATCTGGGGAACACCTTGGCGCGGACGCCCGCCCGGCTCCCGGAGGCGATTGCCGAATATGAAGCGGCGCTGCGGATCAGGCCCACTCCCCAGTTGCAGCAAATGGTGGACCGGTTGCGCGCGTGGCGGCCGCCGGCATCGCGCGCGAGGTGAAGGTCTCTAAACGATTCGCCGGCCGCGCTACAATTGGAGGCATTCTAAGCACTCCGATACCGATTGAGGAAAAGCTATGAGTCGAATCAACCGGCTGGGATTCATCCAATTCATGGTTGTTCTGGGAGGGTACACGCCTCCTCTGCTCGCTCAAGGCCGTCCCGTCACACCCGCCGACCAGGCCGCGGGGCAGGCCTGGTGGGCGCATATCAAGGTCCTCGCCGACGACGGCATGCAAGGTCGCCTGACCGGGTCGGAAGGCTACCTGCGCGCCGCCAAATACGTCGTTTCGCAATTCGACGCCATGGGACTACAGCCGGCCGGTGTGAATGGTTACTACCAGCCCGTGAAATTCGATGTGACTCGCGTAATTGCCGCCAAGTCGTCCATGGCTCTGCTCGTCGACGGCCGCAAAGATCCGCTGGTGTTGGGGCGCGACGCGATCCTCGGCTCTCGCAGGACACCGCCAAAATCGGTCAACGCCCCCCTCGTCTTCATCGGGTACGGGCTCCATCTGCCCGAGGCAAAGTACGACGATTTCGATTCGCCGGAAAGGCCCTTTGCCTCTCTAAAAGGAAAGATCGTCGTATTCATCAATGGAGGACCGGGTGACCTGCCCGGAGCTCTGAAGTCCTTTGCCCGGACCGCCCCACTGGCGAAAGCTCTAGCCGACGCCGGCGCGCTGGGCTCCATCACCATTCCCACGCCAAAATCCATGGACTTCCCGTGGGATCGCGTGGCTGCCAACGCATCGCAGCCGGGCATGAGGCTGGCGGCCGATGCCAGGGACGCCACAGTGGCGGCCCGTCATCCCGCACTGGCTGATCTGCATGGGATCATGTTCTCGGCCACATTCAACCCGGCCGAAGCCGAGAAGCTGTTTGCCGGCACCGGTCACACGTTTGCGGAATTGCTGGCCCTCGCCGATGCACAAAAGCCGTTACCGCGCTTCGATCTGAAAAAGAGCCTGGAGGCGTCAGTCGCGAGCGAAAACACCGCCGTCGAGTCACCCAATATCGTGGCCAAACTGGAAGGCTCGGATCCCTCCCTGAAGGCTGAATATGTGTTGCTGTCCGCCCACCTGGACCACCTGGGGGAGGGCGGTCCGTCGAACGGCAATAAGATTTTCGCGGGGGCCATGGACGACGCCTCGGGTGTCGCCTCCGTGCTGGAAATCGCCAGAAGTTTCAGTCAGAACCGCGAGCGCCCGAAACGCTCGATGCTCTTCGTGATCTTCACTGGCGAGGAGAAGGGACTGCTCGGTTCGCGCTTCTTTGCCGGACGTCCGACCGTGCCGGAAACGGCCATTGTCGCCGATCTCAACCTCGACATGTTCATGCCCCTGTTCCCACTCAAGAAGTTACACGTCCAGGGATTGGCGGAATCGACGCTGGCCGAGGACGCGCGTGCCGTCGGAGCCGCGCACAGTATCGAAATCGCCGTGGACCCCGAACCGGACCGCAACTCGTTCATCCGCACCGATCAATACAGCTTCGTGCAGGCCGGCGTGCCGGCCCTGGCGATGAAGTTCGGCTGGACTGCGAACTCCCCGGAATACAAGGCCTGGCGGCAATGGCTCGCCGAGCGCTACCACTCCGTGGAAGACAATCTGTCGCAGCCCGTGGACACCGCCGCTGCGGCGCAGTTCGACGCATTCCTCGGCGATCTTGCGAGGCGCGTCGCCAACAAGGCGGAGCGTCCTCATTACGTGGAGTCGAGCTTCTTCCACCGCTTCGAAAAGTGAGCTTGGCGGGAGCGGAGAGCCAGCCACCTACGGAACGGAAGGTGCGTGATGGGCCGGAGGATTAGAGCCACACGGGGAAAAACGCCTGGCTGAGATTGACCGGCTATTGGAGCGGGAAGAGGCTAGGAAGGCTGAATCGATGAAAGCTTATGCCCCGGGGGGAGAGACCGTCGATCTCTAGCCGAGTCCGCGCGGTCCCCGTGGAACCCTTTTCGGCGCGCCTGGAACGCCCCACCTTGGGCCGATCCTTGGCGCGGTCGGCGAGCCCCACCAGTTCCAGGGCCGCGCCCATCTCCCGCTTCAGGGGCGCTCCCCGCATGCCATAGAGAGCGCCGAAGAGCGCCAGATTGTCGAGAGCCGAGAGCTCCACATGCAGGGCCAGATCTTGGGGGACCAGTCCCAGTTTCCGTTTGACGGGGTCGGTATCGCCGTGGACCACGTCGCCCTCGATCCGCACCTCGCCGCGGTCCGGACGAAGCAGCCCGGCGATCATGGCGACGGGCGTGGTCTTGCCCGCGCCATTCGGCCCCAGCGGCCCCACCGTTTCGCCGGGACGCGCCCGGAACGAGACCTCATGGACCGCCACCAGATCCCCATACCTCTTATGAAGCCCCGTAACTTCCAGCATCTTGCTCCGTCCGTAGCACGGGCATTCTTGCCTGTGTTCGCTCGCTCTGTACGATACGCGAAACCGTGGAGCAATGTTCCGCCGTGGCCCGGGGCGATGTGGAAGGCGCGCTGGAGTTCGCGCCACTTTGAGGAGTCAGCCGTTCCGAACTACTTCGCCTGCATCTTCTCGATGTATTTCATCAAGGCAAAGACGCGCATTTTGCCCATCGTCTTGTCGTGATCTTGACCCTCCAGCAAGGAGCCCCACATGGGCATCTCGCGCGTGCCATGCGCGGGCATCGCAGCCAGGCCCTCGATCACCTCCTCGACTTTGAGTTCGGGAAACGTGCCATTGTTGCGGCGCGCAATCTGCGTCAGATCGGCCGGGGATTTTTTCAAGGCATCGGCCGCGGGGCCCGCGCCCTTGCCGTCCTTGCCGTGACACACCGCGCAGTGTTGGGTGAAAAGATCGACGCCTTCGTTGGTCAGGGTCGGTTGGATCGGAACCTCTTTGATTGTCTTGGTCTGCGCGCTGGCAATAACTGCGGCAAACGTCAACAGAATCAGATAAAAGGGTGTTGAAAACTTCTTCATAGCTTGATGATAAGCCCATTGTGTCGAAGATTACAACATTTTTGTTTGGCGGTCCGCTTTTCCGGTGGGCAGGTCGAGGACCCCGGCAGCGAGCCGTTCCGGCTGCCCTACGCGTTCTTATAGGCCAAGTCCAGCACTTCCACTACGTGCATCACACGCTGGCCGGATCCGTGGGCGCGGACACCGGCCTGGAGCTGCAGCATGCAGCCGGGGTTGGCCGTCGCGATGATTCCGGCGCCCGTGGCGTTGACGGATTCCATCTTGTGCCCCAGGATTTGAGCGGACATTTCGCTTTGCACCACGTTGTAAATGCCGGCGCTGCCGCAGCAGATGTCGGCGCCCGGCATCTCCCGAAAGGTCAATCCCGGGACCGCCGCCAGCAGTTTCCGCGGGGCCGTGCGGATGCGCTGCCCGTGCGCCAGGTGGCAGGAGTCCTGATAGGTCACCGTGGCGTTCACCGGCCCCATCCTGGTGTTGAGCTCGATGCCCGCAAGGAACTCCGTGACGTCCCGCATGCGCCCTGCAAAGTGGCGCGCCTTGGCAGCATACGCCGCGTCGTCTTCGAGCAGCTCTCCGTACTCCTTCAGGGTGGAACCACATCCGGCCGCATTGGTGATCACCGCGTCGAAGCCGCCATTCAGCACCGCGTCGATATTCTGGCGGGCCAGCTTGCGGGTTTCCTCGGGCAGGCCGGAATGCAGGTGCAGTGCGCCGCAGCATCCCTGGTCCTTGGGAACCACCACTTCACAGCCGTTCTTCTGCAGCACCCGGACGGTGGCTTCGTTCAACCGGGCGAAAGCGATGTTGGCGATGCAGCCCGACAGGAACGCGACCCGGTACCTCCGCGGCCCCTGCGGCTGGAATGTCCGTCCCGCCTGGCTGAAAAAGAACGGCGGTTCGGCGGAGGGCGCCAGTTGTTCCAGATCGCCCAACCGGCCCAGCAGCTTGAGGAACCCCAAGGCCCGCACCAGGGCCTTCATGCCGCTCGCCTCATAGAGGTAGAGAAACGTCCCCACCACCGTCAGTGAGGCGCGCGATTCCAGCAGGTGTCCAAAGACGAATCGCCGCAGCAGGCGCTGGGACCAACTCCGCCGGATATGAGCCTCAATCTGCGCGCGGGCATCCTCCACCATCTTGCCGTAGCGCACCCCCGAAGGGCAGGCCGATTCACATCCGCGGCACGCCAGGCAGAGGTCGATGTGTTGGATGTACGAAGGCGTGATGGGAGCGCCTTCGGCCACTTGCACCATCTGGTAAACCCGGCCGCGAGGCGAATCCATCTCCAGTCCCAATTCGCGGTACGTCGGACAGGCGTTCAGACACAGACCGCAATGTACGCAGCGGTCCAGATCGAATTGCCTGGGGCCTAACGCCTGCGTGTGTTCGGTATTCTCAGATTCGACCATAGAGCCGGCCACGGTTCAACAAATTCCCTGGGTCAAACAGATTCTTGACCCGCTGCATGATGGCGAAATCGCCCCCCGGTGAGAGCCACAGCCCGGAGGCTTCCCGATCCTCCCGCGAATACTCGATGACCGCCTTCCAACCCCGCCCGGCGGACTCGGCAAGCCACGCGGAGGCCGCCCGCGATTCGTCGAAATAGCCATAGCAGACTCCCGAACCCGCGCGCGCCACAGCCGGTCCTTCGAACGATTCCATAACCGCTGCCAACTCCTTCAGCGTACACGAGGCGCGCACTACTGCGCCATCCGGCCGCTTTTCCAGAAACTGCGGCGTGAACTCCTCCACGTGGCGCCACAGCGTATCGTGGCGGGGACCATTAAAGGCCACGCCCTCGGCGAGTTGGGCTAGTTCCCGCTCGTAGCGGTCGATGACCGCCTGGTTCCCGCCTGTGCGGATGGCCAGCAGCCAGGCGCGGTTCCCCAGCGTGACAGCCGCCGCCGGATTCAACAGGTCGATGGCGGACGGCTGGAGCACGCTTCCGATGATTCTGTCCCGGGTTTCCAGGGCCTTCCCCGCCGATTCGAACGGCAGCAGAAAGCTACGCTCCAGCTCCGGCATGGGGGAGAGTTTGAAGTTCACCACGGCGATCGCCGCCAGCGTCCCAAACGATCCGATCATGAGCTTGGCCATATCGAGGCCAGCGACGTTCTTCACCACCATCCCGCCGCAATCGACGAGTTTTCCTTCGAGGGTGGCGAACTTCATCCCGATCACCAGGTCGCGGGCCGTTCCGTACAGCCTCCGCCGCGGACCGCTGCAGTTCGACGCCACCACACCGCCCACGGTTGCCGCGTCGGCGAAAGGCGGGTCCAGCGGCACCATCTGACGGTTCTCGGCCAGCACGCGGGTCAGTTCGCGCCAAGGCAATCCCGCCTGCACGCTGATGGTGAGGTCGTGCGGCTCATACTGCAGCACGCGATTCAGTCCCGCGGTCGAGAGCTCCTCGTCCGCGCGCGGAATGGGACCGGCCATGCGGCGCTTGGAGCCGTTGCCCGAGAGCGCGATGGTGTGGCCCTGCGACGCAGCCGTGCGCAGTGCCTCCGCGAGTTCCCGCGGGGTCTGTGGATTCGGCATTACGCCCATCTCGCCAGGTGGCTGAGCACAAACGTCAGGATGGTCAGCAGCAGCGAGCCAATCAGCGCGTTCAGAAATCCGCGAACCCGGAAGCCCGGCGCCAACATCGAGGCCAGCATCAGCAGAAAGGCGTTGATCACCAGCAGGAAGAGCCCCAGCGTCAACACTGTCAGGGGCCAGGCGAAGAACTTGAGAATCGGCTTAACCGTGACATCCAGGATGGCAATCACAGCGGTGGCAATCAACGCGTCACCGAAGTTTCGGACTTCGATTCCCTCGACAATCCTGGCCACAATCCACAGCGCGAGTGCGGCCACAAGCCAGTTTACGATCAGGTGTACAAGCATGACGGCCCTCCGGCCAGAGATAATGATAAGCCATGGCAACTTTGTTTGCCGGAACCTCCGGCTTTGCATACCCGGCCTGGAAGCCCGGATTCTATCCGGCCAAGCTCCCGGCCAACCAGTTTCTGAAGCATTACGCCCAGCGGCTCAACTGCGTGGAGATCAATTATACGTTCCGCCGCCTGCCCTCGGCGGCCACTCTCCAAAGCTGGGTGGAGGCGACGCCCCCCGGTTTCGTCTTCGCGGTGAAGGCCAACCAGCGGATCACCCACATCAAGAGGCTGAAGGACGCTGGGGAGGCGACCGAGCTTTTCCTGAAGATGATCGACCCGCTGCGGACTTCGCGGCGGCTGGGCCCCATCCTGTTCCAGTTGCCGCCGCACCTGAAGTGCGACGTGGACCTGCTGCGGAGCTATCTGGAGTTGCTCCCCACGG
>PMTT01000263.1 GCA_003167275.1 Bryobacterales bacterium | reverse complement strand
GAAGCGGTGAGGGAAGAAAGAACAAACCAACACAGGCAAGGATGCCCGTGTTACAGGGTGCGAAGCCATTCGCGGACGGAGTGTAGCCAGTCGATGGCCTTCTCATGGCGAACGCTTTCGACGAAGATCGTGGCTTGGACGGCGGTCATGGGCGGGAGAACGATGCTCTCTTCGATTTCGGAATACGTGCCTCCTTCCAGCATGTGGAAGCTGACACGTTGCTTGGCATAGCGCCAGATTTCCTGGATGCCGACGGCGGCATAGAGTGGGAAGTGGTTGAGGGACGAACTGGTGATGTCCACTTCGATGATCAGCTCAGGCGGAGGATCGATGGCGAGATCAATCATGTCCTTTCCGCGGACTTCGGCGGCGTGGCGGAAGTAGAAGCTAGAATCGGGCTCGAAACCCTTTTCCAAGTCGTCCCGCTTGCACGTTGTGGATCCAGTGGCGTAAAAATCGCCGATTGTCTCTTCGGCCGTGATCTCGGCAATTCTCGCAAGAGTGCGGTTTGGTGCTTCGTGGCCGGAATAAACCACCATGATTTCCAGGTTCCCTTCACTGTAGAAGAAGCGCGTACCGGTAACGTTGACGTTTTCCGCGAGCAGACGCTCGTAGGTCCCCCAACTGATGTTGCGCAACAGCACTCGTTCTTCGGCGGGAGCAGCGGTGGCGAGCATGGCGTTCCTTCCATTCTGGCATGAAGCGAATGGACGCGGCAAAGTGTAGAAGAAGTGCGTGCCGGCGCGCTGCCGGATGCGAGTAATCGGTCCTTAAGAGCAACTGTCCCCTAAGGGCAGCAAGCCGCCTGAAAAGGCGGCTGCGGGCAGGATTGCCCGCCCCACAAGCTACACGCCCACGCCGAATTCTTTTCCGGCGCCGTACTCTTTGAGTTTGTTGTGCAAAGTCTTCAGGCTGATTCCCAGGATCTCCGCGGCGCGCGTTTTGTTGTTCCGTGTGTGCTCCAACGTTCTGATAATTAAGCCCTTCTCGGCCTCTTCCACGGTGGTTCCGATCTGGAACCGGACGGCATCCGCCTCGCCCGGCGTCGCAGCGGGCTGGGCCGCCGCAGCGGAACTGGACGCCGATACCGCCAGGGGCGAGGCGGTCGCAGCCTGCAGGAATGCGGGCAGGTGCCGCAACTCGATGGTCCCTTCGCCCGCCAGAATCACAGCGCGTTCCAGCACGTTCCGCAATTCGCGCACATTGCCGGGCCAGTGGTGACGCTTCAGGGCTTCGATCACGGCTGGCGAGATGTCCGCGACGCGGCACTCGTGCTTGCGGTTCAAATTGGCCAGCAGAGCTTCAGCCACCGGCTGGATGTCCTCATTGCGCTCGCGTAAAGGCGGCAGATGGATGTGGAAGACGTTCAGGCGGTAGTACAGGTCCTCGCGCAGATGCCCGCCTCGAACGGCCTCCTCGGGCACCTTATTGGTAGCCGCTACCACGCGGACATCGACTTCGAATTCCGACCTGCCACCCAGGCGCCGGACCTTGGAGTCTTCCAGAATCCGCAGCAGCTTGGCCTGCGTCTGCATGGGCATCTCACCGATCTCGTCCAGTAGCAGGGTGCCATGCTGCGCCACTTCGAAGCAGCCGGCCCGGCGTTCGGAAGCGCCCGTGAAAGAGCCCTTCTCGTGTCCGAAAAGCTCGCTTTCGATCAAAGTTTCCGGCAAGGCAGCGCAATTGATGGCAATGAACGGCCCCTGGCGGCGAGCGCTCAGGGCGTGAAGGGTCCGCGCAATCAACTCTTTTCCGGTTCCGCTCTCGCCGGTGATCAGTACGCAAGCCTTACTCGGCCCGGCCTGTTGGAGCAGTGCAAAGATTTCCTGCATTTTGGGAGAAGTGCCCACCAACTCGCCTAACGAGCCCTTGTAGCTGAGCTGACGCTCCAGGTTGCGCTTCTCGGCGTGCAGACCGGCATGGTTTCCGGCCCGGCGAATCAACACCTCCAGGCTGCGCGGCTGGATAGGCTTCTCCAGAAACCAGTAGGCCCCCAATTCGTGCACCGTCTTGACGGCCGTCTCGATGTTTCCGTAGGCGGTGAGCACGATGGTGGGCGGCATTTCTCCGGAATCCCGCAGACGCTGCAGGAACCCGAAGCCGTCCAGCCCGGGCATGTTCAGATCGGTGAGGATTACGTCCGCGGCAAAATCTGCCAGCTTGCGGAGCGCATCGTGGCCGTCGGAGGCGGTCTCGGGGGTCATCCCCCAGGACGAAACCAAAGCTGCCAGACCACTCCGCTGGCTGGCCTCGTCATCTACTATGAGAACTTTTACCGGTTGATTCAAAAAATGGTCCTTCGGAGGGGGTACTCCATACCCATTTTACGCTGCCGCCGTCCAATTGGGAGGGCGGCTTGCTAAGAGATGTTCGGATGGCCAGGCGTCCTCGTGTTTTCTCGTAAAATGATAGTATTAAACTAAACAAGATCCTGGGGAGCCCAAAGCGTCCCCGGGGAAGGGCGCGATAGCGCAAGAGGGAGGACAGTGCTAACCTTAGTCCGCCGGGCAAGGCGACGCCTCTTCGGCAACGAACTGTTGGCGCAGGGGGCGAATGCAGCCAGCGCAGCGCTATGCGCTTTGATCCTGCTGCTGCTGGTCGGCACGCAGATTCTGAATTGGCAGTGGGCCCTTCCGATTCCTTTGATCGCCGGTATCGCGGGCTTCTATTGGGCTCGCCATCGTCTGCCTCCCGCTTATGCGGTAGCCCAGATCGTAGACCACCGCATGGCGCTCGAGGACACGCTTTCCACTGCGTTTTTCTTCAGCCAGCCTGAGGCCGGCTCGCGGGTTTCCGAGGAGGTTCGCGAGTTCCAGTTCGATCGGGCGGATCGCCTGGCGGGGTCCGTGGATGTCCAAAAAGCGATTCCCTTCACCATTCCGCGCACCATCTACCTGATGGCCGTGCTGCTTCTGGTGGCTTCGAGCCTGTTTGCCCTACGCTACGGGCTTACCCGCACTCTGGACTTGAGTCCGCCCCTGGCGACCATTCTGGAACAATCTCTCGGCATCGACCAGCCGCGAACCCAGCAGGCCAGGAATAACAAGCCATTGGCGCAACCGGAACCCCAGACGGAACCGGACAACAACGGGGATAAGGTCCAGGATCCGGATCAAAAGGCGGGCGACCAGCCGGACACGGACGCATCCACTGCGTCGGAGGAGGCCGGCGATTCCAAAGTACCGGGAGATTCGAAATCCGCCAGCGACGATGCCAAGAAGCAGGCCGATGAGGGTGAGAAATCGGAGGGCGATCAGAAGAGCGACAGTTCGTCCGAAGGTGACAACCCCGACGGTCAACAGGGAGAGGGTAAGTCGGACCCCAAGCAGGACCCCAACGCCAAGCAGGACTCCAACAGTAATTCGGGCGACAGTTCCAGCCTGATGAGCAAGGTCAAGGACGCAATGCAGAACCTGCTTTCGAAAATGAAACCGCAGCAGGGACAGTCGGGCCAGCAGCAGCAGTCCATGGATCAGAAGAACAGCCAGGGTAAGCAGCAGAACGGGAGCAAGCAGGCGAACGGCAAAGACGGCCAGCAGCAGAACGGCGGCCAACAGGGCGATGCGCAGGAAGGCCAGTCGGGCGAGGAAGCCCAGGACAAGCAGGATCCCCAGGGAAAAGGCACGGGCAAGAGCGAGAACCAGCAGCCCAGCAAACAGCCCGGCAGCGGCATCGGCAGTCAGGATGGCGACAAGAGCATCAAGGCCGCTGAACAGCTTGCCGCCATGGGGAAGATCAGCGAGATTTTCGGCAAACGGTCGGCCAACATCACGGGCGAAGCGACGGTGGAAGTGCAGAACACCAGCCAGCAGTTGCGCACGCAATACACCCAGCGCGGCGTTCAGCACACCCAGAACGGCGCGCAGATCAACCGCGACGAAATCCCAGTGGTGCTGCAGAATTACGTAGAACAGTATTTCGAGCAGGTACGCAAACAGAAGAAGTAACTGTGGCACAGGCATTCTTCTGTGGCACAGGCATTCTTGCCTATGTTGGCTATTGTGCTCCTTCTGTTGTTGCCCGGCAAGAAAACCCAATACAGGCAAGAATGCCCGTGCTACGTCACGCTACACTGAAACCTTGCCCGACCGCTGCGCCAAAGACGAAGGCAGGATCCGTTACCACCCTCGATTTCCATCCCGCTATCTCTCTACTCCGCGCGACATTGTCGTCTATCTGCCACCCGGGTACGACACCCTCGGCCTGCAGTGCCCTGTTCTGTACTTACAGGATGGTCAAAACCTGTTCGACCCCGCCACGGCCTTTTTGGGCCAGGACTGGCAGGCTGACGTGACCGCTGATCGGCTGATCCTCGACGGAACCATCGAACCGATCATTCTTGTCGGAGTCTACAATACCGGAGTCCGCCGCATCTCCGAGTACACGCCGACACGGGATCCCCGCCACAGAAAGGGCGGCAAAGGGGACCGCTATGCACAGATGCTGGCGCGGGAACTCAAGCCGTTCATCGACCGTGAATACCGCACCAAACGTGCGGGCCTTCAGACCGGAGTGGGCGGGTCGTCTCTGGGCGGGCTGGTCTCACTGACTGCCGGGCTCCTNNCGGTCCATGCTCAGACTGGTGCAGTCGTACAAGGCGCCGTTGAGGCCGAAAATCTGGCTGGACGCTGGCACGGAGGAAGGCGATTCTCCCCAACAGATTCTCGAAGACCTGAGACTGCTGCGGAATGCGCTATTAGAAAAAGGATGGCGCGACGGTGTCGATCTGCGGTACTGGGAGGTGCCGGGCGCCCGCCACCATGAGCATGCCTGGGCCGCCCGTTTCGGCATGGTCCTGGAAAACCTTTTCCCGCGAGTACCCTCTTAGTACCGCTCGTGGCGCCGCAGTTACAGTCATTTACAAAGAAAACTCTGAACCTTTACAAAACCGTGAGTCCAACCGGCTGGCGATTCTCGTCTTTACCAGTGGAGGGGGACTCAGATGGCTGGCTTAAAGATGTTGTTGGACCCCACCAGGGTGGGGCGGGAAGCAGAGAAACTCGAAGTCGACTTGCACAAGAGGATCATCGGGCAGGAGAGCGCGGTCCGGCAGATCACGGGCATCTACCAGACCTTCGTGGCAGGGATGTCGAGTCCCGGACGGCCGATCGGCAGCCTGCTATTCCTCGGACCGACCGGCTCGGGCAAGACGAGAACGGTAGAAGCCGTGGCGGAGAGCCTGGTAGGCGACCCACGCGCCGTGATCAAGATCGACTGTGCCGAGTTCCAGCATAGCCACGAGATCGCCAAGCTGATCGGTTCGCCTCCCGGATACCTGGGCCATCGGGAAACGCACCCGCTGCTCAGCCAGGACGTGCTCGACCAGCACCACACCGCCACCGTCAAGGTGAGTTTCGTGCTGTTCGACGAGATCGAGAAGGCCAGCGACTCACTCTGGAACCTGCTGTTGGGGATTCTGGACAAGGCCACTCTGACGCTCGGCGACAACCGGCGCGTGGACTTTTCGCGGGCCCTGATCTTCATGACCAGCAATCTGGGCGCGGCGGAGATGGGGTCTATACTACGCCCGGGACTGGGCTTCACGTCCCACGATGCCGAACACCAGCCGGTCGACGAAAAGACGGCCGACCGGGTTTCCCGCGCAGGCGTGGATGCCGCGCGGCGCAAATTCACGCCGGAATTCCTGAACCGGATCGACCGGACGGTGGTGTTCAATTCTCTGGGTACGCCCGAGCTGCGCCAAATCGTGGATTTGGAACTGCAGTCGGTACGGGACCGCATTTCCCGGGCGACCGGCACGAAGGCCTTCGAATTCACGATCGACGATGGCGCCAAGGATTTCCTGCTGAAGGAGGGAACGGACCCGCGGTACGGAGCACGGCATCTGAAGCGCGCCGTGGAGCGGAGCCTGGTACAGCCCATGTCGAACCTGATCGCCACCGGCCAGGTGCAGAGCGGCGATCAATTGATGGTAGAGTTCGACTCGGGCTGTTCACGGCTGGTATTCCTGAAGGAGTTCAAAGACTCCGTGCCGCAGACGGGAACCCCATCCGAGAAGTCAGTAGCGGCGTGAGACGTACGGTATGCTTTAGCTTGCCTCGGAATCACTGGGCAAGCTAAAGCATACCGTACACTAGTCCGCGCGCAACGTCGCGACTGGGTCGATGCGCACGGCGTGGAACACGGCCGGCAAGGCTGCCAGCAACGCCGCCGCCAGAATGACCAACGACGGAAAGGCCAGCATGCCCAGGTCGGTCGCTCTCACTTGATACAACAGCGACCCGATGTATCGCCCCGATGCCATGCCCGCCCCTAGGCCCGCGAGCGCTCCCAGCATCACCATGCGGAAGACGTCCGACGTCACCCGGCGCGCGATGTCGCCGGCCTGTGCGCCGATCGCCATGCGAATGCCAATCTCGCGCCGCCGCTGGAGCACCGAATAATCCAGCACGCCGTACAAACCGATCCCCGCAAGCAGCAGCGCGACAGCCGAGAAGAAGAGCGCGAGCATCGCCAGCAGCCGTTCGCGGAGGGTCTGTGCCCGGACCAACTCGGCCATCGGGCGGATGTTGCTGACGCGGAATTCGGGACGGGCGCGCGGTACTTCGCGGCGCAGCGTGGATGCCAGCGCGAGCGGGTTGGCGCTCAGCGTCCGTACGATCAAAGTGGCTCCCCGTACCGGCTGCGCGGCTCCCTTGTCGTCGACCGAATGAAATGGTACATAGACCGACGGCAGAATCGGCTCGTGGATGTCTCGGTAGGGAGCGTCCCGAACGATGCCCACTACCTGGTAGATAGCGCTGCCTTTCGCGATCGTCTGTCCAAGGGGACTACGGCCGGGGAAGAACTGCTTCACGAACGTCTCGTTGACCAGGGCAACGCCCGGAGAAGTATCGTTCGCGCGGAAATCCCGTCCGTCCACGATGGGGATCTTCATGGCGCCCGCCCACCCCGGCGAGACACTCAGGAAGTAGGCCAGGACAGGACCGGGAGGTCCAGCGTTGACCGAAACAAAGCCGTTCCATGCTCCTCCGGAGAGCAGCGCAAACCCGGACAGAGCCACTGTTTCCACGCCCGGCACCGAGCGAAGATGGTCCGCGAGTTGCTCCCAGACCACGGGGGACTCGGCGCGTTGCGCAACTGTCTCGATGGTCAGTAACCGGTCGGTGGAGAACCCCATGGGCCGGTGAGACAGGTGGTCGAAAGTCGCCGCGAACAAGCCTGCCACGAACAGGACCAGAAAACAGAAGGCCACCTGCACCGCGATGAGCCCATGCATCAAGCGGCCCCGCGCGTGCGGGTTGGACCCGCCTTTGAGCGCGCTCGCCGGTTTGGTCGCCGAGGCGCGCAGGGCGGGCGCCAGGCCGAACAGGAGCGTCACGCCGAGAGTCAACGCCAGTCCGAATGCCAACACCCGCCAGTCCGCCGGAAGAAACAGGCGCGCGGGATTGTCGGACGGATTAATCCGGCTTACGACGAACGGCGCCGACCACCACGCGAACCACGCCCCCAGCGCGGACGCCAGAAGCGCCAGCCAGGCGCTCTCCACCAGGACCAGTTGCACCAGGCGCCCGCGGCCCGCGCCGATCGAGACCCGCAACGCCATCTCCCGCGCACGCGAGGCCGCCTGGGCGGTCATGAGATTGGCCACATTGGCGCATGCGATGAGCAGCACCAGGGCCACCAGTACGCCAATGGCGATCAGCCCGGCGCGGTAGTCCTGCTGCAGACCGGAGGCTCCCGCTGCGGCCGGTTCCAACACCAGCCTCAGATCCAGGAAGCGGTTAATGCTCTCCTTAGTCATGCCTTTGAAGCCTTTGGCCCGCTCTTCTTCGAACGACCGGGAGGTTGCGTCCAGCCGCCCGCGCAGCGGTTCCATGGCAACTCCGGGCTGCACGCGGGCCAACATCCGCATCCAGGTCCAGTCATCGTGAACGGCCCCGGGATGCATCATCGTGGGCACGAAGACGTCCGTCACAGTGCCTGTTTCGGTGCCGGTGAAGGTCTCCGGGCCGACACCCACGATTTCAAAAAGGGTGTCGCCCATGCGAAAGGTGCGGCCGCCGATTTGCGGATCTTGTGCGAAGCGGCGCTTCCAATAGTCGTGCGAGATCACCGCCACGGGATGACCGCCTGGCTTGAGATCGTCGTTCCCGGTGAGCAGGCGGCCGGCCGAAGGACGGAGTCCGAACGTATCGAACATCCAGCCGGAAACGTACTGCACGGTGGCCTTCTCCATCTCCGGATCCGACTGGTAGGTCACATCCATCCGTGCGGAAAAGGAGATGGCCAGCAATTTGGCCTGGCCCTTCACCGCGGCGCGCATCAGTTGGAACGAGGGATACGCCCACATGTAGCCCGTTCGGACGCTGCCATCGACATCCACCCCTTGCCGCCCAAGCGTGTAGAGTTGCTCCGGACTCGCTACGGGCAGGGGCCGCAGCAACAGCGCGTCGATGAGCCGGAATGCAGAAGTGCAAGCCCCGATCGCCAGAGCCAGCGACAGGATCGCGGTGGCGGAGGTCACCTTCCGCTTCATGAGCTGCCGCCATCCGAAGACGGCGTCGGCGCGCAGGGAATCGAGCCAGGCGACGAGCCGGATGTCGCGGCTCTCCTCGCG
>PMTT01000204.1 GCA_003167275.1 Bryobacterales bacterium | reverse complement strand
TTCGCCCCCGCCTGGTGCGACTATGACGGCGACGGCTGGCCCGACCTGTATGTGGCCAACGATTTCGGCCAGCACAACCTCTACCAGAACAATCGCGGCCACTTCCACGACGCCGCCGTGAAGGCCTACGTGGAGGACATGGGCCCCGGCATGAGCGCGGCCTGGTTCGATTACGATGGCGACGGCCGTCCGGACTTGTACGTCTCGAACATGTGGAGCGAGGCCGGCCAGCGCGTGGTCCGTGAACCTGCCTTCCGCCCCGTGAGTGAGGGCGGCCTGCGCGAGCCCTACCGCCGCCACACCAAGGGGAACTCGCTCTACCACAACCTCGGCGATGGCACCTTCGGCGACGTCAGCGAAGATCAGGGAATCGAAATGGGCCGCTGGGCCTGGAGTTCCGACGGGCACGACTTCGACAACGATGGCTCGCCCGAAATCTACATCGCGTGCGGCATGCTGACGGGCCCCAGTGAAACCGACCTGATGAGCTTCTTCTGGCGGCAGGTGGTGGCCAAGTCGCCCACCACGGACCAGCGCTCGGAGCCGTATGAGAACGGCTGGAACGCGATCAACCAACTCATCCGCGAAGACTACAGTTGGAACGGGCGTGAGCCCAACGTCTACTATGCTCGCCGCAACGGCCATTTCTACGATCTTTCCGGCGTGAGCGGCCTGGATTCCGCCCTCGACAGCCGCGCCTTCGCGGTCACCGATTGGGATGGCGACGGAAACCTGGACGTGCTGCTGAAGAGCCGCCTCGGCCCGCAGATCAAGGCCTTTCAGAACGACTGCGCGGGTGGGCGGCACTCCATCGCCTTCAAGCTGGTGGGGACCCGATCGAACAAGGACGCCATCGGCGCGCGGGTGGAAGTGGATGGTAAGGTCAAGTTCGTGCAGGCCGGGTCAGGTTACGTCTCGCAGCACACCAAGGCGCTGTACTTCGGCCTTGGCGCAGCCCCCATGGCGCGCACGGTGCGGATTCAGTGGCCGTCAGGCTTGATCGAGGAGTTTCGGGATCTCTCCGCCGGCTACCGTTACGAAGTCACCGAGGGCTCCAGGGGCCTGCGGCGGCAGGCGTTCCATGTAGCGCCGGCGACGCCTCTTGTAGCGCCGGCGCTACAAGCCGACAACCAGCCCCGTGCTCACGACACCTGGCTCCTGGAGCCAGTCCCCTTGCCCGACAAGCGCAGAGGCCCCGGCCTGCTCTACATCGGCGAAGGGGAGAAACCCAACCTCGCCGCCGATGTGGAGGTTGTCAATCTGCGAACCGAGTCGCCTGACGTCGCCGCAGGCTATGCACTGTTCCGGCGCTACCTGCTCGACTGGCGCACCTCCCTGGTCCTGCCGCTGGCGCTGCTGATCGACGACCAACATCGCGTTCACAAGCTCTACGCCGCCGTGCCCGATGCTGCCACGCTCGCCACGGATCTGAAGCTCATGCGCGACGGCAATCGCCGACAGCTTGCCCTGCCGTTCGCCGGCGACTACCTCAATCTGCCTCGCCGCAACTACTTCAAGATGGGAGCAGCCTTCTACTATGCGGGCTATCCCGAACTGGCGCTCCCGTACCTGGAAGAGACCATCCGCCAGTCGCCCGTGAACGACAAAGCGCTGAACGCCATCGGCCAGATCCATCTCGACGCCGGCCGCTTCGAGGTGGCCCGTCCCTATCTGAAAAAGGCGATCGCCCTCAACCCGCGACTCGGCGAGGCATGGAACAACCTGGGAGGTGTGGATTCCGGCGCCGGAAAGTTGCAGGACGCACTCGCCAACTATGAGCGCGCCAGCGACCTCTTGCCGAAGGCGGCCTATCCGCTGGTGAACGCCGGGGAAGTGCAGGCCGAGCTCGGCGACACCGCCGCTGCCGCGAAACTGTTCCAGCGCGCGATGGAGGTGGATCCCCGGGATGCCGAGGCGCCCAATCAGCTCGGCATGCTGGCCGTACGCGAAAATCGCAATTCCGAAGCCAAGGACTGGTTCCAGAAGGCCATCACGTTGAAGCGCGACCACACTGGCGCAATCAACAACCTGGGAGTATTATATCTGCAAATGGGCCAGACCAACGACGCCGTCGCCGCCTTCGAGTACGGCATCAAGATGGCGCCCAAGGACGAGCAGTTGTACATGAATCTGGGAAGGACGTACATCAAAATGGGCGATCGCGGGAAGGCTCGTGAGACCATGTTACGGTTACTCGAACAGAAACCGGATAGCACTGCGGGCGCCAACGCCCTTCGCGAACTGGGGGCCAGATGAGACTGGTAGTGCTGCTGATGTTGTTCGCGCTGTCGGTGGCGCTGAGTGACGAGCGCACCGGCGACCTGGTGGAACAGGTCTCCGCGTCGGGGCAGGTGGTGGAGATCGCAGCATCTCCCGAGCAGCGTTTGGCGCCCCCAGCGTTGATCGCGCCCGGCGCGCCCCCGGTCCTGGGCTTCCGCACGCTGGAAGGCAAGCTCCGCCATCGTTTCGGCGACTTGGACCTGGTGCTGGACGATGCCGGACACTAGCGCCGTACTTGTGGGGCAGGTTGGCAACCTGCGGCGGGTTGGTAACCCGCCTGTGGACGTTTGCGGAATCCCGCCCAAGACCTGGTGCTGGGCTGTTTTATCGGTGTTCATCTGTGTTCATCGGTGGCTATTGTTTTTGCTGTTGGCAATGTCACTGACCTCCCCGATTAGGGCGCAAAGCAGCAACCAAACCAACACAGGCAAGGATGCCCGTGCTACGGATGCCATCGCAGCCTTTCATCGTGGCCAATACGCGCAAGCCCGCGAGATGCTCGAAAAACTCGTGGCCGCCTCTCCCAACGATGCCACCGCGCGCACCTTTTTAGCCCTGAGCCGTGCCGCCACCGGCGCCTGCGACAGCGCCCGGCCCGACCTTCAGCAGCAGTTCGCGTCCAATCCCGAAGCCTCCTCACGCCGCCTCGCGGGAGTCGCGCTGGTCGACTGCGACCTCGCCCAGAACCGCGTCGAAGAGACCTGGCCGCTCCTCGACAAACTCCAGAAAGCCTTCCCCACCGATGCCGACGTCCTCTATGAGACCGCCCGCGTCCACATGAAGGCCTGGAACGACACCGTCTTCCAGATGTACCAGAAGACGCCCGCATCCTATCGCGTCAATCAACTTTCGGGCGAGATCTTCGAGATCCAGGGGCGCTACCAGGATGCCGCCGCGGAGTATCGTAAAGCCATCCAGAAGAACGCCACCGCGCTGAATCTGCATTTCCGCCTGGGCCGCGCCCTCCTGCTGGAATCCCACGATCCCGCCAATCTGCGGGAGGCCCGCAAGGAGTTCGAAGCCGAGCTGGCCTTGAATCCCGGCGATGCCGTGGCCGAATACCAGGTGGGGCAGATCCTGCTGACCGAACAGGATCGCACCGGGGCGGCGACGCACTTCGAAAAGGCCGTGGCCCTGAATCCCGAATTCGCCGAAGCCCTGGTGGCGCTCGCCAAGTCCAAGTCTGAGGCGAAAAACGCCCCCGAAGCCATCGCCCTGCTGGAGCGCGCCGTCAAACTCCAGCCCACCAGCGAATCGGCCCACTACAACCTCATGCTGGCCTACCGGAATGGCGGCAGAATGGCGGACGCGCAACGCGAAAAGGCGGTGCTCGACAAACTCACCAAGCCGCCCGAAGGGGAGTTCACGGACTTCCTCAAGAGACTCGGAGATAAGGCGCCCAAGCAGTGAGACTGGCAGTCGTAGTCTCAGGGTTGCTGTACTTCGCGGGCGCAACTTACACCGTTCAGTTCCGCAATGTGGCCGCCAGCGCCGGACTGACTGCATCGTTCCCCAACGGCGGGCAAAAATCCAAGCGCACCATCCTCGAAACCACCGGCAGCGGCGTGGCCTTCTTCGATTACGATAACGACGGCCTGCCCGACATCTTCATCGTGTCGGGAGAAGGTAGCCCCAGCCGCCTCTATCACAACGAAGGCAAGGGCCGCTTCACCGATGTCACAGCGAAGATGGGTCTGGGCGCCGCGTCCGGCTGGGGCCAGGGCGCGTGCGTGGCCGATTACGACAACGACGGCTTCACCGACCTCTTCGTGACTTACTGGGGACAGAATCACCTGTACCGCAACGTCGCCGGCCGCCGCTTCGAGGACGTCACCGAACGCGCCGGGCTGAAGCAGGACCGCGTCCGCTACAACACCGGCTGTGCCTTTCTAGACTATGACAACGATGGCCACGCCGACCTGTTCGTCGCGAATTACTTGAAGTTCGATCCCAAGACGACTCCCGAACCGGGCGCCAATCCTTACTGCTTCTACCGCGGTCTCCCCGTCGCTTGCGGTCCGCGCGGCCTTCCCTTCGATCGCAACATTCTCTATCGCAACAACGGGGACGGAACCTTCACCGACGTCTCCGAAGCCTCCGGCATCTCCGAGCCCGGCCAGAACTACTCGCTCGGTGTACTGACCGGCGACTTCAACCACGATGGACTCACCGACATCTACGTGGCCTGCGACCAGACGCCCTCTCTGCTCTACATCAATCAAGGCCACGGCAAGTTCACTGAGGAGGCCGTCCTGCGCGGCGTAGCTTTCGACGAAAACGGCAGAGCGATGTCCGGAATGGGAGTCACTGCGGCCGACTATGATGGCGACGGCTGGCTCGACATTTTCCGCAGCAACTTTTCCGATGAGCGCGAGACACTCTACCGCAACCGCGGCGGNNGACATTCACTACAAGGACCGGGCGATCCTATACCGGAATCTGGGCGACGGGAAGTTTGCGGACATCTCAGAGAGCGCCGGTCCGGGTGTGCTGGAGCGCCACCCCGCGCGCGGCGCCGCCTTCGCCGACTATGACAACGACGGCCTGATCGAGGTGCTCATCAACAATCAGAACGAGCCGCCGTCGCTCCTCAAACAGGCGACGCGCCCCGCCAATCACTGGACTCTGCTCCAACTGACTGGAAGCCGTTCCAATCGCAGCGCCCTGGGAGCGAGGGTGAAGGTGACTGCCGGAGGTCGCACCCAGGTCGACGAAGTCCGCAGCGGTGGAAGTTACCTGTCGCAGAACGATCTCCGCCTGCACTTCGGCTTGGGAGCTGCGCAGAAGATGGACCGCATCGAGATCGAGTGGCCTTCCGGAAGTCGTCAGACCTTGCGCGACGTTCATGCGGATCGGGTGGTGCAGATCGCAGAAAAGTAGGTCAAACTGGCTGACAAAGTGTATCTATAAAAGATCTGACCGTGTTTTGTCCGGCCACCGGCAGCTTGCCGATTGACCTTGCGATCAATGAGTTGTCTATGGTGAAAAGCTTCATTCGGATCACACAAGGCTTATGTAATCCGAGGAGAGTGGGGTCCAGCGGAACGTCTCCCGGCCAGCCAGACCTTTCGGCGGAAGTGATCATAGCCAGTATGGAGTGGCCTGATTGACGGTTGAATTGAACCGGGCTAAGAACCAGCGCCGGACGTCGCTTTCGTTCCCGGCGCGTCACTGAAAGGGAAAGGGACTACTACAATCTCCCAAGCTTTACAGACCACTGAAGGCCTCGTCATCCTCGCGGCTGTTCCACTCCTCGAGCGTGCAGGCAACGGCCCCGTGCCAGGCTGAGTTGACCGCCTCTCCTTTGTGAATCCGGACCGCATCTCCTTCGATTTCGTAGACGAGGACATCGCCGGGCTCCAACCGCAACTTCGTCCGAACGTCTATGGGCAGCGTTACCTGCCCCTCACTAGTGAGTTTTCCTAATGTCATGACTGGTCCGTAATCCTTTACCTCAGAATAGCATCGCTCTGCGGGGCCTCCAATCCTGGCTGCAGCCGGCTTTCAGCCGGCGATAGATTAGGGCGTCAGCAGCCTTTCCGGGGCCAATTGCCGTTTGAGCCCCGCTCCCTCATTTGCACCCAATTCCCCATCCGCGTACTCTAAATAGAGCGTGGCCCGCTAAAGGTCTGCTCGATTACTGCCGATCAAGGAACCGATGCCGCAAATTCATTTGTGCTTCTTATGGCACATGCACCAGCCCTTCTATAAGGACCTGATCTCCGGCGAGTATAAACTCCCGTGGACCCGCATGCATGCGCTCAAGGACTACTACGGCATGGTGCGGATTCTGGAGGAGTTTCCCCAAATCCACCAGACCTTCAACCTGGTGCCCTCCATGATGGCCCAGGTGGCGGAATACGCGTCCGGGGAGGCCGTTGACCCCTTTCTCCAGACCGCGCTCCGCCCGTCTGAAAGTCTCACCGACCAGGACCGCGCCTTTCTGCTGCGGCACTCGTTCTACTCCGATCCGCGGCACATGATCTATCGCTATCCGCGCTACGGCGAGCTGTACGATGCGTGGCAGAGGGAGAAGAACTCCGGCTCCCGGAACCTCTTTGGTGCCCAGGAGTATCGCGATCTCCAGATGTGGTCGCAGTTGGCCTGGTTCGACGAGGAGTTCCAGGAGGCGGACCCGGAGGTTCGCGACTGGGTCGATCGGGGCCGTAACTTCACGGCCGCCGACCAGCGCCGCATGGGTGAGAAGCAGCGCGAAATCGTGGGCAAGGTACTGCCCGAGTACCAGAAGATGGCAGCCTCGGGACAGATCGAGATCTCCACTACCCCCTATTACCACCCGATTCTGCCGCTGCTGTGCGATTCCAACATCGCCGCGGTCTCCCACCCCAACGTGCCGCTGCCTCCGCGCTTCCGCCACCCGGAGGACGCCCGCCGCCAGCTCTTGCTGGCACGCGAATACTGCGCGAAGAACTTCGGCGTGGCGCCCGTGGGGCTGTGGCCCTCCGAGGGATCGGTCTCCGATGAGGTCTTTGCCATGGCTTCCGAGCTGGGCTTCGAATGGGCCGCTACCGATAGCGGCGTGCTCGACCGGACTCTGTCCCGCTCCGTTCCGGTGGAGGGACTCTACCGGCCCTACCAGTGGCAACAACAGGGCCGCAAGCTGGGGGTGATCTTCCGCGATCATTTCCTCAGCGACCTGATCGGCTTCGTCTATTCCAAAATGGACGCGGGCGCCGCCGCGGAGGATTTCCTGCGGCGCATCCGCGAAAACTGCGCGGGCATTCTCGGATCGGGCCGCGACGCCCTGGTCCCCATCATTCTCGACGGCGAAAACGCCTGGGAGTATTACGACCGGAACGGGCGACCCTTCCTGCGGGAATTGTACCGGCGGATCTCCGAGGACCCGCGCATGCGCGCAGTCACGGTGAGCGAAGGGCTGCGGCTCATGGCGCCGGCGCCGATCGATCACATCTTCCCGGCCTCGTGGATCAGCGCCAACTTCGACGTCTGGATCGGCGCCGAGGAGGATAACCAGGCGTGGACGCAACTTCTGCGCGCGCGCGAGACCTTCGATTCGGCCACCAACGTTCCCGAGGAGAAAAGACGGCTGGCGCTCGAAGAACTGCTGATCGCGGAGGGCAGCGACTGGTGCTGGTGGTATGGGCCGGAGCACGATTCGGCCAACCGCCCGGAGTTCGACGAGCTCTACCGCAGCCACCTGGCGAACGCCTACCGCTTCCTGAACCTGATGCCGCCCGAGGAACTGTCCCGGCCGATCCTGCGCATGACTGTGCCGGAGGTACACATCGAACCATCGGGCGGAATCTCACCGGTGATGGATGGAGAAGTCACCTCGTATTTCGAGTGGATGGGCGCGGGGGTCTACCACGTCGATGAGCGTTCCGGGTCGATGCACGGTAAGAAGGTCGTGGTCCAGGAAGTGCAATTCGGCTCGGACGGTGTGAACTTCTATCTGCGGGTGGATTTCCGGCCGGGTTACGAGCAGCAACTGTCCGGAATGGAGGCGCGGCTGACGGTGCAATCGCTCGACGGCTTGCTCAATAGCTACATCGCGATCGCGTTCTCGCCGGGTGCCGTCGCTCCCACCGAGACCAGGCTCGCCGCGCTTCCGGAGGGCGAACCGGGCAAGGCAGTGGAGTGCGCGCTGGGCCGTGTCCTGGAAGTGCGCATATCCCTCAAAGCCATGGGCATCCCCGCCGGCAGCGGCCTGCGTTTCCAATTCTCCCTGTGGCAAGGTGGTCTCCCGATCGATGCCGTCCCCCTGCAGGGATGGCTGGAAATGCGGACCACCAACCCCGCCGAAATGGCGTAGGGTATGCTTTAGCT
>PMTT01000731.1 GCA_003167275.1 Bryobacterales bacterium | reverse complement strand
GCCAGCAGCATCAAGCCGATCGCCAGTTCCATCCAGGGCAGCGTCTTGGCCACCAGTTCAACGAGCTTCAAGGGCAGGATGTCGTACGAGCTGATCGCCAGCGCGAACAACTCCCACGGCTCCAGGCGGGGAGGCCAAGTCCAGTGCGTGCCGAAAAGCTTGACCCAGGCGGCGTAGACGAACACCAACCCCAGGAGCAGGCGCAGGACGAGCCGGACCATGCGCAAATTTCTAGTGGGTGAGGAGGTCATTGATCAAGGCTTGCAGGAACATGTAGTTGCCGGGGTTGGGACCGGCATACGGGTACCTCTTAGCGCCCTTGCTGACGAAGATCGTGGGCGTCTCCCCGATTCTCAGCATATTGCCTGCATCCACATCCTGCTTGATTTGGTCGAGAACGGAAGGGTCCTTAGCCAGCGCCTGCACCTTCTTCTGCTCTGCGGGAGTCAGCACGGCGGCGACCGTATCCCAGACTTTGCCATTGGTACTCCAAACCGCCTGAATGCGGAACAGGGCGTCCGACACCTGCTGGTACTTGCCGACCTGCGTGGCCGCAACGGCGTAGCCGGCCGCCTCGCGCGAATACGGATGCATGGTAAGGGGAAACTCGTGGGAGACGATGTACACCTTGCCCGGTACGACGTAGTCCCGGATGATCGTGGGTAGCACGTTCTCGTGAAATCCCTTGCAGGCCGGGCACTGGAAATCACTGTAAACGTCGATCCGGACGGGAGCGACAGGGTTCCCAATCGACTTGGCCCTCTCGACATCCCCAAGAGATGCAGCCAGACAGGGAAGCAATGCGGCGACCGCGATGGCGTATAGCTTCATACCTAACATTATATGGCAGACGGGCCCAGGTTCTCGTGGCAACTAAAGGGCTTCTGGGGAGCGGAAAGGATTCCTGACCGTCACCGAGCCGTACCGCTGGCCGTCGTTGAGATCCTCTGTGTACAGCACCTGGGAGCCACCGGATTCCGCAGCGGCGAGAATTAGGGCGTCCCAGAAGGAGATCCTGTATCGCTCTTCAATCTGAATGGCGGACGTAATGTGGGCCGGTCCGATGACGACCAGCGGGTAATCCAGCAACGAGGTAACAATCTCCGTTAGTTCCAGGCGCGGCGTGCCTAGTTTTCGGGAACCGACAGCGTAGAACTCCTGGACTACCTGAGTGCTCAGCAATATACGACCGGAGAGGCCATAGCGCCGGAAGAGTTCCCTAGAACCTAGGACCTAGCCACATTTCTGAAAACCCACACAGGCAAGAATGCCCGTGTTACAGCAACCGGAAAGTCACTTGCACTTCCGCCGAACTCACCGCCGGCTTTCCGTTAATCGACCCAGGCTTGAACTTCCATTGACGCACCGCATCCACAGCCCGCTGGTCCAAACCCAGCCCGAGCCCCTGCACGACCTTGATATTCTCTGGCCGCCCGTGCGCATCCACGTCAATGTGCAGCATGACAATGCCCTGCTCCCTCGCGCGCCGCGCCTCGTCGGTATACTCCGGGTCGATCTTGGTCAACAGGATCGGAGCCACGATGGATCCCAGGATGTGGGTTTGGCCGCTGACGCCGACGTCATCGCCGTCCCCGGCGCCCGGACCCTTGCGGTTACCCACGCCCCCACCGTCGCCGTCCCCAACGCCGCCGTTCTTTCCTCGGCCGTTGGAAGGCGGCCCGGAGACGCCGTTGGGATCGCCATACGGAATGTTGGGAAGCACGGCCATGATCTGGGGAGTGCCCACGAGAGTGGGCTCCATGGCCAGTTGCGGATTGTAATTGCGAATCACCGCGGAAGGAGGGGTGAACTGCCGGAGCGCCACTCTCGGCAACCGTCCCTTGCTGGCGGGAGTAGCATCGCGCCCGCCGCCTCCCCCGCCCACATGCCCGACGCGCGGAACGTACTGCGAGATATCATGAGGAACCAGGAGTGTATAATGAGTCTCCACTAGAGGCACTGGAGGTAGGGGTTTGACGCGGCTTGCAATCAGAGCCAGCGCGATTGCAGCAGCGTGGAGAAGCCCGGAGATCAGGGCGGAGCGCTTCGGTCGACTGAACATGTGACTCACCTGCCGCGAGTCTGGATGCACCTGGATGGCCATTCCCGAATGCGCTGATTTGTCAGCCACGCGCAGGAGTTGGCCCGTAGAAACTCGAACACACTGTGAAGCCCGTAGGGTATGCTTCAGCTTGCCCAACGCTGGCGAACAGATTCCCCTGTCCCAGGCCCACCTGGGGCCGCCAATCGACAGTACGTTCTGTCCGCCAGCACTGGGCAAGCTAAAGCATACCCTACCACTCACTTGACACCCTAGATAAAATAAAAACGATGAGTGGCATATTCGTTCCCTATGCAAAACCCAAGCTGACGCTCGAAGAACGCGTCACCATGTCGGCGGAGGCCGCACTCGAAGACCAGCAACACGTCAGTGCCCTCGACGTGCTGATGAGGATGGGGCTCCTCCCACCTTCTGCCGTGGACATGTGGCGAAAGGGACGCTTCCCTTTTCTCGAGGAGAGAATCCAAGGCAGCCCCGAGAAGGTCGGCCGATCCCTGGAGATCTTTCGTCAATGGGCGGAGTCTCGCGGCCTCCAGCCAGTTGAGGCGCGCTACGTGCGCACTACGCGCGAGGGCGACCAGGAATTGCAGTTCACCGACGTCAGGTATCCCGGCCTGGAACAGGCGTTTCGCTCCCATTACGTCTCGCCGAAACTGTCCGAACGCAGGAAGCAGTCCGTCGAGAAGAAGATCACCAAGTCCCCGGAACGCGTGGTCTTTTTCCCGAAGCGCGACGCGGTCTGTTCCGAGTGCGGCGTAGAGTTGGATCTGCTGTCCATGGAAGGGGGCCAGCCGCTGTGCATGGCCTGCGCGGGCCTGGGCGGCCTGGAGTTTCTTCCCAGCGGCGACACTGCGCTCACCCGCCGCGCCACTAAGTACAGTGAGAAGCGCGCCGTGGTGGTGGAGTTCAGCCGATCGCGGAAGCGCTACGAACGCCAGGGGATTCTCGTGACCGAAGCGGCCATCCGGCAAGCCGAGGAAGAGTGCGCCGATGACGCTCCCGAGCGGGCCCTCCAACGCGAACGTGCGGCCGTGGCCCGCCAGAAGGAAGACGTCGTTTTCGTGGAGGAGATGGGGGCAAAGATCCACGTCCTGTTCCCCCGATGTCCCCAGGACGAAGTGCGGGAGATCGCCCGGCATACCGCCTTACGCGGCAGCGGGCGTGTTGGCCGGAGCGAGGCAGGCCGGAAGCTGGATAGCAAGGCGGCCACCCTGGCGGTGATCGCGGCCGTTCGTCACCGTCACACGAAGTACGACGAGCTTCTGGCGAAAGGCGCCGATCGCGTGGACGCCCGTGCAGCGGTGCAAGCCCGGATCGAAGAGATCCTAGACAGATGGGGCATGCTTTAGTACAGCGTTTCATAAGTTCGGCAACGTATTCCGGCCGGACCGCTCCCTCACGGTCGCGGCTCGGATAAAAGCGCTCGATCGCGATGCGCGGTGGCCTCCAGGTAAGTGGCAAACTCCTTGCCCGGCGGCGCGATTTCGAATTTCAGCTTCAAGGCGTCGGCGGCGGTGCCGGTGTAAGTCAGCCGGTATCGCATCGTGGTGGAACTTCCTTCGGTCACAAAGACCACTCCTCCGCCGTCCGCCGGCTTTACGGCATAGGGAATGACGTGCTCCTCGCTGTCGAAGTACATGGCTCGCAACTCGCGCGAGGGCTCATCGCGATAGACGATCATCAGGTCGTCGTGCCGGAATGCCGGCTTACCGTTGGCCGCCGGATACGCCGCAAAACTCTTGCGGACCAGCACCTTGCCTTGCAGGTCGGGCGTGAAGGAGAACGAACCCGTTCCCTGGCCGGGCTGGCCGGCGCCGTCCCCGGTCCAATGGCCGATCAGAAACTGAGCAGGCCCCCAGTCGTCGGCGCCAAAAGCCAGGGCGAAGCAGAAGAGGCTGAATATCGCGAGAACGAGGGCGCGCTTCATATATGGATAGAGTAATCGAAAGCGCCCCGTACGGTATGCTTTAGCTTGCCCAATCCTTTCCGATCTGTTCCGGTATTACTCCCGGGGCAAGCTAAAGCATACCGTACGAAAGACCTTTACACCCGCATTAGGTGGTGTGCCCAAGCACCAATATTTATAGGTGTTTCCTTGAATTTGCTGGATGCCCTGGTGTATACTGGATTCCAGAATGTCGTTTGCCCCCGCCAATTCGTTTAGGTTCCGGTTCTGGCAGGATTGCCGGATCCGGTAGAGTGGCGTTGGCTGAAACGGGCATTCAGGAAGTTCAGTTCCGACCAACCCACTCCGAGGAGTGGGCTTTTTTATTTTTGGAGGGAGTTTCGCAATGATCATTTCAATGCGGCCGCACGCGACACGGGAGGAAATCGAGCATGTCTGCGAACGGATTCGCGAATTCGGTTATAAGGTCCATTCCATTGAGGGAGAGGAGCGCGTGGTGATCGGAGTCGTAGGCGTGGGTGATGTTACGGTATGTCTGGAGTCGCTCGAAGCCACGCCGGGAGTGGAGCGGGCCATGCGCATCTCGGCGCCTTATAAGTTTGTCAGCCGGGAGTTCAAGAAAGAGCACTCCATCATCAAAGTGAACGGTATCGAAATCGGCGGCCAGGAGTTTGTCGTGATGGCCGGTCCCTGTTCGGTGGAGAGCGAAAAGCAGATCATGGAGACCGCCGAAGGAGTAGCGCAGGCGGGAGCACGGGTGCTGCGGGGCGGAGCCTTCAAGCCGCGCAC
>PMTT01000050.1 GCA_003167275.1 Bryobacterales bacterium | reverse complement strand
TGGGGCAGGATCGTCGCCACCCTCATCCGGCTCGTAGGCGACTTCGACCTGGCGGAAGAGTCGGCGCAGGAAGCTTTTGCGGCCGCCGTGGACCAGTGGCCAGTCTCCGGAGTGCCGGAGTTCCCGCGCGCCTGGATCATCCAGACAGCCCGTCACAAGGCCATCGACCGGATCCGGCACCGGGTGCGATCTGAGGAAAAGCTGGAGCTGTACGCCGTCAGCGGCTTCGTCAACACGATCCAAGAGCCGGATTACGACACCAACGAAATTCCCGATGACCGGCTGCGGCTGATGTTCACCTGCTGCCACCCGGCGCTCGCTCCGGAGGCGCAGGTGGCGTTGACGCTGCGCACGCTATGCGGGCTCGAAACGGACGAGATCGCGCGGGCGTTTCTGGTGCCGCCGACGACCATGGCGCAGAGGCTGGTACGCGCGAAGCGCAAGATTCGCGACGCGGGCATTCCGTATATCGTGCCCGAGACAAGCGACCTCGCAGAGCGTCTGGACGCCGTGCTGACGGTCATCTACCTGGTCTTCAACGAAGGCTACGCAGCCACCCGATCGGGCCCGCTGGTGCGAACCGACCTGTGCGCGGAGGCCATCCGGCTGGGGCGCCTGGTCCGGATGTTGACCGGGCCGCAGCCTCTCGCGGAGGCGACCGCCCTGGCGGCGCTCATGCTGCTGCAAGACGCGCGGCGCGATGCCCGTCTCGACGAGTCGGGCGATCTGGTGATCCTCGAAGAGCAGGATCGCGGCCGTTGGGATCGGGCACAGATTGAAGAGGCGCTGCCTCTGGTGGAGGAGGCGCTTCGAGGCGGGCCGGGTCCGTACGCGGTGCAGGCGGCGATTGCGGCCCTGCATTGCCAGGCGGCACGGGCCGAAGACACGGACTGGCCTCAAATCTTACGGCTCTACAATCTGCTCGAACGACTGGAACCGTCGCCGATCGTGTCGTTGAACCGGGCAGTGGCGGTCGCCATGGCGGAGGGTCCCCGCCCGGCACTCGCGATTCTGGATGGGCTCGCCGCCGCGGGCGATCTTGACGGCTATCATCTGCTGCATGCGGCGCGTGCCGATCTGCTGCGCCGTATGGGGTCCGTGGCGGAGGCGGCGGAGAGCTACGCGCGAGCGCTGGCGCTGGTCACGAATGACAGCGAGCGACGGTTTCTGGAGCGGCGGCTGAGAGAGGTTCAGACGGCGGTGGTGTAGCACGGGCATTCTTGCCTGTGTTGGTTTATTTGCTTTCTTGCCCAATCGCAATCGCAATCGCCGCACCGTCCTGGGATGCTGCCGGATGGCATGTGCTAGCCTGTCATCTTATGAAGTTTGCTGCCGCGGTGTTGCTGGTTCCTCTGTCGCTCGCGTTGGCCCAGGTGCCGACCCCGGAATCCGTGCTCGGACACAAGCCCGGGGACGATTTCTACCTCGCGAGTTATGACGAGTCGCTCGGGTACTTCCAGAAGCTGGCCTCCGCCACCAACAAGCTGAAACTGGTGCGCGTCGGCAAGACCACCCAGGGGCGGGACTGGTACATCGCCGTGATCTCCGCTCCGGGGAATCTTTCGCAGCTCGACAAATACAAGGACACCGCGCGCAAACTGGCCATGGTCAAGGGGCTAACCGACGCCCAGGCGCACGAACTGGCACGCAGCGGCAAGGTGATCGTGCACATCGACGCCGGTCTGCATGCCACCGAGGTGGCTCCGGCGCAGCACGCCATTCAACTTGCCTACAACCTGGTGACCGCTACCGACCCGGCCACGACCGCCATCCTCGACAACGACATTCTGCTTCTGTGGTTCTCCATCAATCCCGATGGCCAGAACATGGTGGCGCACTGGTACAAGAGCAACCTGGGCTCGCAGTACGAGGTCAGCAACATGCCGGGCCTCTACCAGGAGTACATCGGGCACGACAACAACCGCGACGGCTACATGAACAACATGATCGAGTCGCAGGTGATCACGCGCACGCAGTTGGAGTACTTTCCGCAAGTCTTCTACAACCAGCATCAGACGGCGCCCTTCCCGGCGCGGATCTGGATTCCGCCGTTCGGCGATCCGGTTTCGTTGAATCCCCATCCTTTGATGTACCGCTGGGTGAACGTCTTCGGCGCCGCGATGGCAGCGTACCTGGACGAGCACGATATGCCGGGCGCCATGCATCGCGGGCGGTTCGACGACTGGTATCCGGGCTTCGTGGACCACGTGAACAACTTCCGCAATACCGTCTCCTTCCTGACCGAGACCGCGCTCTATCGCTACGCCACGCCGCACTTTTACACCACCGACGACTTCCCCCGCGAAAAGCAGGATCTGCGCACCGAGGTTTTCTATTCGAGCCCGTGGACCGGCGGCTGGTGGCGGCTGGGAGATGCCGTGCGATACAACATCGGCGCGTCGATGGCGGTGCTGGATACGGCGGCCAAAAACCGCGAGGAACTGCTGTACGACCGCTACCGGGCGGGGCGCGACGTGATCGCGCGCTTCACCAAGGATCCGCCTTACGCCTACATCATTCCGCGCGAGCAGCGCGACCGGCCCACGGCGGCCACGCTGGTGGAGAAGTTGCTGATCGATGGCATTGAAGTGCACCAGGCCACCAGGGAGTTCGCGGCCAACCGCTCCACCTTTAAGGAAGGCGATTGGGTGGTGCTGATGGATCAGCCGTTT
>PMTT01000573.1 GCA_003167275.1 Bryobacterales bacterium | reverse complement strand
AGACTAGACTAGACTCATCTCGACGCCGTTTCGGATTGCCCGCCAGATCCGGGACCAGGAGAGTTTTCGACGCTCTCGCTGCCCAGAATCAAACGGGTCGAGACGAGTCTCGACCCGGCAGGCACGAGTGCCCGCGCCACGAAGGCGGATTACCTTAGAAGTTCAACCGCGCCACAAACTCCAGGCTCCGGGCACCCGGATCGTTGGTATTGTTGAGGTCGCGGAAGGCCGAAGTGGTCTGTCCGAACGAGCTGCTGATGGCGGTGTTGATGTTGCCGCCGGTCGCAGCGCCGCCCGGGATCAGAATGTTCGGATGGTTGAAGACGTTCAGCGCCTGCACGCGGAACTCAAAGTTCAACCGCTCCTTGATTTGCGTGCGCTTCACCAGGCTCACGTCCCACTTGGAAAGCCACGGGCCATACAGAAACACCTGATTGCAAATCTGCCCCGCCGCGGTGCACGGCGCAATGTAGGGTGCGCTGGGGTTGAACGTCCCGCTGATCCCGGCCGCCGCGAGCGTGTTCTGGATCAACGACTGCGGCAGGTAGTAGGCCGTCCCGGTTGCAACTCCGTTGGCTTGGATAGCGCTCGTAAAGTTGAGCCCCATTTGGTTCTGCAATTGCTTCGCCGTGATGTTGTTCAGCACCACGCCGCCATCGTTCTGGTTGAACGTGCTGCGGCCACTGGTGATGTTGATGGGGGTGCCGCTCTGCAAACGTCCCACTCCCGCGATTTCCCAGCCACCGACGACTTTGCCGACAACGCCGTGAGCACCCGAGAGTAGCGGACGGCCCTGGCCGAACGGAAGCTGGTAGATCCAGGTCGCCTTGATGCCGTTGCGGATATCGAAGGTGGTCGGACCTTTATTCCCGCCCCAGTCCCGCAAGGTGGGATTGTTGGCATTGGTCAGCGACTTGGAGAACGCATAGCTGGCATTCAGTTGCAGACCGGCGGAGAGCCGCCGGCGCACTTCCACCTGGCCGGAGTTATAGGTGCTCGAATTGCGGTTGGTCAACTCCGTAGAGGCGCCGCCGTTGTTCGGGTTCACCTGGAAAAGGTTGATGGGGAATCCGGCCTTCGTCAGGTTGGCCATGCGGGTGGCGTTCGTGGCAATCCCATTCGCGGTCGCGCCGGCCTGCCCCTGCTGGAGCTGGGTAACCGTGGTTTGATCGGTGTTGCTTCCGATGGCGGTCGTGATCAGCGGCACGGCCACCTGTCCGGGCAGTCCCTGGTTGCTGTAGTTGTTGCTGGTCAGCTTGGTGGTCGGGTTCAGGAGTTGCGCCACCGAGATCCCGTTGGCGATGGCGAGGTTGTTCTGCGCTGCCTGGAACTGGGCCGCGAACCCGCTCTCGACAGTGTTCACTTCATTGAGGTTGACGGCCGACCAGAGATCCACGCCGTGGTTGCCCACGTAGCGAACCTCCACCACCGTGTTCCGGTTCAACTGCCGCTGGAATCCGACCGAGTAGCTTTCGACGTACTCCGGCTTGATTTGGGGATTGTAATCCTCCACATTCTGACCGCTCTGCACGGCCAGCGGGAAGCTGGGATTGGGGAAGCTGGGGACAATGCTGCTGGGGACGAGCGAGGGGAAAGTAGGATCGCTGAAGAGCACATTCCCGGCCGTGAAAATGCTAGGCGTGGTCGACGGGCTGGCGCTGGTGCTGAGGCTGCGGCCTGCATTCGCACCCCAGACTCCGTCCAGATAGCCGATGCCTTCGCGAATTGTGGAGATGCTGAAACCGGCGCGCAACACCGCATCGTCGCCTGTCAGCCAGTGGAAAGCGCCGCCCTTGGGAATCCGGTAGGCCAAGCCAACCGATGGGCTCAGGTGGCCGGCGCCTGGGTCGAATCCTCCCGTGCCCGGCGGCACCAGGGAAAGGATCGGCGCCGAGCCATCCAGGACGCCCGGCTGGAAGAGATGGCCCACACCCGAGACGCCATACAGACCGGCGAAGCCCGGCCGCGTGTAGAGGTTATCGAGGTTTTGAATGGCGCCCTGACGGTCCAGGCGCAGCCCCAAGCTGATCGTGAGGTTCGAACTGGCGCGCCAGGTGTCCTGGATGTAGCCGGCGAATTCGCGCATGTGGTCGCGATCGACGGAGTAGTTCGGGCCGTAGGTCTTGGTGGTTTCGCCAAGCACCGCTGAGCTGGTCACTGCCGAAACTCGCCCCACCAGGATCGCGTATAGATTCGCGGCATCGCTGAGTTGCGTGGAACTCGCGCCGGGAAGCGTGTTGGTGGTAAACAACGAGGTAGCGCCGGTGTTGTCTGGATCGCCGGTTGCCTGTCCCAGCGCCAGCGTATTGAGGAGCGACGAATTCGCCGCGGCCTGCCATGCGTTGACCTGCGTGAAACTGCCGCCAACGTTGATCAGATGATTTCCCCTCAAATAGCTCACGTTGTCGTTGACCTGGTATACCGGGGTGCTGCGGGGCGCATAGTTGGTGTAGTTGCCGTTGTAGGGGTTGGTCATGTATCCGGCAAAGCTCAGGAGCCTGCCGTTCCAAATGCCGTAATCGGTTGGCGAAAGGCCGTCACCCAGCGCGTTGGCGCCACCCTGGATGCCTCCGGTCAATTCGTTGGTGATCGTCGGCGTGATCACCGAGCGCAATCCGATACTTCCCGTCCAATTAATGCCGTACTGGCCTTCCAGATCGGGCGATCCCAGTTGCGTTCCCGTGCCCGGCAGAATGCGGTATTCCAGATTCAGGCCGTCGGGAGTGCGATCGTTGACCTGATAGTTCCAGACGACATTGATGTGGTGCTTGTCGGTGACGTTATAGTCGAGACGCGCAGTTTGAAATTTACGATTGTTAACCGCCGGTGCGTTGGATGTGAAGTTCTCGCGATTGTAATCGTTGTTCGTGGAGATGCGGCTCACCGGAGTGCCGCCAGAGGCCGTGATGAGCTGGTTGATCAGCGAATAAGTCTTCGCCAGGGTCGGGTCGCCGGCTGTGGGGAAGGCGCGGACTCCGGCCGGGAGCGATGGATTGGCCGCCGCCGCGAGCGTGTAGAGATTGGCCGTCTTTACAGCCCCGCCTACGTTATAAGTGAACAGGCCGGTGGCAGCGGTGGGCGTGAGCCAGGTTCCCGTTTCGGGGAACGACTGGGGCAGATCGAAAAACTCGAAGGACTCGAAGAAGAACAGCTTGTTCTTGAGGACCGGTCCACCGATTGTAAAGCCGTATTCGTTCAGATTAATTCTGTCCTTCGCGGCTCCCTGCAGACAATTGAAGAAGGCGCAGGCTTCGAAATACGAATTGCGATTGGTCTCGTACAGTCCACCGTGAAACTGGTTGGTTCCGCCCTTGGTCACGAACTTGATCTGTACGGCGCCCTCACCGGTGCTATCGGCGTTGGCGGCCGCGGTGCTCATGGTCATTTCTTCAATCGCCTGGGTGCGCGGCTGAACGGCATTGAATAGCGCGTCCGGATTGCTCTTGGTCGCATTGTCCTGGACGTTAATTCCATCGATAGTGATGTTGATGGTGGGTTGCGGCAGGCCGTTGACGGTGGCATAGCGAACTCCATCGGCGTTCTGCGTGCCGGGCTGGCTCGCGATCAACTCGGTCACGTTATGGCTGGTGAAAGGAAGATCGTTGATTTGCCGGCCTTGCAGGGTGGAACTGACAGTCGCCGAATCGGTCTGCACAATTTCCGCTCCGGCCATTACCTCAATCGTTTCAGTAGTCGCGCCCACGGAGAGCGTGAAGTTGACGGTGGCAGGCACGCCGGCATCGATCACGACGTTCGCGTTCGTGACAGCCTTGAAGCCCTCTTTCGTCACCGTGACCTTATACGACCCGGTCGGAAGGCTAGGCAGCGCCCAATAGCCTTTGTCGTCAGTTACCGTGCGAAGACTCTGGCTGGTTGCGTTCTGAACCACCACCACCGCTGCGCCCGGAACCACAGCGCCTTGTTGATCCGTCACCACGCCATCCATACGGGCGGTCGTGGTAACTTGTGTAAAGCTCACCAGCACGCTGGCAAAGAAGAGAACACACGTTGTTAACAAACGCATCAAAAACCTCTCCCTGAAAATTGTGGAATGTGGACATCTTAGTACAACGCGAGCCAAAAAGCCAGACGCGAAAGAGCCACTTGGACTAGAGCAGGGCCCTGAAGGCCTATCTGCAACATGGTCCATCGGGCATGGTCAACATCCGGAGGCAGCCGGCTGGGCGTTGGGTGTAGAACTTCTACCTCTTATCTCACGCGTCCTTGAGCCAGGCGCTGACGATACCCCGATAATCCCAAAATGACAGTTCAGCCACTTTTCGCCTGGTGGTTTTGCACAGTTTTGGCAATTGTCTTCGGAAGCGGCGATACCGCTGAACAATGAAAGCTCCGCCTGGGGCATCATTGCGGCCGGACTCGGTTACCAACCAATCGCGGACGACAGTAATCGCCTGCGTGGGTGTGCCTTGGTGAGCGCGTACGTCCCTGCCGCTGAGATCAGACAGGGACTTTCGGTATCGATAACCTTCCTTGTCCAGGATCAGGCAACTCTTCTTCGGGAGTTTCCGGCTGGCAAACTCGTACCCCAGGAACAGACCCAGCTCAAAGGGCATGTTGTGGCGGGGCAAGCGGGTCCCGGGATCGATTTTCATGTAGGAGAGATCGTGAATACCGAATGGACACTGTTCGATCAGCTTTAGGATCTTGGTAAGCCGTTCTTCTGTGGCGCTGCCTTGTTCGAGCGCACAGCGAGGCTCAAATTCTAACGCGCAAACTGAAAAGACGATTGCATCGAAGATTTTGCGGTACGAGGGATCAAAAGGACAGTTAATGAAGACGGTCCTATTGTTGCTTCTTGTCTTGTTCTGCCGAACCATGTCTGCCACCGGTCAGGCAACCTGCGGCCGGCGCTTGCGTCTTTGGCTCACTTCAGATCGCGCTGTCTCCCTTTTCAAATCACGCTCCAGCGTATCCACGAGGTCGTGGAGAACGGCCACGCCAGCAGTGACAAGGCCGCCGACGACGAGCGCCTTTACGGCAGTGTCAAACAGGGAACCGTTGTCGCCCTGAGCAGTTGCTTCAGGAATCTGGTATTGCGGTAACTGGTAGCGTGCGACGGTTTCCGTGCATCCCGTCGCGGTGAACAATACCACCTGGCTGGGTTGGTTCGCAGCCGCAACACGCTTCGCGTACTCCAATGCCGACGCCTTCGATGGAAAGTTCCGCCAGTGGCGCTGCAGGTCAACAACGGCCCAGCCTCCCTGTTCGGTAGGAACGACGTGGACGGTACTCCCTGAGTAAACCAGCACGCCCCATTATATCGTGGCTAAGCGGCCGCGAGCTCTTCCGCTGGGGGCCAGACCATCGGGAGCCGTGAGAATGCCCGTGCCGCAAGTCACCCCACATATTGCGCGTACAAACTTCTCGCCACGCCCGTATCGCTGGTGCCCTTCACGATCGCCCGCCCGTCCGGGAACACCGTCATCTCATACGTCCCCACCACAAACCGCAGTGCGAATTCGTTGGCCCGCACTTCCCCCACCAACTCCAGCCGCGCCCGCAACTCCCCAAGGTCGATCCTCCCCTGCTGGTGGATTTGCACCGCATTCCGGCCGCAAAGCACCACCGGCGAGCGCCGCGACTCGTCCAGATAAGGAAACTCCCGCCGCCCGCACGTAGGACATTCCGGGTCCCGCGCCGGCGCCTCAATCTGCCGCACGCCCCCCGCCCACAAGTCCATCGTCGTAATCCGCGCCGTCCCCAAAACGCCGCAGAGAATCTTCAACGTATCCGCCACCTGAATCGATGCCACCGCCGACACGATCACGTTGATCACGCCCGCGGTCTCGCAGGTCGGCTGCACTCCCGAGGGCGGGTCCGGGTACACGCACCGCAGGCACGCCGTCCGTCCCGGAATCACCGGCATGGTCAGCCCGTAGCTCCCCACGGCCGCCCCATAAACCCACGGCACCCCGCGGCTCACCGCGAAATCATTAATCAAATAGCGAGTGTCGAAGTTGTCCGTCCCGTCCAGGATCGCATCCGCGTCGCCCAGCAACTCCGCGACGTTGCCCGCCGTGAGGTCCGCCACCACGCCGCGCGCGCTCACGCCGGAATTGATGCGCGCGATCTGCCGCTCCGCCGCGACGGCTTTCGGCAGCCCCTCCGCAGCATCGCTCTCATCGTACAACCACTGCCGGTGCAGATTGCTCGCCTCCACGTAATCTCGGTCGATCAGCGTAATTCGCCCGACCCCCGCCCGCGCCAGCGCCGCCCCGTGAAAGCTCCCCAGTGCCCCGCACCCCACCACCACCGCGTGCGACCGCAAGAGCGCCTCCTGCCCGCGCTCTCCGATCCCCGCAAACAGGATTTGCCGCGAATAGCGCTCGCGCTCCGCCGCGTTCATGACTCCGATGGTAACAAACTTGCTCTGAATGACTTACGCTATCATGTTGGACGTGCGCCCGCTGTCCGCCTACGGCTTCCTGCTGGTTCTCGCGCTGACGGCCGCGCGGCCCTCATCCCTCCATGCGCAGGCCCACAAGTATGAGGGCATGGTGGTCCGGAATATCCAGTTCGTCCCCGAGAAACAGCCCCTCGACGCCTCCGAACTGCACGATATCCTGCCCCTGAAGATGAACCAGCCGCTCCAGATGGGCGTCGTCCGCGCCAGCATCGAGAAGCTCTTCGCCACCGGCGTCTATGCCGATATCCAGGTGGAAGCGGAACCCTACCGCGACGGCGTGGCCATCGTCTTTCACACTACCAACAGTTGGTTCGTCGGCGCCGTCTCGGTCGCCGGCCACATCTCCAGCCCCCCCAACGCCGGCCAACTGGAGAACGCCACCGAACTCAATCTCGGCCAACCGTATCGCGAAGCCGCCCTCAAGGATGGGCTGGCAGGCCAACAACGCGCGCTAGAAAGCAATGGACTCTACCAGGGCACCGTCCATCCGGTCTTCGACTGGGAGACCGGCCGCGCGTACCAGCAGGTCAACATCCGCTTTGAAGTCGATGCCGGACCCCGTGCCCACTTCACCACACCTGTGTTGACCGGCGACCTGAAGATGGATGCCAAAAAGATCCTCACCGCCACCAAATTCCAGCGGTTTTTCATCCATACCTGGAAACCCATCACGCAGACTCGCGTACGCCAGGCGCTCGATGGCGTCCGTTCGCTCTACCAGGCGGAGAACCGCTTGGAAGCCAAGGTCTCGCTCGATTCCCTCCACTACGATCCGTCAACCAACAGCGCGCTGCCTACGCTGCATATCGATGCGGGTCCGCGCATTGAGGTTCGCACCATTGGGGTCAACCTCTCGCAGAGGAAGCTGCGGCGTTATATCCCTATCTTTGAAGAGCACGCGGTGGATCACGATCTGCTGGTCGAAGGCGCGCGCAATCTGCGCGACTACCTGCAATCCGAGGGATACTTCGATGCCGAAGTCCAGTTCAAGGAACAGCGCGTCATCAACGACAAGGCGACCATCGACTATCTGGTCAACCCCCGTGGACGCCACACCCTGGTCGCCATTGAAATCAGTGGAAATCACTACTTCAAGACCGAAGCGATTCGCGAGCGCATGTTCCTCCAGACTGCCCGGTTCCTCCAGTTCCCGCACGGCCGATATAGCGGCAATCTCCTGGCCCGCGACGAGGATTCCATCCGCAATCTCTACCAGTCCAACGGCTTTCGCGACATCGAGACCACCCACCGCCTGGAAGACGACTACAAAGGGATCATCGGCAACCAGGCCGTATTCATCGAGATCAAGGAAGGCCCGCAGTATTTCATCGATAGCCTGCAGGTGGACGGCATCGAGCACCTCAACAAGGCCGAGATCCTCGGCAAGCTCAGCTCCGTGGCGGGGCAGCCGTTCAGCGAATTCAACGTGGCGGTGGACCGCGACGCCATCCTCGCGCAGTATTTCGAAGGTGGATTCCCCAACGCCACCTTCGAGTGGAATTCCGCTCCGGCAGCCCAGCCCCACCGCGTGGCCCTGCGCTTCGTCATCCATGAGGGAGAGCAGCAGTTCGTCCGCCAGGTTCTGGTCACCGGGAATAAGGTCACCAAGAACCAGTTGATTTTTCGAAACTTGAAGCTGAATCCTGGCGACCCGCTTTCTCCCACCGAGATCACCGATACGCAGCGCCGCCTCTACGACCTGGGCGTGTTCGCGCGCGTGGATTCGGCCATTCAGGACCCCGATGGCGAGTCCGACCACAAGTACGTGCTCTACAACCTGGACGAAGCCCGGCGCTACTCGCTGGCTGCCGGGTTCGGCGCGGAACTGGGCCGCATCGGCGGATGCGAAACCTGTTTCGACGCGCCCGCCGGAGCCACCGGCTTCTCGCCGCGCGTCTCGCTCGACATTACGCGCAACAACCTCTGGGGCGACACCCACAGCCTCAGCCTGCGCACCCGCGTCTCGACGCTCGACCAGCGCGCCTTGCTCAACTATTCCTGGCCGCGCTTCGAGGGGCACGACAACCTCACCGTCTCCTTCACCGGCCTCTACGAGGCTTCCCGCGACGTGCGCACCTTCAACTTCAAGCGCGAAGAAGGCTCGGCCCAGTTGAACCAGAAGCTCACTAAGTCCACCACGCTCTTCTACCGCCTCGCGTACCGCCGCGTGGGAGTCAGCGACCTCAAGATCACCCCGTTTCTGATTCCCCAACTCTCGCAACAGGTGCGCGTGGGCATCACCTCCATCAACCTGGTGCAGGACCGTCGCGACGATCCCGTAGAGCCCCACAAAGGCGTCTACACCACCGTGGACTTGGGCCTGGCGGAGAAGTTCCTCGGCTCGCAGGTGGATTTCATGCGCTTCCTGGCCCGCAACGCCAGCTACTACCCGATCGGCAAGCGCCTCGTGCTGGCGCGCAGCACCGAGTTCGGAAACATCTACGCCTTCGACTTTAAGGGCGACCCGTTGGAGGCGATTCCCCTCGCCGAGCGCTTCTTCGGCGGTGGTGGCACATCCCACCGCGGCTTTCCCGAGGAGCAGGCCGGTCCGCGCGACACGTCCACCGGCTTTCCCCTCGGCGGCAACGCCCTGTTGTTCAACCAGACGGAACTGCGCTTTCCGCTGATTGGAGACGATATCGGCGGCGTCCTATATCACGACATGGGCAACGTCTATTCCGCCATCGGCAATATGTCGTTCCGCGTGCATCAGCGCAATCTCCAGGATTTCGACTACATGGTGCACGCCGTGGGTTTCGGAGTGCGTTACCGGACGCCGGTTGGTCCGGTCCGGCTGGACCTCGGCTATAGCATCAATCCACCATACTTCTTCGGCTTCAAAGGCACGCAGCAGGATCTCGTGAACGCCGGTGTCAACCCGTGCTCCCCTACGTCCCCCGTGGCCAATCAGTGCACGGTACAGAACGTGAGCCACTTCCAATTCTTCTTCTCGATAGGACAAACGTTTTGAAACGAGGATGCGATCACCGTAGGGTATGCTTTAGCTTGCCCACCGTTGATTTAGTGGTGGGCAAGCTAAAGCATACCCTACGATTTCTGTTACTCGCCCTCCTCTTCATTCTCCCCGCCTTCTCCGACATCATCGACCGCATCGCCGTGTCCGTCGGCACTCGCGTGATCGCCGTGAGCGATCTCGACCGCGAAATCCGCGTCACCGCCTTTCTCGACGGAGTCCCGCCCGATTTCACCCCCGCCGCCAAGCGCACCACCGTCGAGCGCATGATCGAACAAAAGCTCATCCTCCGCGAATTGGAAACCAGCCGCTACCCCATGCCCGATGCCTCCGAAGTCGAGCCGATCCTCGCCGACTTCCGCGAGCAACATTTCCAAACCGACGACGAATATCACCGCGCCCTGGCCGACCGCGGCATCACGGAACAGGACGTCAAGGACGAGCTCCTCTGGCAGCGCACGCTTCTGCGCTTCATCGAGGTTCGCTTTCGGCCCGCCGTCCAGGTCAGCGATCAGGAAATCCAGGACTACTTCGACCAGGTGGTGACCCCCGCCGCGCGCGCTGCCCATCCCGGCCAGCCAGTCGTGCTGGAAGACTATCGCAACCAGATTGAAGGAAAACTCTCCGGCCAGCGCGTCGATAAGGAAGTCGACACCTGGCTCAAAGAGGCCCGCAAACGCAACGAGATCGTGGTTCATGAGGACGCTCTGCGATGAGCATCAAACGCAGAGTGTTCACGATCGCCGCCTCCCTGGCCGGCCTGGTGCTCGTCGCCTCGTTAGCCGGCGTTCTCGTGGTCCGCAGCCAATGGTTCTACGAAAGGGTCCGCCGCTTTCTGGTGAGCACCGTCGAGACCGCCACCGGAGGCCGCGTGGAAGCCCAATCCTTCCGCTTCGACTGGACGCGGATGCGGGCTGAAATCCAGGGCATCTCCATTCATGGAACCGAGCAGCCGGACAAGCCTCCGCTCTTCCGCGCCTCCTCGGTCGCAGTGGGTCTGCGGATCGTCTCCCTGCTCAAAAAGGACGTGGACATTCAATACCTGGAGGTCGCCGATCCGCGCGTCTACCTGATCGTCGATCCCGATGGCCACACCAACGTGCCTGAGCCGAAGGTCCGCCCTACCAACCCGCGCAACCCGGTGGAGTCCATCCTCGATCTGGCAATCGGCCGCTTCGACGTCCGGAACGGCGTCTTCGAAGTCGAAGCCCACGGTCAGACCCCCTTCGACGCGCGGGGCCAGAACCTGAACGCCCGCTTCCAATATGAGAGCGCCCCACCGGTCGTCGGCGCCACGCCCACGCCCGCTCTGCCGCGTTATCGCGCTGCCATCTCGATTCAACCCCTGGACCTCCACTGGCCCGGCCGTCCGCTCCCCGCGCTTGGCGTAACCATGGCGCTGACCCTCGCCAGGAACCGCATCGATCTCGCCTCCATGAAGCTGACTAGCCCAGCCTCGCGACTCGACGTTTCCGGCGCAGTCGAAGATCTGGCCTCGCCGCACGGCTCGTTCCAATACGATGCGCGCGTCTCCGTGGCCGAGGCGACTCCGATTCTGCACATCGAAGAGCTCCAGCGCGGCGCCATCGAAGTGCGCGGCAGCGCTACCTGGGCGGGCTCATCGAACCTCTCCGCAACCGGCGCCGTCCACGCCACCAACCTGGAATACCGGGACTCCCTATTTCGTCTCCAAGACGGCCGTGTCGATGCGACCCTCGCCGCGAATCTCAAAGGCATAGACCTGACCGGCATCCGCCTGGCAACCACCTTCAGTGGCGCCGGTCCCTGCCATGAAACCACTGAAGCCAGTGAAACAAGTGCCGCAAGTAAGGCAAGTGCTGCCAGTAAGGCAAGTGCTGCCAGTAAGGCAAGTGCTGCAAGCAAAGCAAGTGGGGCGGACCCCCTGGTTCGCGCGCGACCCCCTGGTCGCGCTCTTCCCGGCACCCCGCCTGCCGACAAAAGCCGCTCGTCTGACCCACCCGCCCTATGGCCCTGCCCCGCAGCCCGCCTGGCCGTGGAAGGCCGCATCGCCACTGCTACCCAGCGCGGCAAGGACCTGGAGTTCCACAACGTCGCCATGGAGTTCCTCGGCGGTAGCTTTCAAGGCGAAGTCCGCCTTCGCGCCCTGGAGCGCTACTCCGTCAATGGCGCAATCTCCGGCATGGATGCCCGCCGCACCTTCGCCTTCTTCAGCCCCGAGCCGCTCCCCTGGGACGCGACCGCCAACGGACCAGTGACTCTCGAAGGCGCCCTCCACCAGAAAACCGCACTCCGCCTCACCGCCAATCTGGCCATCGCTCCCGCCGGCGACGGCGCTCCCGTCCACGGCCAAATCTCGGCCGCCTATGCGGAGTCCGACGGCATCCTCGATTTGGGCAGCTCCACCCTCACCTTGCCCTCCTCGCGCGCCGATTTCAAGGGCGCCTTCGGACGCGAACTCCACGTACATTTCGAAACTCGCGACCTCAACGACGTGCTCCCCGTCCTCGGCATGAGCGCTGCCGCAACCCCCGTGAAACTCGAGAACGGCGCCGCCACCTTCGATGGAACGGTCACCGGCAAGCTGAATGATCCGCAGATTGCCGGACGATTGGGCGTGACCCGCTTCTCATACTCAGGCAGAATCCTCGATTCGCTGAATGCCGACGTCGCCCTCTCACCCAACCACGCAGGAATGCAGAACGCCGCGTTGACCCGCGGCCCGTTGCGCGCCCAGTTCCAGGGCGGCCTCGGCCTGAACCAGTGGAAGGCAGACGATAACAGTCCCATCTCCGGCAGCGGAACCATCCGCAACGCCGCCATCGCCGACCTGGAAGCGATCATAGCGCCGCCGGCCTCGCCGCCCGGACAGCCCCCCGTGCTTCCCACCGGCACCGTCAGCGGCAATGCGCAGATTGGCGGCACGGTCGGAAGCCCCACCGTCACCGGCGACATCGACGTTGCCAGAGGCTCTTACCGCGACGAACCCTTCGATCGTTTCACCGCCCACGTGAGCTATGCCGGCCGCCGGGCCGAGGTCGCCTCCGGCCAGATTACAGCCGGTTCCCGCCAGGTCCAGTTGTCCGCTACCTTCGACCACCTCCCCGACCGCTTCGACGCCGGCCACCTGCGCTTTCAGGTGGCCACCAACGTCATGCCCTTGAACCAGATCCGTACGTTGGAGAAAGCCCGCCCCGGCCTCCAGGGCACGGTTCAACTTTCCGCCGGCGGAGAACTCCAGATCGATCCGCCCGCCGCCGGCCAGCCCGCCTTTCGGATCGCCAATCTGCAGGCCGACCTCTCCGGCAAGGACCTGCAGCTCAACGGGCAGGCCTTCGGGGATACCCACCTCACCGCCACTTCTCAAGGCCAGGTGCTGAGCGCCCACCTGGAATCCGGTTTCGCCAACTCCACCGTGCGCGGTGACGGTGAGTGGAAACTGGAGGGCGACTATCCCGGCAGCGCGACCATCCGCTTCTCCAAGCTCGACTTCGTCCAGTTGCGTGCCTGGATCGCGCCATCTCAATCCGCCGCCCAGGCCGGCGTAACCGACCGCGTCGCCGGCTCCGCCGAAGGCGAGCTTCGACTGGACGGCCCCGCCCTCAAGCCCGAGAGCATGAAGGCCGAGTTGCGCATTCCGAAGCTCGAGATCGGCCCCGCTCCCGGCACCGTCCCGCCTGCCGGCGCCATCACCCTGACCAACTCGGGCCCCATCGTAGCGTCCATGGTGAATTCCGTCGTGACCGTCGAGAGCGCCCGCCTGGTAGGCCGCTCCACCGATCTCAGCATCACCGGCAGAGTGCTCCTCGATCAGAAGAGTCCTCTCGATTTGCGCGTCAACGGCAAACTGGACTTGGCCATCGTACAGACCCTGGACAGCGACTTGGTCTCCTCCGGCACGGTCACCGCCGATGCCGCGGTGCGCGGCCCCATCGGCGCGCCGCAGGTCGTCGGACGCATGCAGTTCCAGGACGCCGGGTTCTCTTTGGCCGATTTCCCGAATGGTATCTCCAACGCCAACGGAGTGGTTCTCTTCACCACCGAACGCGCCACTATCCAGAGCTTTAGCGGCGAGACCGGAGGCGGCAAGATCGAGCTTTCCGGATCCGCGGGCTATAGCGGCGGCGCCACCGTTTTCCAATTGCAGGCCCACGCCCACCAGGTTCGCGTGCGCTACCCCGAAGGCGTGAGCACCGTGCTGAATGCCGACCTCAATCTCACAGGTACGCCCGAGCGCAGCATGCTGGATGGCTCTGTGACCATCGTGCGCACCGGCGTCAACCTGCAATCGGACTTCAGTTCCCTGATCGCCAAATCCGCCGAACCGGTCCGTACTCCCGCTGCCCAGACGGGCATCCTCGGCGGCCTGAACTACGATATCCAGATCAACACCGATCCCGATATCCAACTCCAGAGCGCCCTCACGGAGGACCTCCAGGCGGAAGCCAATCTGCGATTGCGCGGCACGGTGAGCAATCCCGGTCTGGTCGGCCGCGTCACCATTACGCAAGGGCAAGTCGTCTTCTACGGCACCAAGTACACCATCCATCAGGGCACCATCGCGTTCTATAACGCCCTCAAAGTCGAGCCCATCCTGGACTTCGATCTCGACACCAAGGCCAACGGGATCGATATCACCCTCACCGTGGCCGGCCCTTTGAACAAGCTCCACTTGACCCCGCGTTCGGACCCCCCGCTGCAATTCAGCGAAATTGTGGCATTGCTGGCCACCGGCCGCACTCCCACTTCCGACCCGACCCTGCTGGCGGAGCAGAGCACCGCCCCCGGTTCCTGGCAACAGATGGGGGCTTCCGCTCTCCTGGGCCAGGCGATTGCCAGCCCCGTAGCCGGCCGCTTGCAGCGCTTTTTCGGAGTGAGCAAACTGCGCATCGACCCCACCTTGCCCGGTGTGGAAAACAACCCGCAGGCGCGCCTCACCCTGGAGCAGCAGGTAACTCAGGACATTACGTTCACCTATATCACCAACGTGACCAGCAGCAATCCGCAGATAGTCCGTGTGGAATGGTCCTTCAGCAAACAATGGTCGGTAGTAGCTCTCCGCGAAGAAAACGGCACCTTCGGCCTTGACTTCTTCTTCAAAAAACGCTTCTGACCCCCCTCGTGGCACGGGCATTCTTGCCTGTGTTGGTTTCTTTCTCCTGAGTCCAAACTCTCGAACACGCCCCCGAAAACCCCTCTATCGAGGTGATGGAGCATACCGTTCGACGTCGACCATGTCCGCTCGTCCGCGCGTGCGGGCGATGTCGTAAGAGCTCTGCATCCTCATTAGGGTATCCATGGCAATTCCGAACGCTTTCTCAATGCGTAGGGCCATCTCGCCGGACAGGCCGGCTTTCGAGTTCAGGAGGCTGGAAAGCGTTGGGCGGGAGACGCGCAGTACCTTGGCAGCCTCCGTCACCGAGAGCCCGTGAGCTTCGATGATCTCAGTCCGGATGAACTGGCCCGGATGCACGGGGTTCAACATGCGCTTGGTCTTTTCCTTCACCGATTCAACCGTAGCCTAACGGGCTACACCTGTCAAACAAGGGAGCTTCCTTAGCCATCCCGGTCATTTGCTGGTCTCTCTTTCTTTGTTCTCTCTTTCTTGTCTTTTTCTTGTCTTTTTCTTCTCCGCGTGTTTCTCCGCGTCTCCGCGTCAAAGCCCCATTTCGGCACCGCCTCGAATCTTCTTCCCATTGGCCGCCAACCCGATCAGCGCGACCAAGTTGATATCCTGGTCCGCTCCACCTGGACTCTCCGCCGCCTCGCCGTCGCCGAAGCCCAAGTCTTCGCCTACCAAATGGACACCGTCTTCAAACTCCACTCCGAAACCCCTCTCGGCAAGGCCTTCACTTTCTGCGACCGCACTCTCGGTCGCCTCCAGCGCATGGTCAATTCCACCCAGCGCAACATCCGCGACGCCCTTCTCGAACTCGAACGCCTCCAGGCCATCGGCCCCACCGCCGACCCCATTCCCGCCCCGGCCCCCATCCAACCCACCCCGCAGCCCGTTGAGACCGAGCCGCTTAACCAGCCTGAGGAGTTCGTTTCGTCAACTCCTCCAGCCGCCCCCGCAACCACCCGTAAGAAGTTCCCTGCCTACCACAAACCAGGCAGCAACTGCTATTTTTTGCCCAACGATCGCAAGTTCCACCTCCGGTGCCCCCGCTGCTATGCCCGGCAGGAAGGCGAATCCGCCCAAAATGCCCCCAACCCCGAACGCCCCGCCGCCTGATCGTGGCGCAAGGTGGCGCAAGGCGGCGCAGGCAACGTGAGTTACCGAGCCGCGACCGTGAGGGAGCGGTGTTGACTGGTGAGGAATTCCCCAAAATGGTTAAGCACTCGCCCGTCCAGCAACTTCCCCACCAAGGCCGTGTTTAGGTTGTACTATAGATACATTCGCCGCGTCTCTGGAAGGATAGATTCGTGAACCCCCGGTGCCCTCAGCGTTTCCGCTCTATTTCGTTTGCTTTCTTGGCCTTGGCGTTGTTCCTCGCCGGCGCCCGGCTGGCCCGCTCCCAGCAGACCCTCGGCGCCACCTTCGGCGATGTCATCGCTCTGCCCGGCGGCACCCCGGCCGACGTAGTGCTCGACGAATCGCGGCAACAACTCTACCTCATCAACAACAGCACCAGTTTGGTCTACATTCTGGACTACACTACCGGCACAGTGGTGGGCACCATCGGCGTGGGCAAAAGCCCGGTCGCCGGCGCGATCTCCATGGATGGCGCATTTCTCTACGTCACCAGCGGCGCAACCCCGACCCAGACCGCCAGCGGATCCCCCCTCCTGAACGTCATCGACCTGTCCCAAAACTCCGTCATCCAGAGCGTTATCCTTCCATCCATTCCACAGGGCGTGGAAGTCGGTAACGACGGCCGGGTCCTGGTCAGCATGCTCGGAACCGGGGTAGTATCCGGCATCCCCCAAGGCACCCTGGCCATCTTTGACCGAACCCTCACCGTCGGCCAGCAGTTGTTGCCGGTCACCGTCCCGGCGCTCCCGACCACTCCCGCGCCGCTGCCAGGGACCACTCTGACCCGCCCCGCCAAAATCTTTACCGGCTCCCTGCTCCGTACACCCGACGGGCAATTCATCGTCGGCGTGATCACCCCGAGCGCCTCCAGCACCTACATCTTTGTCTACGAAGTAGCTTCCGGCATCGTGCTCCGGAACCGCACGATCTCCGGCGCCTCCACCGTGCTCTCGATGGCCCCGGACGGATCGCGCTTCATGGCGGGCATGACCATGTACGACACCGCCACCCTGGGTATCATGGCGCAGGAGAACAACGCCAACGCTCCCTTCACCTTCACCGGGGCCTTCAACACCCTGCAAAACATCGGGGGAAGCGCCTTCACGCCGGACGGGTCCACCTTGTACGCCGCGTTCAACGTGGCCGCGACCACCACGCCCCCGCCGCCCTCGCTTTCCTCCACCCTGCTGGTCAACGACTCCACCAACCTCGCGATCCGCCTGGCCCTGATCCTCCCGGAGAGCATCGTGGCCAAGATGGTCATGCTCTCGGACGGCTCCCAGGCCTGGGGCCTGTCCGATTCCGGCGTGCTCCACCTGCCCCTGGGCAACCTGTACAACTACCCGATTCTCCAGCCCGAGACTACCCAGGTCTTCCTGGCGCAGGACGACTGTAACCGCGGCATCGCTTCCGGCACCCTCCAGATCAGCAACCTGGGCAAGGGCCGCCTGACCTTCACCGTAGTCCCCATCGGCAATTCCGCCCTGGTCTACCAGCAGTCGAGCGGACTGGCCCCCGCCAGCATCAACTTCACCATGGAACCCGGCCGTTCCGGTGTGGTCCGCCAGCCTGGGACCAACATCTGGACCGGAGCCGGCACCTCGCAGGGGACGCCTCTCAACGTCACCCTTTCGTCGCCCGAAGCCATCAACATCCCGCCGGTGATTCGGGTCTACATGAATTACCGCCAGTCGGACCAGCGAGGTGTGATCTACCCCCTGCCAACCACCCCCAACAGCAATGCCAGCAACGTGGCTGGAAATGCCGGCGGCAACGAGGGCCTGCAGGATCTGGTGCTGGACGAGGCCCGCGGCAAGCTGTATGTCACCAACTCCGGCTATAACCGGATCGAAGTCTTCGACCTCGTGAAGCAGCACTTCGTGACTCCCATTCCGGTGGGCCAGATGCCTCATCAAATGGCGCTTTCCACCGACGGCACTACGCTCTATGTAGGCAATACCGGCGGCGAGTCCATCAGTGTCGTGAACCTTGACCAGCAACAGGTGGTCGACATAGTGGCCTTTCCACCGATTCCGCGTGACGGCACGGTGGCCCTGGTTTATCCGCGGGCCCTGGCCATGGGTCTGTTCGGCCTACAGTTCGTCATGTCCGACGGATCGCAGTGGAAGGTGGAGGGCGGCGACCAGGCAACCGTTCGTCCCACGAATTCCGTGACTCCTGTGAAGTTTACCGGCGGGCCGGCATTTGGCATGCAAGCCACCCCGGATAGCCGGTACATTCTGACGATGAACGGCAGCGGCACGGCATACCTGTACGATGGAGTGGCCGATACCTACATTGGATCCCGGTTGCTGTTCACCGGCACTATCGCGGGCTATTACGGCGTGGTGGGGGCCGGCCCTTCGGGATCGTATTTCCTGTCCGATGGCCTGATACTGAACCCGTCGCTCACCGTGATCGGCGGTTCGGCACAACCGGGAAGCACCACCGTAATCCCCAGCCCGATTCCAGGCGGTCCGCCGGTCACCTCCGTGGTCAACACCGGGCAGCGCAATGTGGCCGCCGCAACCACGCTCAGTAACACCACCTTCCTCCGCCTCACCACACCGGTTCGACAAGCCATCACCACGGTCACGCGAGACGATCCGCGCACCACCCTGGAAATGGTCAACCTCGTGACGGGAGAAGAGACCCTGGCCGGCGTAGTTCCAGAGAACCCCCCGGTGAATGTCTTCGGGACGACGCGCTTCAACACCAACCCGCGCCAGATGGTGGTGGATTCGGCCGGCACGACGGTCTACGCCATCACCCTTTCCGGCCTCAGCGTGATCTCGCTGACCCCCTCCGGCGCGAACACGCAACCGGTGATCACTCCCGGCGCCGGCGGCATCGTAAATTCGAGCGATGGAACCACCAACATCAAGCCCGGTTCCTTCATCACCATCAGCGGCCGCAACCTGGCGTCGGGGGCGACCGCCGACACGATTCCGCCCCCCACGGTGCTAGGTGGATCCTGCGTGACCTTCGGCGATGTATCCGTGCCCTTGCTGAGCACGTCGGCCGGGCAGATCCAGGCGCAAGTCCCCACGACGCTCCCCGCCGGCACCCAGGTAGTGGAAGTCCGTTCCCTGGCGACCGCCCAGGACAGCGCCCCCATAGTAGTAACCGTCAAAGGCAACTAATCCTCCCACCTTCTTCCGTGGGGCAGGTCGTCCCGACCTGCCCCACCACAAAACTTCGAGTGCCGCCGCTTGGCGCGGGCACTCGTGCCAGGCAGGATTGCCCGCTCCACAAGGTTGGGCAAGCTAAAGCATACCCTACTTGCGAATGTAGATTATGGTTTGGCCTTTGCGGCCAACTTCCTGGTAGTGGGCCAGCCATTCGCGCAGGTCCGGATAGTTGGTGATCGCCAATTGGGGATTGTACAGGCCCAGGCCGTCCAGCACGAAGGTCGGGTTGGAGCGCGCCAAGTCGGCGCGGCGACGGCTGGCCGACAACGTCTCCACGGGTTCGGATTGCGTCAGGTGACGATCGGCCGGGACGCCCGTGAGGGGTTGGGAGTCGAGGAATATGGTGGCTGCCGGAAGCTGGGTGTAGGCATACATCTCGGGACGGTATCCCCAGACGAAAAGCGTGTCGCCTGGCTTGGCCATGGCCCGGGTGAAGGCTGCGGCGTTGCGGCTGTCCCGATCCATGCCGATGTCGCGCCACTCGTGGTTGGTCAGGGCCGTGACGTAGGTGGGCCCGAATCGGGTTGCCGGAATCAGCAGCAGCAAGGCTACCAACTCGCGCCTGCGTCCGAATAAGGTGAATCCGCGGGCGGCCATCAGAACAGTGACGGGTAGGAGTAGAAAGTAGTATCGCGGGAAGAAGCGGAGACCCGCGGCGACGCCGGCTGCTGCAATCAGGAGCCAGGCGATCCAGGGGAGGGCGGGGAGCGGGCCAGCTTTGCCGGGCCAGGGGGTCCGGCGCGGACCGGGGGGTCCGCCCCACGTGGCATCGGCACCCGAGGGAGGTCCAGCAAAACGAGGGAATCCGACGCTCAGGAGGAAACGCCCGGCCGCTACCACGATCGCGATGTGGAAGCCCATCCAGTTCAGCGTCCGCACCAGGCCGTTCTTGAGGGGATCCTCCACAAACGGGCTGCCGGCGTATAGCCGTCCCCACTTCCAGACCTCTTCCCAGTACGCCCCCAGCGCTCCGGAAGCCGACAACCACGCTATGGCGACGCTGCTCACCGCCGCGAAACCCGCGGCCATCCGGACGGCGCCGGCCGGATCCCACAGCAAACACACCGCGGCGACGAACAATCCCTTGGGGCTGATCCAGAATGCCACCCCGGCCAGCGCACCGGCCCAGAACGGCCGGCGTTTCCAGGCCATCCACACCGCTGCCAAATGGGGCGCCAGCATCATCAGGTCCGAAGCGACGGGAATCACCGCCGAGGGAAAATCGAAGATCAGGAAGAAGCCCAGCAGGCCCGCCGCCCAAATCCCCTCACGCTCCGACCAGAGACCACGCGCAAACCGCCAGGCGATCCAACAGGCCAGGAGCGCGTATAAAGTGTCGCCCAGCCGCAACACCCAGCCGGGACGCGCGCCTCCTAACAGGTACACGGCGGGGAGGAACGGCGGCTTGTCGAACCAGATGTCGCGGTAGATTACCTTACCATGCAGCATCTGCTGCGCGGCCGCCAAGGGCAGGGTGTCGCCTTCCCAGAGGATCGCGACGTGACACAGTCGCGACGCCGCCAGCGCCACGGCGAGCAGCAGGAAGAGCGGACCGGGCCTGCCCACACTGGCCAAGCTCAAACTAGCGCGCCGGGTTTCGCCAGCAGGCGTTCCAGCACGCGGCGGAATCCGGCGCCATAGATCGGATCGGCGAGGGCGAACTCCACAAAGCTCTCGAAGTAGCTGGGGAAGTTGCCGATATCGTAGCGCTTTTCCTCGGGACGCAGCTTCACCGCCATCACGCGGCGCCCTTCCTCGCACAGGAACTGGATGGCGTTGGTGAGTTGGATCTCTCCGCGGTGGTCGGGCTTCACGCGGCGGATCTGGTCGAAGATTACGGGCGAGAAGATGTAGCGCCCCGCGATGGCCAGGTTGCTGGGCGCATCCTGGGGGGCGGGCTTCTCCACCAGGTTCACGATACGGAAAACATCCCCGTGGCCATTGTCCTCTGGTTGCACGATGCCATAATGCCGGGTCTCCTCGCTAGGCACTTCTTCCACGGCGATCACGCAACTGGCGCGCTTGGAATCGAATACGTCCACCATGCGGCTCACCGCCTTCGAAACCGCATTAAGGCCGAGGATGGAATCGCCGAGAGCCACCAGAAACGGATCCTCGCCGGCGAAGTTCTCCCCGCAGAGAACCGCGTCGCCGAGCCCCTTTTGGAGACGCTGACGGGTGTAAAAGAAATTGGCTTTGAGGGCTTCGAAATCCACCTGTTCCAACAGATCCTGCTTGTTCGCCTCGGTGAGCGTGCGGAACAGTTCGGGGTCGTGGTCGAAATGGTTTTCGATGGACGCTTTACTGCGGCCGGTGATGAACAGGATCTGCTGGATGCCGTTCGAGACGAGTTCCTCGACGACGTATTGCACGATGGGTTTGCGCGCGACGGGCAGCATCTCCTTGGGCTGCGATTTGGTGGCAGGCAGAAGGCGCGTGCCAAGTCCCGCGACTGGGATGAGGGCGCTCTTAATCACCATTTGAATATAGCAGCGGTGGGCGAAGGAACGGGACTGGCGGGGCTTGGAGGTGCTTTCGGGCGTCAAGACGCGCACGCCCTCGTCGTGATCTACTGCGCGATACGAAGCATCTCCGAGGCCACTTGCATGAATGCCTGATTGAGGTCGCTGGTGGTCGGTGCGTTGTAGTAACGGCCGTTGTTTCCGGCGGCGACCGGATTGGGAGTCAACGTAGGATCGTTGGCGATCCGTTGCAGGAGTACGCCATCCACATCACCGCCATATCCGATGCAGTAAATCACAACGCCGGATAGGGACTGGTTGGCTTGCAGCGGATCGGGATCGCCGCGGCGAATTCGAAGCGCGGCATCATCGGCGGCGTTTGTCGAGAAATTCTCCACGTTTTGAGCGTTGGCGACGTTCAGGCCGCTCCCACTCGTAGTCACCGATTTGTATCCGGTTGCAGTGAGGGAATTACCCCAGATATCGGTAGTTGGCGCGTAGGAGACGTCCGAGGAAACATTGCTTTGATCCGTCGAATAGGCGCAGTTGGTTTTATCGGAAATGACCGTCAGGTCCGAGCTGAGCGGTGGTTTCCCTGGTGCGATCCAGTTGTACAATCCCATGGCCGAACTGGGGACGTTGTTGCTGTACCCCAGAGTCAACACTCCTCGTTTGGGATTGCTGCCTGTCCTGGCGCAGTTGCCAATCACCGGGAAATCCTCCGTAACAGCCGTCGGACGGCCGTCGGTGAAGAACAGAATCGCGTTCAATGCCCCGCCTTGATTCAGTTTCACCAATTGGTCATACCCTTGCCAAAGAGCTTGCGCCGAACTAGTGGCTCCGGTGCAGTTCACGGCATTCAAGTAGCCCTCCACGGTTGTCTTGAATGTGGTGGCCGGCGCGTAGTCGATGTTCGAACTTGTGGCGAATGTGATGAGTCCGACGTTGTCCCTGGTTTCGGCGAACTGGTCGACGAAATTCACAGCGGCGGCCTTTAGCGGGCTGCAGGCGGCCGGTTGCCCATTGTACGAGGTGGCCAGCGAGCCGGAGCGGTCCATCACCACGATGATGTTGATGTCGCGCCGCGTCGACTTGGAGGTGACCGAGATGGTGGGGCTGGCCACATGCAACATTCCCAGGAAAATCACCGGCATCGTCACGCTGGCGGTAGTGGTGATCGACCGCAGGTGAGTGGCATCGGTGGCCGCCACGGTGCTGACCTGCAAGTTGGTACTCTCCAAGAAACCGGACGGGAAATTTGCGTAGAAATACGAGTTTGCCGTGGCTACCGCGTTGGCGCGCTGGGTGGCATCGTCGCTGCCGCGGCTGAGCGCTCCCGCCCCCGCGATCGCGGCGGCATCGGACGCCGCCGACAACCTGCTCTGTGCCAGGTACATCAAGCCGACATCAATCGCCAGTCCCAGGAATGGCACTAGAACCAGGGCGATGAACAGGGTCCCGGTAACCAGCACGTAACCCTTTGGTTTCACCCCTGGTTTGGGTTTAGAACAGCATGCGGGCATAGTAGGCTCCTCCTCCGCTGGTGCCACCAAGCAGGTTCAACTCGGGCATCGAAAAGTAGCCCTCCACGAGCCTGGCCGACTGGTTATCCTGCAGGGCGAGGACGGCATTAAAGCCGTTGGCAACCAGGGACGACTGCTGAAGATAGTCGGTGGGCTTGATGTTTCCCGAGGTATCGACGTAGGACGCCGGAGGGGTGCCGAAGTAACTGTTGAAAAGGCTGGCGTTCCCGATCACGATCCGCTGCGCGAAAACCGCCTGATTGAGGTTGGGGCAGGTTTTCAGGCTATTCGCGGTGCAGTCGGCCTGATAGACCTTCACGATACGGGACAAGATCATTACCGCGTTGCCACTGCTTGTCAGGGTAAAATCGCGGCTCAGCGTTGCGGCGATGTTCTTTGCGCCGGGCAACGAAAAATCCGCCCCCAGGGCGTACATGTGCGACACGTCCCGCGTGGCCTGGGTTGCGCTCAGGGTTCGTCCCAGTTGCAGGCCCACGCCCGCAACCCCTAGCAGCAGCGGAACCGCCACCGTCAGCATCATCGCCAGCTCCAGCATCGAGCTGCCACGCGAGCCGAAGCGCCGGGGCGGAAACACGGGGGGGTTAACGGGCAGGTGGACCAGCAAGTGGCGAAGCCTCCATAATATCTGCCGAAGCCACAGCGAACTGCAGCGGCGCCGAACTGTGCCACAACGGGAACATCCAGGCCCACGACAGTCCGGAAACGGACACCACCACGATGTTCCCTCCAATATTGCTATTTGCTCCCGTGACCGCTGACAGCGTGACAGGATCGTAATAGGTGATGGTGATCTGGTTCGAGCCATTCTGGTTCGGACTCAAGGCGTCCACCAGTCCGGCGGAGTAGGTTCTCACCGTGCTTTTGATGGAAGCGTCTTGCCCCATGCCGGCCATGGTTTGGCTGGTGATCGCATAGCGCACTCCTTGCCGCACCGAAAACAACAGCGTATTCTTGACGAAGACCGCAAACGAAACATCCACGATGCCAAGAAAAAATGCCAGCAGCGGCAGGGTGCAGAGGGATGCCTCCACCAACGTGCTCCCGCGGCATCCGCGCGCGAAGCCACGCCGGGAGGGACGCTTTTTGGGATCGCCCGGAATCATGATCTCCCTAAGGAATTCTCCGTTTCTACGGTAACCCGAGGGGCGCCGGAAGGAAATCGGGGAAAGCGCTTAGTAACGCGGGCATTTTAGCCTGTGTTGCCTTAGCGGTTCATATGCGATGGCGACGGGCGAGGGCCTGGATGACAAACCGACACAGGCGGGAACGCCCGTGTTACTCGGGCGGCGTGCGTTCCACTACCACATCGAACTTCGAGACCACGGTCGCGATTGCGCCGACGGCTGCCAGGATGGGGGCAACCACCACGCCGATGGCCGCCACCGTCAGCGGGATCTCCACGAAGGTGTGGCCCCGCTCATCCTTAATGATAATGCGGCGAACATTGCCTTCATGAATCAACTCGCTCACCTTATTGGCGAGATCCTGGCTGTGCACTTTGAACTGCTCATAGATCTGGTCGAGTTTGTCCATGTGGGCAGTGTAACGCAAATCGGACGAACAGGCCCGGTATCACGGCACGGTCGCCTCGACTACCGCGGACTGGCCGCTCTCGTTGGCCGACTTGTCGAAGGCCCTGATCACGTAGCGGTACTGCTTGCCGCTTTCGACGGCGCGATCCGAGTAACTGGGGACTTGCGACAGTTCGGCGAT
>PMTT01000582.1 GCA_003167275.1 Bryobacterales bacterium | reverse complement strand
TCGAGCGCCTCGTTCGGCACGCCGGCAGTCGCGGCCTCGATCAGCGAAAGACTGGTGGAGGGGAACTGGCCGTGAGGGCCGCCGATGGCAGTATCCGGGTCCAAAGTTGACTCTTATCATAGCTGCGTTTGTGGGGCAAATCGGCAATCGGCCATTCTGGACGCCAACAGTGCTATCCCTCAGTGTTGAAATTCCCTACGTTTGTGCCTGGCGGGATTGTGCGAAAATATCCACACGGTCGAAGCGGTCCAAGTGCGATCCAAATGTGCGAGGGGGGCGGCTCCCGGAAATCGAAAGCCGCTGAGAGACGACAAGGCGGCGAGCCACTTGCCTATCTGGCAAGAGGTGCTGTTCGGCGTGGAGGTTCTTCTCCTGCATGCCGCGCCGGTTTATTACGGGTTTGGGGTGCCGCGCGGGGATCACTCGGCGGTCGTGATCATCCCCGGCTTTCTGCTCACCGACCTCTACCTGTTGGAACTGTATGGGTGGCTGGCGCGCATGGGCTACCAGCCGTATTTCTCCGGGATCGGAATCAATGCCGACTGTCCCAATCTGCTGATCCGGCGCAAGTTGACTGAGACCATCGAGCGGGCGCGGCGCGAGACAGACCGCAGAATCCACGTCATCGGCCACAGTCTGGGCGGTGTTCTGGCGCGCTCCGTGGCTGGCGACCGTCCGGACGATATTGCGTCCGTCATCACCCTGGGCTCTCCCTTCCGCGGAACGGTGGCGCATCCGACCGTGCTCCAGGCGGTGGAGATGGTGCGCAAACAGATCCGGCAGAACCATGGCCAGCAGGTGCCGTCGGGCTGCTATTCGGGGGCCTGCACCTGCGCTTTCCTGGATTCGCTGAGCCGGGATCTCCCCGCCACCGTAGCCGAGACCGCCATCTACACCCGTAACGACGGGTTGGTGGACTGGCGCTATTGCATCACCGGGAACCGGGATGTGGATTGCGAAGTCCCGGGCACGCATGTCGGGCTGGGCTTCAACCCAGCGGTTTACAGCCTCATTGCGAAACGCCTGGCCGCAGTTCGCTCTCCTCAATCGGCCTGAAGCACGGGGCTTCGGAGGGGGCGTAGCGCCGAACGTTCTGAAGAGGCTAGGATGAAGTGAGAATGGAGAACCGGTCATGCAATTGAACGTCCCTCCCGACCTTGAGACGCTCATTAACAGGCGTCTTTCCAGCGGCGGGTACACAAGCGTTGAAGACGTACTCCGCCGTGCTCTGGAAGCTCAAGACGCCGAAGAAAGCTGGACCGACGAGGATCGCCGGGCGTTGTCGGCTCACCTCGAAGAAGGATATCTGCAGGCTGAGCGGGGCGAACTGATCGATGGTGCACAGGCACGGCGTGAAATTCAGGCGATGAAAGAGAACTGGCGCCAGGGGCGTTTGCCCCAACAATGAGCGACTATGTTCTGACGCCGAATGCCAAAGCGGATATCTTCTATATCTGGTCCTTCATTGCCGCTGACAGCGAAGATGCTGCCGGCCGCGTGGAACAGACGGTTTACGACGCGTGCGCGCTGCTTGCCGAAAATCCCAGCCTCGGCCATTCCCGGCGCGGCTTCACGAGCCGGCCACTTCGTTTCTGGACGCTAACGGGCTATTCGAACTACACTGTCGTTTACCTACCAGAGACCGTGCCCCTTCAAGTTGTCGCCGTTCTACACGGGAAAAGGAATATACGGCGCGTCCTGAAGGAGCGTTCGTGACTCTCTTGATCGGTCGCTGGATTTCACGCCGTAGCGACGCATTGGGATTCCAAAGACCCAGTCGCCGCTGCCAGCGATCAGCGATCAGCTTTCAGCTCAGCTGTTCGGGTCCAAGCTGATCGCTGAATGCTGATCGCTGGTCGCCGAATACGGTCGTGAACTGGGCCGTTTCGGTGGACCCTGCCAGGGCTTCGGTGGACGAATGCCCACCCGAGATGGTGGTCTGGACGGCGTCGAAGTAGCCGGTCCCGACGAACCTCTGGTGCCGGACGGCGGAGTATCCATGGGAATCGGCCATCGCGAATTCCTTCTCCTGCAGGCGGACGTAGGCGCTCATGCCGGATCGTGAATAGTCGTGGGCCAGCTCGAACATCCCCAGATTGAGCGAGTGGAATCCCGCCAGGGTGACGAATTGATACTTGTACCCAAGCTCGCCGAGTTGCGCCTGGAAAAGGGCGATCTCGCGTTCGCCTAACTTCTTCTTCCAGTGGAACGAGGGGGAACAGTTGTAGGCCAGCAGCTTGCCCGGATACTGCGCGTGGATCGCCTGGGCGAACTGGCGCGCCTGTTCCAGGTTCGGCTCGGAGGTTTCGCACCAGATCATGTCGGCATAGGGGGCATAGGCAAGGCCGCGTGAGATGGCCGCGGCGAGGCCGCCACGATAGTAGAAGAAGCCCTCTTCGGTCTTTCCGCCGGTGAGGAACGGATGATCGCGGGGGTCGATGTCACTCAGCAGGAGGCCCGCCGAATCGGCGTCGGTGCGGGCGATCAGGATGGTGGGGACACCCATCACGTCGGCGGCCAGACGGGCGGCGATCAGCTTCTGCACGAATTCGCGGATGGGGACGACGACTTTGCCGCCCATGTGACCGCACTTCTTGGCGGAGGAAAGTTGATCCTCAAAATGGACGGCGGCGGCGCCGGCCTCGATCATGCCCTTCATCAGCTCGAAGGCGTTCAGCGGGCCGCCGAAGCCGGCTTCGGCATCGGCCACGATGGGAGCCATCCAGTAGGACCCGGTCTTTCCCTCGGCATTGGAGATCTGGTCGGCGCGCAGCAGGGCGTTGTTGATCGCGCGGACCACCGTGGGCACGCTGTTGGCGGGATAGAGGCTCTGGTCGGGATACATCTGGCCGGCGAGGTTGGCGTCGCCGGCCACCTGCCAGCCGCTGACATAGATGGCCTTCAAACCGGCCTGGACCTGTTCCACGGCCTGGTTGCCGGTGAGGGCGCCGAGACTCTTGACATAAGGATCGGTGTGCAAGAGGCTCCACAAGCGCTCGGCGCCGAGTGTGGCGAGGGTGTGTTCGATGTGTATGGAGGGCCGGAGGCGTGCCACGTCTTGCGGGCCGTAAGGGCGTGAGATGCCTTTCCAGCGCGGCTGGTGATTCCAAGGGTTGAATTGCTCTTCGTTTCGGGTCATTCGTTTCCTTCTGTGTCTTGTGTGGGGCAGGTTGTCAACCTGCAGGCCGATTGTCAATCGGCCTTCTTCGCCCCCCTGTCGTTTTCCGCCGCTTACGGGCGACTTCCGAGAGTGTGTGGGCCTATCGAAACCTAACACGGGCACGACCGACGGCGGTACACGGGTGGGCCGTGGCGGGCGAGTGGTCCGGATCGGACGTGTCGGGAGGCGGAGGCGGGCAATCGTGCGCTACGATCGGGGTGGAAGAAGGAGTATTATTTGTGATTGCAGCCCCCAACGAGCTCGTACGGATTATGGCGCCAGTGACCGAACCACAGGACGACATTCTGACACCGGAGGCCGTGCGGTTTCTGGTAAAGTTATCCACCAAATTTGAACCTCGCCGACGGCGATTGCTGGAGGCGAGACGGACCCGCCAGCAGGAGATCGACGACGGCAAGCAGCCCGATTTTCCGGCGGAAACCGCCGAGATTCGCAAGGCGTCGTGGAAAATCGCGCCGACTCCCGCCGACCTGATGGACCGGCGCGTGGAGATCACCGGGCCCACCGACCGCAAGATGATCATCAACGCCCTGAACTCGGGCGCCAAGGTCTTCATGGCGGACTTCGAGGATTCTAATGCCCCCACCTGGCAGAACATCCTGGAGGGTCAGGTCAATCTTCGGGACGCGGTGAACGGGACGATCACGTACACCAGCCCTGAAGGAAAACGCTACGAAGTATGTGAGAATCCGGCCGTCCTGATGGTTCGCCCGCGCGGCTGGCACCTGGTGGAGAAGCATTTCCTGGTGGAAGGAGAGCCGATCTCGGCCTCCCTGTTCGATTTCGGACTGTTCTTCTTTCACAACGCGCGCAACCTGATCCGCAATGGGACCGGGCCGTACTTCTACCTGCCCAAGCTGGAGAGCCGGCATGAGGCGCGCCTCTGGAATGCGGTGTTCCTGGCCGCGCAGGATCAGCTCGGCATTTCCCGAGGCACGATCCGCGCGACTGTGCTGATCGAGACCATTCTGGCCGCATTCGAAATGGATGAGATCCTCTGGGAGCTGCGGGAGCACTCGGCGGGCTTGAACTGCGGCCGATGGGATTACATCTTCAGCTACATCAAGAAATTCCGCAACCACCCGGAGTGCGTGCTGCCGGACCGGTCGCAGGTCACCATGACCAAGCCGTTTCTGGCCTCGTACGTGGAACTGCTGGTGGCGACCTGCCATCGGCGGGGCGCTCACGCCATGGGCGGCATGGCCGCGCAGATTCCTATCAAGAACGATCCGCAGGCGAACCAGGCGGCGTTGACGCGGGTGCGCGAAGACAAGCTGCGCGAGGTCTGGGCGGGTCACGATGGCACGTGGGTGGCGCATCCTGGCCTGGTTCCGCTGGCGAAGCAGATCTTCGATACCTATATGCCGTTCCCCAACCAGGTGGACCGGCAGACTTCGTCCAATACGACTGCGGCGAGCCTGCTCCTGACTCCGCAAGGGACGATTACGGCTGGTGGGCTGGCGATCAACCTGGACGTGGGGATCCGCTACCTGGCGGCCTGGCTGGGCGGCAACGGCTGCGTGCCAATCTACAACTTGATGGAGGATGCCGCGACGGCCGAGATCTGCCGCGCGCAGGTGTGGCAGTGGGTGCGGCACGGCGCAGTGTTGGACGATCGGCGAGTAGTGACTACTTCGCTGGTGCGAGAGGAAGTCGAGCGCACTGTGGAGAAACTCCGCGGGCAGATCCCGGAACAACAGCTTGCTACTGCGGCATATCTTTACAATGAGATGCTGACAGATCACGAATTCCCGGAGTTCCTGACGCTGCAGGCGTACGAGTATCTCGACTAAGCCAAGAAAGAATATCAGCCACGAATGAACACGAATAAACACGAATAAGAAAAAGCCAAGGAGCTGTTTGGTTGTGTTGTTTTTATTCGTGTTCATTCGTGTTCATTCGTGGCCCTAATTCTTCGCTTTAGATCTATACTTCAGTCATGGGGCCCGATGAAGTCGGTGCCCTGCTTGCGGAGCTACGGGACGATCTCGGGTTTCGGCGGATCGAGCAGGGCATTTGGAGGCTCGAGCGCGTCCGGCCAATGGTGGAAGCGCTCCGGCCCGAAGCTGCGAATTCCGGCGTTCTCGTAGGACTCATCGCACAGTGGATCGATGCCGGCTTTGACAGCCCTCAACTCCTCTGCCGGCTCCTGGCGAGATTTCCGGCGCCCACCCGATCGGCTCTCACGCTCCTCGATTATCTCCATCTGCGTATGGCGGAAGGTGCGTTTGCCATGTCACAGGAGGACTTTGACCGGGCGGCTGGCCATTTCCGATTCGTCCAGTCGCTGGAGGAGGAAGTCGGCGATGCCGAGTTGCTGGCCATCGCGAACTTCTGGACGGGCCGCTGTCTACGGAACACCGGACAATACGACGATGCCGTCGGCTACATCGAGCGTGGCGAAGCCCTGGCTCTCTCATGCGGCTATGCGCAGATGGCGGCGATCATGCAGGCCACGCGGAGTTGGCTGGCGTTCCAGAAGGGAAAGCTGAGTGAGGCGATCGCCATCCTGCGGCACGCCGAAGAAGCGCTCAGCCGGACCGACGATTTCCTGAGCCGCGGCAATATTCAGTCGGCCTACGGACGCATTGCGCGCCGGCAGGGCAGGTATGAGCGGGCCATGGAATGTCTGGAGCGCGCCATCGCGGAGTATCGCTCGGGCGGCGGAGACCACTTGCAACTGGCGCGCGCGCTTTTGAACCTGGCGTTCGTGAAACGCCTGCTGGCACTGCAGTTTCAGAAGGATGTGGACCATGTCTCGGCTTCCCGGCGCTCCTCCCGGGAGGATTCCCCTGCCAGCGCGGACCGCGTACGCGAACAGCGTCTCCGCATCGAACGGATCCGCGGCGAAGCGCATGCCCATCTTGAGGAATCCATGGCGATCTATGAGCGCCGCCACAATCACCGGGGCATCGCGGGCATTCACATCAACCGGGGATTTCTGTGCCTGGATTCGGGCGATCTGGAATGCGCCGCCTCAGAAGCGGCCGAGGCCTTTCGCCACGGGGAAGAGAAGAGCGATTATATAGTGATGGCGCGGGCGCGCACGATTCAGTGCATCGTGGAGAGCGCGGCGTTGGAAGAGCAGGTCGGCGACCCGGCGCGTCACTATGAAACCGCCGAGGCGTTTGCCCACGATGCGGTGGCCTTCGCTGGGCACACCCAGAACCGGCGACTCTTGGCGCGCGCCTATGTCTGGCAGGGGCTCACGTATGCCGTCGAGCGCTATGGCGATCCCGAAGCTGCGCGCCGCTGCTGCGAACAGGCGATGGCGCTCCTGCAGACGGAGGGGTCGGAGAGGCAGTATGTTTGGGACGACTTGGAGACTTTGAAAGCCCGAGTGTTGCACTCCCGGCCGGTGGATGCAGTGTTGCGCGCCTGGAGCGCCGGAGTAGTGGACGACAAGTCGTTTAGCCAGTTGACCGAGGAATTTGCGCGCATGGTCATCCCCAAGGTGTGGGAGCGGGAAGGCCGTAAGGTATCGCGGGTAGCCGAGAAGCTTTCGATCTCGCCGAAGAAAGTACGGCGAATTCTACAGTCCGTGGGCGTGCAAAGCGCCGCGGCGCAGTAGGTTAGTCTGGAGCTTAGTGGGGCGGACCCCCTGGTCCGCGGCCGGCCCCCCGGCCGGCCTTGGTGGTCCGGGCGCGGGTGTGATGTAGGGCCAAGAAGGTCGACGAGGGCGTCGGCCGCGGACCAGGGGGTCCGCCCCACCAAAGGGCCTTGCGCTTCCCAGGGAACTTTCAACGAGGAGCTTTCTACAAGATGTCCGACAAGGTAGCTGTATTCGATACCACGCTGAGAGATGGTGAGCAGGCGGCCGGGACCCGGCTGGGAAGCGCGGAGAAAATCCTCATCGCCCACCAACTCCAAGCCCTGCACGTCGACGTGATTGAGGCCGGTTATCCGGCGTCCTCGCCGGACGATTTCGAGGCCGTTCGACTCATCGGCCAGGAGATCACGGGGCCGGTCATCTGCGCCCTGTCGCGCGCGGTGCCGAACGATATCGAAGCCTGCGGCAAGGCGCTGGCGAAGGCCAGCCGGCCGCGCATCCACACAGGCATTGGCTCTTCGGACATTCACATCCGCGGGAAGTTCCAGGACGACCGCTACGGCAAGACGCTGGCCACCAAGAAGGCGACCATCCTGCAGATGGCGATCGATTCCGTGAAGCTGGCCCGGCAATATGTCGCAGACGTGGAGTTTTACGCGGAAGACGCCGGGCGAGCCGATCCTGCGTACCTGTTCGAGATGGTCCAAGCCGTGATCGAGGCGGGCGCAACGGTCGTCAACATTCCCGACACCACGGGNNGCGCGCCAGGTGGAGGGGACCATCAACGGAATCGGAGAGAGGGCCGGCAACGCCGCGCTGGAAGAGGTGGTGATGGCGATCCGCACGCGCGGGGATTACTTCCAACTCCACACAGACGTCAACGCGAGCGAGTTCCACCGGACCAGCCGACTGGTCGCCGACCATCTCGGGATCCAGGTGCCGCCCAACAAGGCGGTGGTGGGAGGCAACGCTTTTGCCCACAGCTCGGGCATCCATGTGGACGGGTTCCTCAAAGAACGCGAGACCTATGAGATTATGCGGCCCGAAGATGTCGGGGTCACGGAGAGCCGCGTGGTCCTGACCGCGCGAACCGGGCGGCACGGGCTCCAGGACCGCCTGAAGAAGCTCGGATACAC
>PMTT01000253.1:6138-9088 GCA_003167275.1 Bryobacterales bacterium | reverse complement strand
CGCAAATGGCCAATCTCCAGAGGGCGGACCCCTGGTCCGCCCCACAGAAGAGTAGCGCTACTAGTAGACTCCGGCGGCTTTGAAGTCACCGGCTTTTACGATCGAAAGGGCTGCCGCGTCGATGTGCTTGCGGAAAGCCGTACTAATCTGCCCGTGTGTGAGCGCCTGGATCTTCTGCTCCAGTTCCTCATCCCATTTCATCGTCCGGCCGAGTTGCTCGTGGGACGCCAGCAGGTTCAGCAAAGCGGCGTCCTGGGAGCGAGATACCATGCGCGAATCCAGGTAAGCCTTCTTGGATTCGGCGACCTCCTTTTCGGTGAAGCCGTCCTTCAGTGTTTTCACCAACTCGTCCTTGAAGCTGAACTCCACCTTGGGACCGTTCACCGGGTTCAGGCTCACCGTGCCCGACAGGGTCGCCGAGTCTCCTTCCGAAGGCACCGCAATGCGCGCGTTGGCGCCATAGCTCAGGCCCTCGCGGTTGCGGATGCGGTCGGAGATATGGGAGGTGATGGGGCCGCCGAACATGTAGCCCGCCAGGAGCATGGCCGGATAGTCGGGGTCTTTCTCCGACATCTGGAAACGCAAGGAGGCTTCGAACTGCGCATTGGCCTTGTCCGGGGTTTCGATCTTGTTGTTGATGGCGGCGGGTGGCTTTTTGAAACTGGTCACGATGGGCCTGTAGGCCATGGAAGTGTTCCAGTTGCCCAGCAACTCCGCGGCGACCTTTTGGACGGCGGCCTGGTCGACCGGACCGACCACCGCGAATACGCCGTAGTTGGCGCCGTAAAACTGGTCGTGAAACTTCTTCGCCTCGTCGAGCGTGGCCTTTTTCAGTTCGGCGATCTGTTCTTCGCGCGTCGGGGAATAGCGCACGTCGCCTTTCGCAAAGGGGCTCAGGTGGCGCTGCAGCATCTCTGTGGCCAACTGGTTCGGCTCAGTGGGAACGTTCTCCAGGGACTTGATCCGTTGCGCGATCACGCGGTCGAACTCAGCCTGCGGATAGGCCGGCTCCTTCAACATCTCGACGGCCAGCCGGAGGGCGGCCTCGAAGTTCTTGGCAGGCGCCGAGATGCTGGCGTTGGCGCTGGAGATTCCCCCACCACCGCCGCCGGCGCCCCCACGGCCTCCGCCACCGCCGCGCCCACCACCGCCACCGCCTCCACCACCGCTGACGGCGATGCGGGCGTTGAGCCTCTGCATCTCTTCATTAAGCTGCTGGCGCGTCTTGGTCTTGGTCCCGCTTCCCATCAGGCTGCCGGCAAACTGCGCGGCCGTGTTCTTTCCGGCCAGGGTGCTCTCACTGCCGAAACGCAGCTCGATCACCGCCGATACGACATCGTTTTCGGTCTTCTTGGGCAGCATCACCACCTTCATGCCGTTGGCCAGTTTGGTGCGAATCGTGCGGCTTTCGATGTTGGACGGCGTGGGGTCGAATGCTTCGCCGTGCGAAATGGTGACGGTGCTCTTGTAGTTGCTGAGCAGGGAGCCCAGATCCGGCGTGGCGGGAACGACGGTACGATCCGGGGCCGCGTCGGGAATGTAGTAGCCCACGGTGCGGTTCGAGGGCTTCAAGTAGAGCTTGGCAACCCGAACCAGGTCCGCCGGGGCGACATCCTTGAGGCGGTCGTGCTGGAGGAACATGAGTCGCCAGTCGCCCTGGGCGATGGCCTCGTTCAGCGCTCCCGTGGCGATGGATTGGGGGTCCGAGAGGCTGTTTTCCAGGTTGCGGAGCATGCCCGTTTCGACGCGATCCACCTCAGCCTTGGTGGGCGGATTCCGGACGATGTCTTCCAGGGTCTCTTCCAGAATCTTGCGGACTTCTTCGAGCGATTGATCCTTATTCAGAGAAGCGGTAGCGGTAATCAGGCCAGGATCATGGAGCGCCCGCATGCCCATATTGGCCGATTCAGCCTTCTTGGTCTCCACCAGGGCCTTGTAGAGTCGACCCTCGTTGCCTCCTCCTCCGCCACCCCGGCCGCCACGCCCCCCGCGGCCGCCACCGCCGCCTGATCCGTTCATGACCCCGGCCAAAACCTGCAGCGCCGCCGAATCGGGATGCCCGGCCGCCGGGCCATGGTACGCCACGATGACTTCCTGGCCCTGCCCCACACGGCGCAATTCCACGAACCGCTCGCCATCCTGCGGGGGCTCCACGGTATAGGTTTGCTCCAACTGGCGAGTGGGCTTCGGAAGCTTACCCATGGTATCGGCAACGAACTGGAGCGTCTTGGATTCGTCCAGCCGCCCGGTGATCACCAGCACGGCGTTATCCGGCTGATAGAACTTGTGATAGAAGGCCGCCAGGCGTTCGACCGGCACCTTCTCGATGTCTTCCTTGGAGCCTATGGTGGANNTTGCGGACCACGGTCATTTCGGTATCGAGAATCTGCTTGGTAAACTTCACATTCACCATGCGGTCAGCCTCCAAACCCAACGCCCACTTCAGGTTGTCGTCGGTGGCCGGGACGGTTTCGTAGTAGTTGGTGCGGTCGAAGGAAGTGGTGCCGTTCCAGGAGGCGCCTTTGGACACAATCTCGTTTTTGATCTGCCGGCCGTTGGTGGTTTCGATGAAATCCATGTGCTCCAGCAGGTGCGCCATACCCGTTTCGCCGTAGCCCTCATGCCGGGAGCCGACCAGGTAGGTCACGTTGACGGTGACCTTCGGATTGGCATCGTCGGGGTACAGGAGCACCCGCAGGCCGTTGGGGAAACTATATTCGGTAATGCCTCCCACGGAAGCCCTTTTCTCGACGCCCGGTGGCAGGGACTGTGCGAATCCGCTAATCCCCAGCATCAGTGCGATCGCCGGAATTACGGACAGAAATCTGAAACGCATCGTGCGGCTACCTCTCTATCGGACAAATTTGACTGGAACTTTACAAGGCGCGGCTCGATAGATGGGGGTTACAGGGCCGGGTTGGGGCAGCCCTTCAGGCTGCGGATGCACTTT
>PMTT01000253.1:0-6097 GCA_003167275.1 Bryobacterales bacterium | reverse complement strand
GATCCATCAACATCTGGCGAAACGCGCCAAACACCTTCTGCATTTGGGGGCGCTTGTAGGGAAAGACGTCGACGGGATCCATCGCGTGAACGGTCATACCGCTGTCCACCTCGAAGATCAACAGCTCTCCCTCGGGGGTCTCGCCGCAATCGATCCCCACATACTCCAGCTCCAACCGTTTCGCAATGGCGGCCAGGGCATCGTGGTGGCGACGCGCGAAGCCATCGTCAAAGCCGGCAAAGAACCGGGCCTCCTCGGCGCGCTTGGCGATGCTTTCCGGCATGCCCGCGCTGATATAGTGGACGACCCAATGATCGGAAATGGCCATATGGCAGGCGTACGGGCGTTGGTCGATCAGAACGATCCGATACTTCCGGAATTGGCCATCCGGCCCACGATACTCCACATAGGGAGCTAAATAGAATGCGTCCTCCGGCCTGGTTCTTAGATAGCCGGCAATGGCGGATGGATCATCCAGTTTCGCCAGCCCGTGGCCCTTTTGCGAGTCCACCGGCCGTACGATGATAGGAAACACGCCGTCCCAAAGCAATGGCGTCACCGATGGATCACTGCCGGTCCGATCGAGCGCCTGCCGGGCGATCCGGGTCGTAACCGGCATTACCAGGCCGGGCGCCGATTGCAGCAAACCGCAAGCACCATCTCGCGACAGGCGCGCTATGCGGTCCGGCGCACAAAGCACCGGACGGGGCCATGACTGCGCGAGGGTCTCAATATGTCTCAACAGCGGACGATTCCGGTCGGTTTCGCAAACGGCGACCATGGCAAGATCATGATCCGGCAGGCTTGCCGGGAACGGCAGATCGGGGGAGACATACAGCAGGTCGAGGGCGATGTCCGATCCCTCGACCAGAAACTCCAGTGCATTATTCTCCGACAAATCACCCGGGCTCACGATCGCGAGCAAACGAATTCCGGGCGGATCCGCCGAGCATGGAAGACGATATAGCTGCTGGATTCCAAACCCCAAGGACTGCATGGATAGCCCGATCTCACGCTGCCCCATGAGCTGCAAGACTATAGAGAGGTCCATGAACGCATTGGCGTCGTTGTCATTCCGGGCCAGACGATCCAGCAGACGCGCCTTCAACGGTCCGAGCCCCTCGCCGTCGAAGGCCATCCTTGCCAAGGGGGCGAGGCCAATGAGTTGCTCACCATCGTCGCTGTAGGTTTTCATGGTTGGGCTTTCGACTGGCGGTTGCCGTGGACTGAACCAAGGACCAGTACCGCCTGGAGCAACGCGTCGATGTCGCTGCGGTTGGTCCGGTGATTCACGATTGCGGCACGGATCGCGAGACAACCATTCACGGTCGTAGTTGACGGGGCGGCGATGCCGGACTCCTGAAGATCGGCAACGATGTTGCGGTTGACCTCATCCGCATTCCCGCTGCGGTAGCGGAAGCAAACGATATTCAGTGCGACCGGCGCGAGCAGCTCCAGCGCCGCCTCCGCCTCGATGCAGTGTTTCAAATACCGGGCCAGCGCACAGGTCTTTGAAATCATGGCCCCGAGCTTCTCGGCGCCATAGGCTTTGATGGTGAACCAGGTCTTCAGTGCTCGGAAACCACGCGAGAGGTCTGGCCCAAAATCGCAGGGCCACGGCGAGCCAGCCGCCATTCCGCGGGTTTCCCGCCGCAAATAAGCGGCTGGGGAAGCGAAGGTGGACTGGTGCAGCGTACCGTCCCTCACCAGAACAAACCCTGCGTCGTAAGGCACCTGACCCCATTTATTGAAATCGAAAGCGATGGAGTCCGCCCGCTCGATCCCGGCCAGGCGAGGCGCAAGATCCGGTGCAAGCATGGCGAGAGCACCGTAAGCGCCATCCACATGGAACCATACCGTTTCCCGGCGGGCGATCTCGGCCACGGCAGCCAGATGATCGACGGCGCCGACATCCACCGTGCCGGCAGTCGCAGCGATAAGGAAGGGCGTCAGGCCGGCACTCCTGTCCCTGCCTATGGCTTCTTCGAGAGCGTGGATGTCGATCTGGTATCGGCCGTTCACTGGGATGATGCGCAGCACATCGCTTCCCAGCCCAGCCAGGTCCATGGCTTGTGCGATGGAACAGTGGGCCCCCGCCGAGGTATAGGCCGTCAGACGTTTGCCCGTGGCGGCAACGCCCTGACGGCGCACTCCGGCGCCGATCGCCTTCGTGCGGGCGACCAGGACGGCGATCAGGTTCGCCATGGAAGTGCCGGTCACGAACAGGCCGCTGGCGGTGTCCGGAAAACCAAACAACTCGCGCACCCACCGCAGAACCTGCCGCTCCACCTCGATGGGAATCTGATCGCGACCGCCCAGGTTGCCATTCAGCCCGGCCGCCAGCATCTCTGCCAGCATGCCCACGGGAGTCCCACCACCATGGACCCATCCCATGAAGCCGGGATGCGCGTTGCCCACGGAATAGGGAAGAATGTCCCGCATGAAGGTATTGTGGATGGACGCCAGATGAACGGGCTTTTGAGGCAACGGCTCACGGAACGCGGCTCGTACGGCTCGCGGAATCGGCTGCCAAACCGGCCGCTCGCGGATATTCTCGGTGTAGTCCAGAATATCGTCGAGCATGCAGTGTGCCTGAGCCCGGAAACCGTCCCAATCCGAAGGGTCAAGCGTGCCTCCATCGGGCGATGGGGATTCCCGCTCGTCCGGAATGCTCCGGGAGCAGGAGCCGAAATCGAGAGCAGATTCTGGTGGCGCGAACATAACCTACGTTGGTTCTATCGGCGGGATGGGCGGAAAACTACACGGGCTGATGGGATAGCCGATCAATTCCGTTTGGGTGCGAAAGAGCCGGCTGAAAGCCGGCGGCAGCCAAGATTGGCAACGCATTGTAAGATCGATCCATGCCCGACGCTCCCGCGCCTTACACCCTCACCGATACCTGGCACCTGAACAATCGAGTCAACCTCCTGCTTCTGGATCATCTTACGGACGAGCAGTTGGCGTTCGCGCCCAGTCCCAAGGCACGCAGTATCGCCGACCAGTTCGCGCACCTGCACAATGTCCGCATTCTGTGGCTGGAGCCGCGCTTGCCCGCCGTCGCCAGGGCGCTCACGAAGATCGATAAAGGAACGGCCACCAAAGCACTACTCCAGGAGGCATTGGCGGAGTCGGCCAAAGTCATCGCCGACCTGATCGCGGAAGCCGACCGGACCGGCAAGCTGAAGTCCTCCAAGCGGGGTGTAATTGCGTTCTTCGGCTACGCCTTGGCCCACGAGGCGCATCACCGCGGACAGATCATTCTGTACCTCAAGCAGGCCAAGATGCGGATAGACCCGATGGTCGGGTACAGTTTGTGGGAATGGGAGAAGATCTAGCCTGGTACCTCTGGCGTTTGGTGCTGCCCCGTGTGAAACCTGCCCCCTTGCGTAACTGGTAAGACGCTGCCCCAAACCGGAAACGCCGGGCGGTTATCCGGAACATCAGTCGGCCTCTGAACTGTCGGCGTCCCGACAGTATCAAAAGATATAGAGATTTTCAACTCCTTTTATGGCCAACGGGTGTATATGTTGGCTGAGGGGCCCCATATTGGGCCGCTGCAAAGGAGGAAATCATGAAGACGTACCTGCCGATGGCGATTGCGGTGGCGCTGATGCCGGGGATTCTTCCGGCTCAGCCGCGCCAGGGAGGGCCTCCGCCCGGGGCGATCGAGCGGAGAGGCAACATCTCGCGCGTCATCGCCGACTGCGAGGACCGCACCAACGACTTCAAGAGATCGTTGCGAATGGCGCTGGACCGCAGTGCGCTCAACGATACCCAACGCGAGGATGAACTGAACCGGGACGCCAGCCGGTTGGAACGAGCGATGAACCGGGTCCGCGAGTCGTGGAACCTGGAGCATGATCCTTCCCGGACACGCCGCTCCGTGGGGGAAGCGATCTCCGCGGGCCAGGATATCAACCGCACCATGGTCAGGCGGAGGCTCAATCCCGATGTTCAGCGCCAATGGGACATCGTGCGAGGCGAATTGAACCGTCTGGCCGAGGTGTTTGAACTGCCGCGAATTCGGTGGTGACAGCTATGCGCGCGACACTCCTGTTCGCGGTCCTGATCCTAGGACCATTCTTGTCCTCCCTGCTCGCCGCGCCGCCGGGTCAAAGCCGGAAGCCCGATATCGAACGGCAACTGCAATTGCAGTATCCGCCGACGAAACTAGCCGCCGACAACGTCTCGATCGCCCAGCCCGGCTCCGTCCTGGTGGTTCAAATGAATGGCATGTTCGCCAGTCCGCTGAATGAGTTTGCCTTTAACAATAATTACAAGGATGGCCGGATCAAGTTTTCTCTTGCCAGCTCTCTCATTCACGACTCGAATACGTCGAGATACCTACAGGTTGGGGAGAGAGTGTACTTGCTGAAGACCGAGGTAAAGGATTCGGGCATTGTCTTCAGTGTCCAGTCGTGCGCCGCCTGTGATGGCTCCCAGTCCGACCTGGAACAGCCGGCCTACCGGGCGTCGCTGACATTCCAGTTTCCGAAGGGATACTGGGAGACCCTCGATTTTGCACAGATCCAACGGACGATCAGCCAGGTGTTCACCCTCGCCGGCGGAGGGAGCACGGACCCGCCACCCGCCGTGGAGCCGCCTGTGCCCCAAACCTCGCAGCCCGCCATTCCGCAAAGACCGCCGGTTCCGACAGAGCCGGCAGGGATCGAACTTGGACAGACCATTGACCAAGTGACAGCCAATTTGGGGACGCCCGAGAAGATCGTGGATTTGGGCAGCAAGAAGATCTACATTTACCGGGACCTGAAGATTACGTTTTTAGACGGTAAGGTGAGCGACGTTCAGTAAGTGATGGCCCGAACTGTGTTGGTCAGGGCCGCGATTAGTACCCATCCGGCGGCAACTGATTGGGCCGCCAGTTAATCACGCTGCCCACCAGGCCGCAGTGCCAGTCACCGGCGGCAAATCCGCCGTTCCCTGGCGATGCACGATGTCCCGAAGCGGGTAGCTGGGGGGTGTAGCCCCGCCAGCACCTTGGCAGTCTGCGCGCCCAAGCCCGCAGAGACGCTGATTCCTGACTTACTGACCGCTACTTCGCCAGCACCACCCGCCCCGCCCCCGGCTCGATCGACGCCAACCCATTCGTCCGGACGCGGACGATCACGACCAACGCCGCGAGGTAAAACAGACCGCCGATAATTAGAGTCTGCATCAGACCGAGGTAGATGGCGCAGACCAGCGCCCCGACCGAACCGAGCACGCTCGAAGCCGCATTCAACGACCATGCCCAGCGTACCGAAGGCGCATGCCAAGCCTCCAGCCGCTGCAAGGCGGTCGGAAACGGCATCCCCATCACGAAGGCCAAAGGCGCGATCAGCACCACAGTCAACGCCATCTTCAACTGCCAGGGGAGCCACACCAGCGCAGACAACAGCGAAGAGACCACCAGAGCCAGAATCGCCGCCAGTATCGCCACGCAGCCGAGCACCTTAATCAGCCGTCCCTCGTCCTTGCCCAGGATGCGGCGACTGGCCGCGCTTCCCAGGCCGCTCGCAATCAGCATGGCGAATATGACCCCCACCAGCGCGCGCGTGGGAGAGCCCAGGAAGAGCACGAACTTCTGAATCAGTCCGACTTCGATCAGGATATAGCCGGCGCCGATGAAGAGGAAGAACGGCAGAAACCCGCGCACGCCGGGGTGGCTGGGCAGTCGCGTACGCAGCACCAGGGGCGGCGCCACCAGAATCAGGGCCGTGGCCAACAGACTGATGCCCAGGAGCCGGAACAGCAGCGGCACTGCCTTATTGACCTTGTAATCGGCGCTGTCCTGCGACGCGGTCGACAGGTAGGTCAACAGATCGCGCGGCTGCACCGTGTAAAAGAAGAACGGCCGGTTGTCGCTGACAGGGCTGATGTCGAACGTATACTTGCGTTCATACTCCTCGGGATTCGGGCTGTGCAGCAACTCATAGAATTGATTCTGCACTTCGACGCCGGGCAGGTACATGGTCTGCGCCTTGGCCACCGCAAACAAGGCCCGGGCGCGGTCGATGTCGGGCTGTCCAAAAGGCTTCCGGGAGATCAGGACGTAGTCGGTGGCGCCCCACCCTTGCGTCGTCCCCGTGCGGCCTAC
>PMTT01000154.1:4607-8834 GCA_003167275.1 Bryobacterales bacterium | reverse complement strand
TCAAGGAGCACGGCGCCGAGCCCGATCCGGACAACTATCAGTGCGTCGGCTTTTTGCTGAAGTTCTGTAAGTTCGACTTCATCGACATGGGGGACCTGACCTGGAACTACGAGCAGAAGCTGGTCTGTCCGGTGAACCTGATCGGTAAGGTGGATCTCTATCAGACGACGCACCACGGGCTGGACCGGTCGAATTCGCCCCAATTTGTCTGGGCCATCCAGCCGACGGTGGCGGTGATGAACAATGGTCCGCGCAAGGGCGGACCGGCGAGCGTATTTGAGGTGCTGCGAAAATCGCCGGGCCTCGAGGACATCTGGCAGGGCCACCTGGCGTTGGGAACGCCCAAAGAGGTCAATACCGACGAGAAGATGATCGCGAACCTGGAGGCTTCCGCGCAGTGCCAGGGGAACTTGCTGAAGGTCTCTGTGGCCCCGGACGGGAAGTTCACCATGACCAACCTGCGGAACGGGTTTAGTAAGACGTACCAGGCGAAGTGAGGGGGAGGAGCGTGGCGCGGGCACTCGTGCCTGCCGCGTTGACACTCGTGTCGACGTTTTTCGGATCGCTCTGGCTGCTCGCGGGCGGTTGAGGCGCTCCGAAATGGAGGTATTAAATGGAGGGGTATTTCGGTGGCAGTCACCGCAACTCCCGAATTCTAATTAGGGGTTACGGTGACTGCCACCGAAATACCCGAATGCCTCGAAAAGCAACACAGGCAAGAATGCCCGTGCTACGGTGTCCAGTCACATAGCGATTCGACGTATGCGGCCGAACCGTCTCGGAGCCATCCATCGAGCTGGGCTGGCTCCTTGAGCTGTTGGCCGCGCTGGCGTGTCACGGCCACGAAACGGCACTTCCAGTCCGGCAGCGCGGTCATGTCGCCCCATAGCTTCTCGAACTGCGTGACGGGGAAAATGTCCTCCTGGCCTTTGCCCCACCGCTTCTTGACATCCTTCAACGTGATGTACGTCGGCATGCGTGCGGCGAGATTCCGAACCGCCTCGTTCAGCCGGCCCGCATCGCCCAAATCGCTTCGGCTCAGCCCGAATACGGCCAGAAGCTGGTCGATGTCGATCCAATAGGTAGCGCTGTTGTAGAACGAGAGCCCCGATTCGATCTCGTCGCCAGGTAGCGCCAGCCCCTCCACCAGGCGGACTCGATCGTCGATGCGGGCCAACCCGCCGCCGCGGTCCTCCACGTGGCGAGGGATCACCTCGGTGGTCAATCCGGCGGCTTGTTCGATGTGATAACCGAGCAGGGCGGCATCCACTCCGGCGCCGGTGGTATCGATGTTGTGGACCATCAGGTGCTTCAGCCCGGGGCGTTCTTCGAGCAGACGAACCAGCGTGCCATTGCGCAGGAGGTTCGAAACTTCGTACCAGTGGCCTACCGGGTGCAGGCACTGGACAGGTAGGTTGTCGGTGTAGTCGCTGCCCTCGCCCATGTGCCGCGCCCATCCGATCAGCGTGGCGTGCAGGCTCTCGCGAACCTTCTGGGCCTGTTCGTCGAGCAGTTGCTGGGGCATCTCCTCCCAGGCGAAACGCAAATCGCGTTCCATGGGAACCAGCCGCAGGCCGATGGCGCGGCCTGGAGACAGCAGCAAGGGGCCGGGGTAGCGGCAGTTCTCCTCCTCGCGGAGATGCTGCTGGATGGCCTGGTGGGTCAGGTAGCTGGTGGTGAAAACGTGGGGCAGCACGGCGCCCGAGCGACGGCTCACCCGCAGGCTCTTGGCCAGGTGGACCTCAATGAAGCTGCGATGCCGTCCGCCCAATTTGCAAAACGGATTGAGCGCCTTGACGACACCGGCTCCCTTGGTCCAGCGGGTACCCAGTCCGCCCGCGAGCGTGACCACGGCGACGGTCCCCCGCGCCAGCGCGTCCTCGCCGATCTCGCGGTAGTGCGCAGGCATGCCGGCGGCCGCATCCAGAATATCGCCAGGGCCGACGTCCTCGATGCGGCTATTCGCCGGCAGACGGTTCTGTGCGAGCCCGATGCGGCCGCTTCGCAATTCGGATTGGATCTGTTCGTGCTGTGCCCGGTCGAACCCGTGCGCGTTCAGAAGGGCTTCGAGGCTTTCCGCACGGCTGCCGTCACTCTCCTGGCTTCGCGGCAGCAGGTGGTCGAACAACTGCTGCACCATGCCGGAGAATTCAGTGACGTTTTGGCAAGCGGCCGTGAAGCGGTTGAGCTCGGCGCGCCGCGCGGGTGACAGCAGGTGGGAAGGAGTGCGGATCAGTGGCGGTACGGCGAGCGTGTAATACTCGGCGGGCATGAGCGCGGAAGCGCCGGACATCAGCGCCGCCGCGGTTCCATGCTCGTTGATGCCGAAGTCGTAGACCACGGGCTCCATGGCGAACGGCACGGACCGCTCCATCTGCCGCTTGGTGTCGCTCATGATGGTTTGCAGGCGCTCCTGAGCCCAGGGCTTGCGATCCGGGTGGAACAGGAAGCCCATGCCGCCGCCCGACATGCCGCCGAGCATCCAGAAGCCCCAGAAGGCGTCTCCCATTTCGGCGCGCACCTTCTGGATGAGGGTACTGGTGTACAGGTTCCCGGCCCAGGGAATGATGGTCTGGATGGGGCCGTCGAAGTTGCGTTGGGTCGAGGCGCCGATGCCGTGGATGTCGCCCTGCTTCAGTTGTCCCAGGATTTCATCCAGAATGCCGATGGCTTCGCGCCGGCTCTGCCACTCCGTCTCGGAGCGCAGCAGGTACTTCTCGGTCACCATCTCGAGGATGGGTCCGACGTCCTGCGCCATCCCGCCGTGAACCAGGACCAGGCTCTCCTGGAGCTTGTCGCGTGTTTCCCGGGAGACTTGCTCCGTGCCGAATACCTGGTGGTCGGGAAGAAGACGCCCGCGGCTGATGCCGAATTCCGGGTCGGTCTCCACGGCGCGGACTCCATGGATGAGCTTGATTCCGGGCCACACGCCGCCCGAGTCCTGCCAGCCTCCGCCAGATCCGGCCAGCCACTCGCCCAGGATGGCGCGCGCTGCCACGAGACTACGCTCGTGTTCCTGCAATCCGCCGGTGAGTGCATGAATCTGGCTGGTGGCCCTCATGCATACCGAAATGAGTGAAGCCAGCAAGCTGGTAGAGACGGCCAGTCGCGAGCCCTTGGGGATGTTGTTCACCTTGCTGACGATCTCGATTCCGTGGCCCGGCCGGCCCGTCAGTTGGGCGAGGAGGTCGGCCAGCGGCTGGGAGGCGCCCTCCATCCCCGGCGGCACGATGCCGGATGCGATTACGGCGGCCTTCAGCAGTCCCAGATAATCGCGTGCGAAGTCGAAAACTTCGGCGATGGAGGTGATTTCGGCAGTGGCCTTGAGATCCACGCTGGCCAACCGGAGAACCGGCTGGTCGATCACGCGAAGGTAGGCTTCCACCGGCGGTTTGGGATCGGCCGAACGGCCCTCGCCGCGGACGCCCAGATCGATCGACACGTTGAGCACGCGCGCGCCTTCGGGGAAATCCATGCCCAGGAAAAAGATGTCGCTCCACGCGCTGTGGGTGAGGTCCATGCGCACCGGCGTGGCCTCGAACAGGATCGGAAAGAGCGGCTCGGAGGAGTCGCGAGCCAGGAGTTCCGGGCGGATGCGCAGCGGATAGTCCGCCGGATGGCCGATCCGGAACATCCACTGGTTGCCGCGAACCGAGCGGACACTGCGGCGCACCTGGTCCGCCAACGTCTGGAACGCCAGTGCGCGATAGCCGGCGGCGAGGGCGCTGGATATGGCGGCGCTCGGGCCGGCGGCCTTCTGGGCTGCCAGGAAGAGATCGATGGCCTCCTCGAAGCGGCGCTTCAGCAGTGCGGAGTAACCGGCGAAAGGGATCTGCGCCCGCGCTCCGGCCGGCTCCCGAAGCGGGATGTGATAGCGGTGGATGGCGTACAGAAACAGCAAGGCCCGCACGCGCTCGTAGAGGTTGTCGCTGGTGCGGCGAAAGCGGTCCAGGGAGTCACACTCGGCCGCCAGTTCTTCGAGGGTGGCGTGGCGGCAAAGGGCATCGAGCGAGCGGTTTCGGGTTTCGAGATCGGTCGCCGTTATCACGCGGGCGAGCGGGCTCACCGTTCCCCTCCGCCGGAAGGAGCCGCCATCTGGCGATCCACGAGCAGTTCGACGATCTGGGACAAGACGTGGCTGCGGTCCTGTCCGTTCAGGGCCAGGGCCAATTGCGCCACCAGCAGCCCGTAGCGGGCGCCGATGTCATAGCGCCTTCCGTCTTCCTC
>PMTT01000154.1:0-4593 GCA_003167275.1 Bryobacterales bacterium | reverse complement strand
CCGGCACGGATGCCCGACACCATGAGACGCTGCTCGGCTTCGGTAGGAGTGGGCTTCTCGATCACGGTTTCCACCCGATATACGCCGGGCCTTCCGGACATACGGCGCCCGGCCAGGGCTCCGAAGTGAGGCAACAGACTCTCCCGCGTGGCCTGGACTCCGGAGACCGAGCACTCTTCGCTTTCGGCAAGCTCTACCAGGCGCTGGGTGCTGGGCTTGGCGGTGGCGCTGACGTACAGATGGTCCCCCACCATGTGGAGAAAGGGCTCGCCGCGCGTGAAGTCGCGGGCGCACCAGACGGCGTGGGCATATCCCAGCGGCTGCGGCTGAGGGATGAACCGGACGGTTCCGCCGTGGGCGCCGGCGGCCTGGGCATAGAGGGGCGCATCCTCCGGCCAGACGACCACACAGATCTCCTGGATGTTGGCCGCGAGGGCTTGTTCGACGAAGATCGCGAGCACCGATTTTTCCCGGCCGTCGCGGTCGATGACAGTTTGCAGGGGAAGCGCGCGCTGGCTGGGACCGGCCGCGGTAATGACCGCCTTCTTGATTCGCAAGTTTCTGGCTCCTGAACGGGTACTCCGACTGCCAAGTCTAACATTGAGTCGCCGTGCAATTGAACGGCCCGTGGGGCCGGGATCGCCAGGACCCAGGCTGCATCGCGTGCCGCAATGGCTGGTGGGACGGCGTCCGGCGAGAGCGTAACTTTTCGACCCTCTCCGCGGATTATCTTAATGAGAACAGTCCACGGAGGGGGATGACGCAGAGCACCGACGATCGGCTGCGGATTGAAGCCGCGCAACGCGACGCTGCGCGCTTTGGCGAACTCTACGAAGAGAATTTCGACCGCGTGTACGCGTATGTCGCGCGGCGCGTGGGCGACCGGCATCAGGCTGAGGATCTGACGGCGGACGTTTTTCGGGAGGCGCTGGCCGGCATTGGGAGGTTCGAATGGCGCGGCGTACCTTTCGCGGCGTGGCTACTGGGGATTGCGTCCCGCACGGTTGCGGACCACTTTAAACGTTCGGGCCGGGAGGCGGGGAATCCGGCAGAGGCGCCCGAGCAACCGGGTCACGGCGATATCGAGCGTCGCGCCATGCTGTTTCAGTTGGTGGAGCGGCTTCCGGAGGCTCAGTTCCGCGTGATTCATCTGCGATTCGTGGAGCAGAAGAGCATTCGCGAGATTGCCCAGGAACTGGGACGTAGCGAGGGCGCGGTCAAGCAGCTTCAGCTTCGGGCGATCGAGAACCTGCGAGCTCAAATGGAGGGCGCCCATGCCTGAACGCGCGCTCGCCGAACAACTGGATCTGGCCATCGAGTCGGTGCTGGCTGGGGCCGAGCCCTCCGCGGGTGGCGATCGCGAGTTGGCGGCGCTGACGGAGATCGCCGGTGCGCTGCGCGATCTGCCGTCGGAGGATTTTAGGAATAGGCTGAAAACGGAATTGCAAAGGAGAGCAGCTATGACGACATCGACTTCCACTGTTGCCGGCGTTCGCGCAGGATTCCGCACCATCACGCCCTTCATCATTCACGGCAACGCGCCGGAACTGGTCGACTTCCTGAAAACCACGTTCGGCGCCGAGGAGTTGAAGCGCAACACCGGGGGCGAGGCCTACGGATTCTACTCGGAGGTCCGCGTCGGCGATTCCGTGATCATGATTGGCGGGGGCACGGCCGCCCGCTGGGGCAATCTGGCGTCGGCACTTCACGTATATGTAGACGACTGCGATGCCACGTACCGGCGCGCCCTCGATGCCGGAGCAGTCACGCTGATGGGCGCCGCGGGAGAACCCGCCGACCGGCCGTATGGGGAACGCTCCGCGTTCGTCGAGGACGCCTTTGGGAATTACTGGTACATTGCGACCCGGTTAGCTTCCGACCCGAACGCGGATCGTTGGGGAACGGTGCTGCCGCATGTGCATCCTGAGGGCGCTCGCAAGTACATCGATTTCCTGAAGCGAGCTTTCGGCGCCGAAGATCTGGCGGTGACCGAACATTCGGGCCGCGTGATGCACGCAGCGGTGCGCGTCGGCGACGCGGTACTGGAGATGGGAGAGCCGGCCGACCGGAAGGGCCTGCCATCCAACGGGTTCTTCCTGTTTGTGGAGGATGTCGAGGCAGCGTACGCGCGGGCGCTCGCGGCAGGAGCGACGGCGGTCAGGGCACCCGATGATATCCCTTATGGATTGCGGTCGGCGATTGTGCGGGATCCTGAAGGGTACTTGTGGTGGCCGGCTAAGTGGATCGGTTAGCGTGTCTCACGCGGGAAGCTCGCGGAACACACCGGCGCGTTCTATCGCCATGGTGGCCACTGGGTATTCAAAAACAACTCGCAGCATGGGTCCTGCCGGCGTTTCGAAGGAGGCGATACGACCCTTTCCTCCGAATCGGAACGCAGCAACGGACGGTGGAATGCGGGGTATGAACCTCGCCAGGCTCGCTGGACCGAGCCGTCGACGTAGTACCGACAACATTCGTCATGGCTCGGCCCGGCGGGATCGAATCCTCGAATGCCGTCCAACATCTCCCGGAGTGAGCCGCTATCCGGCGCGGCACGGGCGCAGGTCGACAACAGCCCGTATTCCGCCATCAGTTTGCCTATATGGAAATCCGGTTGCGACGATTGGCCTGAAGTCATCCCGCGCCCGGAGCGACCTTCAGGGCGTGGCGCGAGTGGCAATTTACCAAGTTGCCAAATTTAACCAAGTAGGTTAGTCTGGTTCCAATGGAGAAACGAACGCCGCACTGTAAGCTGGCGGTCGTTAAGGCCATGGTCGCGGCAGGCAAAGTCCGCACGACCATCTCGGCACTCGCCGGCGGCGCGGCTTTGGGGTTCGGATTCGAAGAGATTGTCGACGTCGTCCGAGCGCTCACGCCGAGGGACTTCTACAAGAGCATGACCACACATGCCGATCACCGCATCTGGCAGGACGTCTACCGGCCGGAGACTCCGGTCGGCGAGGTGTATCTGAAACTCACTGTCCTGGACGACTTGCTGATCGTGTCGTTCAAGGAGCTATGAGTGAAGGAACATCGAAGTCATGAAGGAAGGAGCAATGCTATGAAATGCCCATCATGCGCGGGGGGAAAGCTCGTGCGCGACACGCGCGATATCCCGTACACCTACAAAGGCGAAACCACCACGATCCGATCCGTTCGCGGTGATTTCTGTCCCGCCTGCGGGGAAAGCGTGCTCGCTGCGGCGGAAGCGTCACGCGTCAGCGCGGCGATGCTGGAGTTCAATAAGCAGGTGAACGCCTCTATTGTCGATCCTGGTTTCATTGCGCGCGTCCGCAAGAAGCTAGCGCTTGACCAGCGTCAGGCGGCCGCGATCTTCGGCGGCGGCCCCAATGCGTTTTCGCGCTATGAGAGCGGAAAGACGAAACCGCCGCTCGCGCTGGTGAAACTCCTCATGGTGCTCGACAGGCACCCCAACCTGCTGAACGAGGTCCGAGCCGGACAATAGCCAACAACACGGCCGCCGCCAGCCCTGCGGAGTGGCCTTTCCGACATATGGGCGGCGACTAGCCGAGGTTCGCGCCGTGGCTGCCTTGGACGTCGGTGGCCGTAGTTCTGGGCCGTGTGCCTGTGGGCAAGGAAAACGTGGAGAAAGACCGACGGGGCGTCTCCTTGAACTGAAGTCCTACCTCGCAACGGTAGAGGTCTGACCCGAACGTTGGGTGTCGCACGGAAGTGGTGGGCTTGACAGAACTCGAATCTGTGACCTCCTGCGTGTCAAGCAGGCGCTCTAACCAACTGAGCTACAAGCCCTTAATTGAAATCTGAGGACTCCAAAAACGGGAGTCCAAAACCGCCACGGTAGCGCCCCTGGAGTCCAGGTGGCGTCCAGACTGACCGCCGTAAACCTATGAAACTACAACAACACCGGTCCGTAAGTACCACTCTAACCAACTGAGCTACGGGCCGTTCCATGGCAGTAACCCAAGATTATAGCATGTGCGGTGACCGGATCGCCGCGCTGTTGGCGCCGGGGCGCCGGACGCTTTATCCGAAAGCCTTAGCTGCCTCCTGCGCCGTCGGGCACACCGTCACGATCCGGTTTACCTGGGTCATCTTCAACATCTCCAGGACCCGGCCGTCCGGCGCTACTACCACCAGCCTGCCGCCCGCCTCTTTCAGCCTGCCGGCCGCCAGGGCGATCAGGCCGATCCCGGCGCTGTCGACGTAGTTCACTCCCGTCAAGTCCAGGATGGTTCGTGTACTGCCGGACTTCACCAGTTCGTCCACGATCGATTCCAGCCGCTGACTCTCGCGCCCCAGCGCAAACCGGCCGGTCATTTCCACTACCGCGATATCTGGTTCGATCCGTTTTTGCTCGATTTGAAGCAGCATAGGAGATTCGGTTCAGGATACCGCGCCCCCTCATGGGTCCACAAGCGATAAGATCGTCATTGGCGCATTTCCCTCCGACGAGCGGTTCGCTATCCAGGTGCTAGACTGTTGTGAGGAGTCACCGTGGCGAACACAGTTTCCCCATACATCGAAGAGCGGGACGGGGGACTCTACCTCGCCGGGACTCGTGTGTCGCTCGATTCCGTAGTGATCTCCTTTCAGGAGGGCGATTCTCCGGAA
>PMTT01000570.1:3686-8314 GCA_003167275.1 Bryobacterales bacterium | reverse complement strand
AGGATGAAATCCTGCCCCACAAACCGGCAGTCTCAAAACCTCAGCCGCAATCCAAACTGCACCGTGCGCCCGGCGTCGGCGCTTACGATCTGGCCGGCGTTCTGGGCGTCCACGGAGTTGACCGGAAGCCCGAAGTTGGCGCGGTTCAAAACGTTGATGGCCTCGCATCGCAATTGCGCGTTGCCCAGGTCTCCCATGCGGAAGTTCTTACTCAAAGCGGCGTTCACGGTGGCGGAACCGGGGCCGTCCAGGATATTTCGTCCGGAGTCCCCAAACCGGAAGGCGCCAGGTGGCACTGCCGGAAACGCCGCCAGGTTAAACCAGTCCAGCACGCTGGGGTTTGGAAGCGAGTCCTTGGACAGGCGGTCGGGCCGATTGGCTTCTCCCAGGTTCACATTGGCGTTCCCCACACGGGGTGTGAAGGGCTGACCCGTGTACAGCCGCGCGGTCGTCGAAATCTGCCAGCCTCGCGCCCACGCCGCTCCGCGCAGAGGCAGCGCGTAAGAGCCGAATATCAGCAGCGAATGACCGGTGTCCCAGTCCGACCGGCCACGCTCGGCACTCAGGTCGCGGGAATTCTGGGCGCCGGGGTAGTCGCCCGTGGAATTGCCGGAGATTTGCGAGGCGTCGTCAATCGACTTGCTGTACACATACGTAATGCCGTAGAAGAAGCCATTCCGGAAGACTCGCCGCAGCGTTGCGGAGCCCGAGTTATAGACGGAATTCGATCCGAAGGAGTAGAAGTTGATGGTGCCGAAACCGGCAAATGGCCGCGGGAATGTCCCGTTGGGCAGCTTCAGGGCAGGATTGAGAAACGGCTGGTTCAAGTCATACTGCCGTTCCAGGTGAGTGCCGCGGGAACCTGCGTACTCCACATCGAAGGTAGTGGAAGCCCCGAGCTGCCGTTCGATCGACAGGGAGTAACTCTGCAGATACTGGGGGCGGGGGTGAAGCTCAAAACCGTTGGCGTTGGTCACACCCGGAAGGCTTGCGAGCTTAGCCGGGAATGGATCCTCCAGGGTGAGCGCCTGGGGCTGGCCCGCCACGCGATTGAAAGTCTGGGAGACCGCGAACGGGTAGACGTTGGTCAGATCGTTTCGAATGGGGTTCAGCAGCGAATCCGCGAAGTAAATGCCATAGCCTCCGCGAATCACCAGATCGGATTTGCCCGATGGCCGGAGCGCGAAGCCGAAGCGGGGCGCGAAGTCCCGATCGTTGGCGTAGACCAGTGAATTCGGCAATCCCGCCTGGGCCGCCGTCGTGACATGGCCGGTGAGTCCGGCAGCGGCGACGCGTTGAGCAAGGTCCGGAATGCTGCTCCCGTTGGCAATCACCACCATCCCCAATTCCGGCACGAAACTGGAGATGCGCCCGTACTTCTCATAAGGAGGGCGCATCATTTCATAGCGGGCGCCGAAACTCAGGGTCAGATGCGAAGAGACGGTGAATTGGTCCTGAACGAACAGCCCCGCGTCGGAACTGAAAAGATACGCGGGGCTCGAACTCGACTGCCGCGACGTGCTGTCCGGCAATCCCAACAGGAAATCGGCGAACGGCACGCCGGACCAGCGGCCCAGAAAATTGAAACTACCGTTGGCGTTGTTATTGAGTTGCTGGAAGAACTGGGTGCGCAGGAAGTCGCCTCCGAACTTCAGCAGGTGCCGCCGGTGGACCCAGCTCACCGCATCCGCAACCTCGTAGTTGTTGACGGTGAAATTCACCGGCATGGTGGTGGAGTCCCCCAGCGCCGCCAGGTTCAGAACCGTGAAGCGGGGAAAACCGAGGAACTGGGGGTCGGTTACAACGGGCGGCAACCCCAACTGGGAGCCGATCTCCTGCCCTTGGTAACTGCTGGACTCATGGTCGCTTATGCGCACGAAGCCGGCGCGGAGCTCGTTCACCAGGGCGGGTCCGAAAACCCGCGTGTAGCTTACGCCCGAGAGTGTCGGCCGCGTGTTGGAATGGCTGCCGAAGAGACCGGTGTCGCTGCCCGAATAGGGATTCATCCCCGCGTTCAGGCGCGTCAGATAACGAAACGAAACCGTATCCTTCTCGGTCACGCGCTCATCCAGCTTCAGAAGCAGGCTGGTCCAATGAGTCTGGCTCAGGGCGTCGGCATGGTAATTGTCCGTGGGATTGCCACTGTTCGGCAAAGGATAATACGGAGCGGTTTTCTGGGCGATCGGATCGAGGCGGCTGGCTGGAATGCGATCGCCAGGAAAAGCCGCCCCGCTGAGCGGGTCGCTGACGACCACGGGACGCCCGGCCGCACCCACACTCTGCGAAAAATCGCCGGAGCGTTCAAGACTCGTTGGGACCTCGGACAGCCGGTTGCCTCCGGAAGATTGCAGCAGCGTTTCCCAACTCGCAAGGAAGAACGTGCGATCCTTGCCGCGATAGACTCGCGGGATCGCCACGGGACCGCCCAGCGTTGCCCCGAACTGATTGCTCAGGAGCCGGGACTTCTCGACATCGAAGAAGTTGCGGGCGCTGAAAAGGTCCGAACGCAGATATTCGAAGGCGCCGCCATGCAGCCGGTTGGCGCCGCTACGGAGCACCATATTCATCACCCCGCCCGCCATGCGGCCATACTCCGCGGTGCTGCCGATGGTCTGAACCCGGAACTCTTCGATGGCGTCGTAGTTCGGCATCACCTGCGGGCCGCCCGTTCGGGGGTCGTAGTCGCTGAAGCCGTCCACGATGAAGTTGGTGTTGTCCGCGCGCGCGCCGCCCACCACGAAACCCGAGCCCAGGCCGCCACTGGCGCGGCGGGCTACACCGGATGCCAGGTAGCCCAGGTCGGTAATGGTCCGGGTGTCCTGTACGAGTTCCATCAACTCGGCCATCGCGAACAACTGGTCGAGAACCACCTGGGTATCGCTGGCAGTGGCAGTCGCCGGGACTTCCACGGAGTCCGACACGGATCCCACGTCCAGCACCAGCGCGACCTCGGTGGTGCGATCCAATTCCACGGAGACGCCCGGCTCCCGAAGCGTGCGGAATCCGGTCTTGGTCACCGTAAGGTCGTAAGCGCCGGGCGGCAGATTGGACGCCTTGAAAGATCCGGATGGGCCCGTGGCGATGTCGCGATTGCCGTTGGTGGCGGCGCACTTGATGCTGACGGTGGCGCTGACAACCGCGGCGCCCGAAGCGTCGCGGACGCTCCCTGCAAGGGTGCCCGTGGGGATTTGCCCCCACAAGTTTCCGCCACCCAGGATGGCGAGATACACTGCGATTCTCGCGCGCAAGCCCATTTTCCCCGCTTCAGCCATTATCTTCGATCCCGGTCGGGCACCCAACACCATTTGCCGCCTTTCACCCGCCTGACAGACGACAAAAACGATGTCCCACTGGCCACTACCGCGTCCGAGCCGCCAACGCCGCGGCCGCATAACTCAACAAGTCGCCCCTTTCCCGTGCCAGCTCTCTCATTCGTTCAAAATCTTCAGCCGCTTCGCAGAGTTCCATGGCGGCCGGACAGTTCAGTTGATTCGATGGCTCGTTCGGGAAGTGCGCGAGCGCTACGGCAAGAGCCTCTTCGAACCTATTCAGCCGGGCCAGCAGTTTCACCAGCAACTGTGCGGGCAGGGTGCCCACACGCTGGGGATCGCTGGCCGCCAGTTTCTGGCGAAAGTGATCCAGATGCGTCTCCACATCCGTCCCACCCGTGGCACAGGCATTCTTGCCTGTGTTGGTTTCTTCTGCCCCCAAAAGCAGCGCCTGTGCGTAATGACCATAGTCGGCGTAGACATCCTCGAAGGGCGGCTGGCCCTGGACGCGGAACTGCGGCGAGAGCCGCTTCCCGTACTCGCAGAAGTCTTGAAAGAGCCGCAGCAGTCCGGAGTCGCTCACCTCGGGACAATACTGCAGGATGGAAACCAGGTGCGAGGTATCCACGTAGCTGTTGTACTCGCCAAACAGCCAGTCCCGGCCGGCCGCCAGTTCCGCGATCGACGTGGCATCCGGCCTGGCGGCCTCCTCCTGCTCAATAGCTTTGCCGAGGCGCTCCACGATCTCGCCGTGAATGTCGCGCGCCAGCAGGCCGATGCACTTTTCGCGATCCTTCTCCACCGGGGACATGCCAAGCGCGCTCAGTGCCTGGCAGATGCCGTACTTCCTCAGGATCAACTCCAGGCCTTTGGCGGGGTGGACACCTTCCTGGAATGCGATCTCGATGATCGGGTCGGTATTGTCGCCGGGCTCGACGGATTCAATCGCGGTGGCCACCCGTGCGGAGTCGCCGGTGGCGCGCAGATAGGGCCAGGCGTTCGCAATCTCGCCATCCGCCAGGAACAGTTCGCCCACCTCCCGGGCCGTTTCCGTGACCGCCTGCCCGTAGGCATTCTGGATCTCGGTCGAAAGCGCCGACAGATCGCGCAACTGGTACACCGGCAGTCCGAGTTCCCAACGCTTGCGCATCAGGCGGGCTTCGAATAGCGCGCGGTAATCCTTGGACTCGCGGCAGCAGTGAATCAGAAAGTCGAACGTGCTGGCCGGATCGCCCGACTGCACCAGGTTTTCGATCGCTTCGAAGGCATCCTCGGGCATGATCGCCAATGATATCGTGGATTAGACTCGCACTGGACCCCTATGATTTCACGACGCCACTTTTTGGCCGCGCTGCCCGC
>PMTT01000570.1:0-3649 GCA_003167275.1 Bryobacterales bacterium | reverse complement strand
CGAGCGCGCTCTATCTGAAGATCAAGACCGACGGCGACGTGGAAGGCTTCTACGGGCCGATCGACACGGAGGTCGCGATCGTGGTGGAGCAACAACTGCGGCCATTCCTGATGGGCAAGGACGCCCTGGCGAACGAAAAGCTGTGGGACCAACTGTACCGCTCGAACCGCCACTCGCGGCGCGGCTACTTCCTGATGGCGATCAGCGCCGTGGACAACACTTTGTGGGACCTGCGGGGGCGATACTTCAAGGCGCCGGTGTACCGGCTGCTGGGAGGGCCAACGCGTTCTTCCGTGGAAGCCTACGCGAGTTGCCTCGGCTATTCCCTGGAGCCGGAGAAGGTGCAGTCGCGCGCCGCCCAGATCAAGAAGGAAGGCTACCGTTACCAGAAGTGGTTCCTGGCATACGGGCCGGGCGATGGCTATGACGGGTTGAAGAAGAACGTCGACCTGGTCCGCATTCTGCGCGAAGCCGTGGGAGAAGAGACCGAGTTGATGTTCGACGTTTACAGCGGATGGGACCTGACGTACACGCTCGAATGGGCCAAACAGGTGGAACGTTTTCGGCCGCGCTGGATCGAGGAGGCCACCCAGGCCGAGAAGATCGACAGCTTCGCCCAACTTCGGAAAGGTACTTCGATCCCCGTCGCTTCGGGCGAGCACATTCAAGGCCGATGGGAAGTGTACGACTACCTGAAGGAGGGAGCACTCAGCGTGGTGCAGTGCGACCCGGAGTGGTGCGGCGGCACCACCGAGCTGCAAAAGATCTGTACCCTGGCATCCATCTTCGATGTCCCGGTGATCCCTCACGGACACAGCCTGCATGCGGCCCTGCACGTGATTGCGAGCCAGTCTCCGGCGGTTTGCCCCCTGGCGGAGCACCTGATCCTCAAGATGAAATCGTACTACCACTTCGATAAGAATCCGCCCGTTCTCCAGAACGCCCACTTTGCGCTGCCCGACACCCCCGGCTACGGGATCGAACTGGACGAGACGAAGGTGGAATCGAAAGAGCTGAAGCACTGGTCGTAACACGGGCATTCTTGCCTGTGTCCTTTGGCCTGCGCAGCCTACCCGGCAGCCAGTTTCTCCTTCACGCTTCTCATCTTGTCGTCCATGGTCTGTTCCCGGTCGGTGCGCGTGCCGAATCGCAGGCTCGAGGAGACCCGCGGGGCGCCCATCGAATGCACCACTTCGTGGCAGCGCTTGATGGCCGCGAACACCTCGTCCCACTCGCCTTCGATATTCGTGCCGTAGGCGTGCAGGTTCACCTTCAGGCCGGCATCGGCGAAGACCCGCTCGCAGGCCGCGATTTCCTTGGACACGGAAACCCCCACCCCAATCGGAATCAGGCACAGATCCGCAATTACTCGCATGTTTTCACTTCCTCCCGGTCCATTGTCGCGCGGAGTTGTGGGGCCGGCGGTCTCCGCCTGCCCATTCAAGCTCCGACGCGGCCCATCGCGCCTCGTGACCCCTACGATTTTCCCGGGCCGGCGGGCAAGGATCGGCATGAAAACGGGCGACTGCACCAGCATGGTGGGNNCGGGTCCCCCCGGACCCGCTGTCGCCCTATCAATCAAAATATCGCGTGAGGGCAGGAGGCCGACGAGGGCGTCGGCCGCGGACCAGGGGGTCCGCCCCACCGTCTCCAGCGAGACTTTCTCCGCCGCTCGACGTCTTAACCCCTGAAGCCGGGCCGAAGTGTGCTCGGTCGTGCCGCTGGTGTCCGAAAGATTCTCGCCACACGACCTGGCGCTCGTGAGCTAACCGGCTTCCGCGGCGGTATCATAGTGGAGTTCAAGGGGTGAATATGAAGAAAGCTCTGGCGTTTTCCGCATTTCTTGCGGTGGCGTCGATGGCGCTGGCCGCCGACGTCAAAGAAGTGAAAGTCCCAATCAAGCAATACAAGCTGAAAAACGGGCTCACGATCATCCTCTCGGAGGATCATACCGCGCCCACCTACTCCATCGCCGTCTCCTACAACGTGGGTTCGCGCGATGAAAAGCGGGGGCGCACCGGGTTTGCCCACCTGTTCGAGCACATGATGTTCCAGGGATCGGAGAACGCCGCCCGAGGCGAGCATTCCGCGCTCATTTCAGCCAACGGCGGCTCCTTGAACGGGACCACGAACGAGGACCGCACACTCTACTTTGAGACGCTCCCCGCCAACCAGATCGACCTGGGCCTGTTTCTCGAATCGGACCGCATGCGGGCGCTGGCGGTGACCCAGTTCAACCTCGACAACCAGCGCAACGCGGTGCAGGAGGAACGCCGCCTGCGCGTGGACAATCAGCCCTATGGCAAGACCTTCGAAGCGGTCAACGAAACGGCTTATGACAACTTCGGCTATAAGCATTCGGTGGTCGGGTCGATGGAAGATCTCAACGCCGCCAGCTTGCAGGACGTTCAGGACTTCTTCAAGCGCTACTACGCGCCGAACAATGCGGTGGTCGCGATCGTGGGTGATTTCAAGAGCGACGAATTAATGGCCAAGGTCAAGAAGTACTTCGAGGAGATCCCCTCCCAGCCGCCTCCGCCCCAACCGGACATGGCCGAACCGGAACAGAAGGCCGAGCGCCGGAAGACTCTCGAAGACGCGTTCGCACAGCTTCCGCGGATCGACATCGCCTATAAGATTGGCCCTGGCAACACGCCCGACTTTTACGCGCTCCGCGTCATGAGCCAGATCCTGGGATCCGGACAATCGTCGCGGCTATATCAACGGCTGGTGAAGGAGCAGGAGATGGCGACCGGCGCCAACGCCTTTGCGGCCGAGCAGCGCGGGCCGGGGCTGGAACAGTTTTCCGTCATGGCGCGGCCGGGGAAGGACCTCGCCGCCATCGAGAAGACGCTGTATGAAGAGATCGCCAAAATCCAGAGCGAACCGGTCACCGACGAAGAGTTGGAGAAGGTGCGTATGCAGGCGCGGCGCAGCCAGGTGTCGGGAGCCCAGAGCACCCTCAACCGGGCCGCTACTTTAGCCGACGATTTCGTGGATTTCGGCGATGCAAACATCCTGAACGAGCGGTATCAAAAGATGATGGCAGTCACCAAGCAGGACGTGATGCGGGTGGCGAAGAAGTACCTCACCGAGAACAACCGCACCGTAATCATCACGCTGCCCAAGAAAACCGCACCGGCGGGGCCTGCGGGGCCGGGCCAGTAGCGCGCAGGCAGGAATGGAGACGACCATGCGAAAAATGCTGATTTGCCTGATACCGATTGGTCTTTGGATAGCTTGGGGACAGCCTCCCCAAATGCCGATGCCGGGGAATGCCCCTCCTAAGAAGGAAGCCAAGGAAGCTTTCAAGAATAAGGCTCCGGTCTCCCAGGAAGTCCTGAAGGTCAAGCTCCCCAAGCCCGTGGAGACCCGCCTCGATAACGGCCTGACCGTTCTGATCCTGGAGGACCATCGGCTGCCGCAGATTTCGATGACCCTCGGCATCCGGGGCGCCGGAGGCCTGGATGAACCCGCCGACCTGAGTGGCCTGGCAAGCCTGACGGCCACCATGCTGCGCGAGGGGACCACGCCCCGCAGCAGCAAGCAGATCGCGGACGAAACCGACCGTCTGGCAGCCGGCATCGGCGGCAACTCCGGTTTCGGAGTCACCGAAGCGAGTTTCTCGATGTCCGGTTTGAGCGACAAC
>PMTT01000829.1 GCA_003167275.1 Bryobacterales bacterium | reverse complement strand
TGATGACTTTTGGGCTTCGCTGTTCAGGGCCAGCTTGCCGCCCGCACCCGGCCTCACTGCCAGTTAGTGTTCCTACGGTCGAGAGTTTGCTACGCGCTTCTTTCGGCTTTCCCCTCGCGGTTACGCCTTGCGTTTCGCTACGGTTGTCGTCATCAACTCCGTCGAGCTCCTTTCGTCTCGATAGATTCTGCCCATGCTGGGCACAGTGGGGCGGACCCCCTGGTCCGCGGCCGACCCCCGGTCGGCCTGTTGGGACGGGCGAAAAGCCGGACCAGGGGGTCCGGCGCGGNNACGAGGGCGTCCGCCCCACTTCTTGGCCGGCATCGAAACGCCGTACCTTATTCGTACCGCAGTGCGATCGTCGGATCCAAGCGAGCCGCGCGCCGGGCCGGGACGTAACATGCGATCAGCGCCACCGCCGCCAGCAGGCCCGCGGTCGCCGCGAAGATTAGCGGGTCGCCCGGTTTGACTTCGTGCAGCAGGCTCCCGAGAATCCGACCGACGGCGAACGCGCCCGCCATCCCCGCGGCGAGGCCCAGCAGGGCCAGCCGCATGCCCTCCCGCACCACTTCGCCGAGCACGCGGCCGCGGCTGGCGCCGAGCGATATCCGGATGCCGATTTCGCGCGTCCGCTGCGTCACCAGGTACGAGATCACGCCATAGATGCCGATGGCCGCCAGGAGGGCCGCCAGTCCCGCGAAGGAGCCGACCAGCAGGCTGAGAAACTGCTGCCCCTGCGCCTGGCCGGCAACCACCTGATCCATCGAGCGAACGCTATACAGCGGCAAGGTGGAATCGATCTGCCCCAGCGCGCTACGCACTTCGGGCGTCACACTGGATGGCGGCAACGACGTGTGCAGCACCAGAAACAAGCGCGACCGTCCGTCGAAGGGGTCATAGGCCTCTGGGATAGCCTTCTGAGTGAGGCCCCATTGCCGCACGTCGTTTACTACCCCGACGACCTGTTTCCAGGGGCCGTTGTCACTGCCTTGCGAAAACATCTTCCCGTGCGGGCTTTCGTTTGGCCAGAAGAAGCGAGCCATGCTCTCATTGATCACGCAAGCGTCGACGACGCCGTTGGTCTGGTCCGCGGGTGGCCTGCGGTCATTCTCCCAGAACGGGCGGAAGCGCATCTCGTGCTCCAGGGCCGTCTGGATGTCGGCCGATGTGAAGACTCGTCCCTGGAGCAATCTGACTCCCATCGCGCTGAAATACTCGGGCGAGACAGAGTGACTCTCCACCAGTTGGTTGCTCATCGTGGATGTCTGCCCGCGGAGTTTGACATAGTAATTGCTGCCCCCTTCGAGCGGGAGGTGGTCGCTCAAGGCCGCCCGATCCACCCCGCCGATACGCCGCGATTTTTCCAGCAGCGTCTCCGAGAAGTCGAACTTCTGCCGGTCGCTCTTGTAGTTGGCCTCGGGCAGTTGGACGGCCGCGGTCCAGACGCCGTCGCGCCGCACGCCGATGTCCAGGCTGCGTAAGCGGGCGAAGTCAAACACGAGAGGGGACCATGAATTCCTACCATGTGCCGTGGAGGAATGAATGCGGCTGGTATTACTTGGCTCGCTGGTCGCGACGGCGGCGAAGCCCCTCTTCGAGAGAGGTGTAGTTGCCGGATTGGATTTCCCGATCGACCTTTTCAAGAAGGTGCGCGCCGCGCCCGCCTGGAGAGAAATCTTCTTCCATCTGCCGATCCCACTCCTCCTCGTCCAATTCTTCTAGCCAGTCGGCGAGTTGCTTACGATCGGGTTCGGAGAGTTGGACAATGGCCTCCTTGATGTTTTCCACGGTCATCTTCCCACCATAGCTTTCCTTGGAGCGCTGTGCAAACTCGATTAGAAAGCCAACCGGCTACTTCATCCCGCCCGTCGAATCGGTAACCACTACGGCGTCAGCGAGGATGTATCGCATTTCATCGGGCCGGATTTGGCTGGCTGGCCGCGCAGGACCTCAGTTTAAGGACTGGCCGTAACGCGGGAAAGGTGGGCAGATAATCATCAAACGAAATCTTCAGCGGGGCGCACGGCCTCGCTGGGTCGTCACCCTTGCGTCTGCATGTCGCTGTACGAACTGCTCCCCAGCCAAATACTCAAGAAGACTTTCTTTGTCAACGTTAAGGCTCTACACAGAACGCAAAACTCTGGGGTCCCACAGAACTCCCAACGGTAACCATGAAGTTCCAGTCGTTTATCCCGTTGCCGCAGGATGGAGTCCCGGCCGGTATGGGTGGAACCACGAAATTTATTTGGTACACACCAACTGCACTCGGCGTTACGCCCACGTATGAGATGTACTGGAACGAATCGAGGGATCCGAGGTTGCCGGAAGCGGTTCCCGCGCTCGCGGGCAAAAGGCTGGAAAAGAGCACCGAGCCATACAGCGGCACTGGATTGGCCGCCTGAGGTGCATCGCCCGTTTTCAGGTTATTGGCCGGCCGTCCGAATCCGTATCCATAAACTAACAGGGTTTCTCCGGGCTTGGCCGGCAAACCGGGCAACACGGGATTGCCGTCGGCGTGTGTCACCATCGCACCGTGGATGGAGTTCTGCGATACGTAGTCCAGCGCCAGCGGACCGCGTCCCGTCACGAAATGAATATTGCTGTATACGGCCGCCACCAGAAAATCAGTACTGGAGACTCCGTCTTCCTGCACGTTGAGGATAGCTTCACTCCTCTGGCTCGGATCCTGCGGGGAATCGACTGCCAGTTCAAACGGAATCTGAACCGTGATAGCCGCGAGAGGGGCGCCAGTGCAGGGCGTGTTGCCAAGCGATTGGCAGGTGTTGGTCAGCACAGCGGCAGAAATGGGTACAGAAACCGTGGTGGGCGCGGAGCTTTGACGCAACGTGACGGTGACGCCTCCTAGGATGAGAGGTAGCGGGGCGCTGGCCGTCAATGGTTTGGAACTGAGATGCTTTCCAATTCCCGCTACAAACAGTGTAAGTAATTGACCGGGAGCAACCGAGAGGATGGATGGATCCCGATATCCGCCGCCAATGATGGCCGGGGTCTGGCTCTGTGCCGAGCCCGCGAGCAGCAGGCTCATCAAAGCAACGATTTTGTGTCTCATCACGAGTATTGACGGTCCCGCCGCACTGGGCGTGGATGCGAAGTGTTTACCGATCGCTTTTCCATTACAATCGATTTATGACGAGGCGTGAACTTCTGGCGGCGGGAGCGGCCTGCGCATCCACATTATGGGCGCGCAGCCACATGGACAAAACGCGCATCAGCGCCATTACCGACGAAATCGGCTTGACCACGGACGAGTCGATCGCGTTCGCTCACCAGTTCGGACTGCAGTTTGTGGAGATCCGCAATCCCCCGAAAAACGAGCCCAACGGGAAGAAGGAGTATTTCGCCTTGACCGAGGCGGAGATCAAGGCGGATGCCGCACGGTTCGCCAGCGAGGGGCTCAAAGTCTCGTTCATCAATACCAGCCTGCTGAAGTTCGGCTGGCCGGGCAGCGAACCCACCCGCCGGAGGCCCGAGGAACCCGCCGCTCGCGAGAAGCGCCTGGCTTCCGAGAAAGTCCGCTGGGATAACCGCATCGATGATCTGAAGAAGGCCATCCGCTGCGCCCAGATCATGGGATGCGACAAGATTCGCGTCTTCGCCGGCTCACGCGTCGAAGATCCCAAGACGATGTATTCGCGCATCGCCGAAACGATCGGCAGCGAANNCCCTCCAAGTGGGTGGGCATGAACTGGGACCCGCACAACGCCTACGGCAAGGAGACTTCCTATCCGGATGGATACGCGCTCCTGCCCAAGAAACGCATTCTCAATGTCCAGGTGAAGGGCAAGGGCGTGATGCCGGCCAGTCCCGAAAAGGAAGATTGGAAGGCCATCATGCTGGCGCTCGACAAGGATGGATACAAGGGCAAGATCGGTCTCGAAACGCACCTCTTCGATGGCACCCTGATCGCCGCGGCGCACACCTCCATGGAAGAGATCATGCGCATCGTGGGTGAGATCTGAGATGAAGAACCAGTTCTGGATGGCGTGTGGGATTGGGCTCGCCTGCGTGGGGCTGGTGGTAACCGGAATTTTGATCATGCAGCGCGGGGCGCGGGTCGGATTGACCGGCAGCATCCTCAAGGTCCGCACCGCTCCGCTTGACGACAACAGCTCGGTAGTGGTTCTGGACTTCCGCGTCAACAATCCAGGTAACGTCCTCTTCATGGTGCGCGGCCTCAGCATCGTGATGGAGGAAAAAGACGGCAAGCAGTATGACAGTCAGACCGTCGCGGAGATGGACGCCAAACGGCTTTTTGAAGCCATTCCTTTGCTGGGGCCTAAGTTCACGGATACGCTGGTGGAGCGGGACAAAATCCCGGGACACACCTTTCAGGACCGGATGGTATCCGCCCGCTTCAACGCCCCGGAATCGAGGTTGGAGGCGCGCAAGCGCTTTCTGCTGCGGATCGAGGAAGTCGATGGCTTGGTTTCGGAGATCTCGGAGAGGTAGACAAGAAGGCAGGAGTCAGGAGCCAGAAGGCGGAATGAAGTCCGCGGCGGCTCGGGAGTCCGGCATTTGGGTCGCGGCAGTTCTGCTTGCCGCTCTGCTGCCGGTTTCCTCGTTGGCTCTGGACTTGCCCGCGGGCACAGAGATTCAGATCCGCCTCAAGACCAAAATTTCCACCCAGAGTTCCAAGCCCCAGGACCCAGTCGAAGCGGTCGTCATCGCGCCGGTCATCGAGGGCGCTCAGGTCGTCATCCCCGCGGGCGCCGCTGTGCGCGGCACGGTGGGGACGTCCACGCAATCCACCAAGGCGGACGAGCGGTCGGTGCTGTCGCTTAACTTTACGGAGATCGAAGCTGGCGGCGTGAAGCTGAAACTGGCCGCCCAGGTGGCTGCCGTCGACAACGCGCGCGAGAAACTGGACGAGAAGGGGCAGATCAGCGGCATTCTGGCCGCGGAGACGCTCGCCGGCAAGTTGGACGCGGGGATCGACAAGATTGCCGGGAAGTACTCCGGGTTGGCCAGCGTTCTGAGAGAGGCCAAGAGCGTGGTGCTTCAGGCGGTGGAGAGCGATATCACCTACGATGCCGGCGTGGAGATGACCTTGAAGCTGACCGCGCCGCTCGCGTTGAAGGCCCCGGCGGGTCCCGGTTCGTCGACGAAACTCCAGCCGATGCGGAACAAAGCGGCGCTCGTGGCCCTGGTGACGCGCGAGCCCTTTCAGACCATGGCGGAGCGGCCGCCGAAGCCCTCCGACGTCACCAACCTGATGCTGATCGGCGACCGGGAGCAGGTGCAGCAGGTATTTGCCGCGGCGGGATGGGCCGTCGCCCAAAAGCTGAACGCGTTGGCGAAGTTCGAGACCATCCGCGCGCTGGCCGAGGACCGGGGCTACAATGAAGCGCCCGTCTCCGTGCTGCTGCTGGATGGGAAGGCGCCCGACCTGGTGTTCGAGAAGCTCAACAACACATTCGCCCGGCGGCACCATCTGCGCGTCTGGCTGCGTCCCTCGATGTTTCAAGGGAAGGCGGTTTGGGCGGTCGCGGCGACGCACGATGTGGGCATCAACTTTTCGGAAGAGAACCGGACCTTCATCCATAGGATCGATTCCGAGATCGACCGCGAGCGTGCCAAGGTAGTGAACGACCTGCTGTTCACAGGTCGGGTGCAGTCGATAGAGTTAGTGGATCGTCCGAAGGTGCCGCGAAAAGCGCAGAACGCCACGGGCGACAACTTGGAAACCGATGGCAAGATCGCGGTGCTCGTGCTGATGTAAATGTGGCACAGGCATTCTTGCCTGTGTTGCTTTGAGCAAGAAAGAAAAACCAACACAGGCAAGAATGCCTGTGCCACTAGCGGCGCAGCACCCCGTGGTGTGGATCCAAAGTGACTTTCAGCGGCGGCGTTTTCAACGGCACCGTGAAAGTCACAGGAGTGCTCGCGGACGCCACCCATTGCGTAATGCTGCGGCCGCCCGCGACTTTGATCTCCACCGGCGTGAGGGTACTGAAATCGTCATCCACGTCCGACTGCGTCAGGGTTCCCACCAGCTTTAGTGCAGGCGCCTTACCTTTGAGTGTGTAAGTCAGTTTCAACGTGGGAATGCCGGTGCCATAAACCCATTGCTCGAAGAAGGTCTCGAGCTTCGGGTCTTCCGACTTGGGAGGCAGAAAACCGGCCGCCAGGCCGCGGAAGGCTTCGGTACTGAGGGCTTTGCCGTCGTAGCGTTTGGTGATCTCGGCGAGCATCGAGAAGAAACGCTCGTCGCCCATGCGCTGGCGTAGCATCTGCATGATCCAGGAGCCTTTTCCGTAAGTAATAGAGCGCCACGCGCGTGGCTCCTGCGAGTTCTCCAGGCGCGTGCCCAATACGATGGGCCCGGTGGAATCGACAATCTGGCCGTTCTCGCCCTTGGCCAGCAGCTCTTTGCGGTAGGCATCCAACATCTCTTCCGAGTCATGGAGGCCTTTAGTCTTTTCGAGGTACAGCAGTGCGGAGTAATTGGCCAGGGACTCCATGAGCCAGTAGTCCCGGTAGGAGTTGGCAGTTACCCGGTTGCCCCACCACTGGTGCGCCGTTTCGTGCGCCTGCAGAACGTCCTGGAAGAAGATCTCCTGCGGTTCGCCTCCTTCATAACGGGGGCCGGGGACGTTCTTGAGGTAAGCCAGCGTCGAGAGATAAACCAAGCCCGGAAAGCCTTGGCCGAAGGTCCCGGGGATGGGTGAAACTGTCAGGTGGGCGAGCGTTGGCGGCCCGAACTTGGAGGCCATGAACTCCATGGCCGAAGCCACTTCCGACGCCAGGTTTTGCAGCCGCGCCATGGGGTCCATAGGGGGAGGCAAAACCTGTGCCTCGGCCATCGGATCGGGTATGCGGCGCGTCCGGATTCCGGGCGGCAGAACCGGGGTAATGCTCTGTGGGCGAGGGCGCAAGGCGCGCTCCAGGGCCCGGTTGGCGCAGACATCCACCACGTAATTGCCGCGCTCCAGGCGCGCATGTTCGTAATTGCCCAGGTTGAAAGCGGCGATGCGAATGGCGGATGCGGTGCGCCGGCGCGTGATGCGCCAATCGCCTTCGGTACGGTCCTCCACGACGTCCCCGGGAGTGACCAGGTCCAGATCTTTGGGGTAGCGGAAGCGCAGGTCGTAATCCGAGAACTGCGTTCCGTGGAGCGGATACCAGGCGCCGCGTGCGCTGACGTATAGCACGCGGTCGCCGGCGTCGTAAATTACCGTTCCGGAGTGATGAAACTCGAATTCATATTCGCGGCCCGCGCGGAGCGGCTCGGGAGGCACCACCAGGAAGAGATTGTTGCCGCCATGGATCATGGCGAGCCGGACCGAATCGCGCTGGAGCACTTCCGCCGGGCGGCCGTCGACACTCGCCTCCGTGACCGTCATCTGAGGCGAAATGTCAAACGTCTCCACGGTCTCCCCGTCNNCGGAACGACTTGGCCGCGAAACTGGTCCAGATATCGAAGTACGCCAAGTTGTTCCGGCTGGTCACCTGGCCGGCCACGATCTGCTCGTCGCTCAAGGGATCGAACGAAATGTCGAAGTTGCCGAGCCGGGGGCTGCTGTAGAGGCCGGCGAAGAGTCCTGGGCGGTTTCCTGGCGGGTTCAGCAGATCGAGCGTGAGGCGGGTGGCGTAGCCCACGCCGATATTGCGCAACACGGGGGTCCATTCGTCATCCAGCGCGGCTCCCATTTCGGGGGTTTTCTTATTCGCCGGGTTATTGGCGAACTGCGCCTTCAGGCGGTCGTAGTCGTCACCAGTGAAGAGAAACAGGGCGGCCCGAATGTGCTCGTCCAGATTGGGGGAATCGATGTAGGCGGCCAGCGAGCGGCGCTCGGCGCGGTCCGGCGGCAGGAGAATCACCTCGCCGTCGCCGCCTTCCCCGCTGGCAACAAAGACGGCGGCGATCCGCCGGCCGGCTACCGGTTTGCTGAAAATGAGGTGGCCTTCGGTGAGGTAAATGCGGAGGTCTTCCTTGACGAGCTTGAGATCGCGGACGTGGTAACACTCGTCGCGGTCGAAGCTGTTCTCGCGGATGGCGCGTGCGATATCGGCGGCCGTTCCGGCCGTGAGAGGTACCTGGGAGACCAAGGCGAGCGCGAGAAGCCACCGCATGCTCCCTAGCATACAAGGTCCGGAGGGCGCAGGCATCCGCGCCGATGGCCACTTCGTGTAGCTACAATCAAGAAATGGAAGTCGGCATCCGGAGCGCAAAGAACAACCTCTCGAAGCTCGTTGAGGCTGTGCTGGAGGGCGAAGAGGTATTTTTGACCAACCGGGGAGCGAGGGTAGCGCAACTGGTCCGCACACCCCAGGCGACTCAAAAAGGGCGAGGGCGGGGGGCCTGGAAGGGGAAGATTAATCTCTATCCAGGTTGGGACTCACGGGAGGAAGACAAGAGGATCGAGGACATGTTTGAAGCGCTCCAGTGACACGCGGTTTTCCTGATGTAAGCGCCTGCGCGTTCTGTCCCACTCCACATCCTGCGTTTGGTTACTCATGCCTCAAGGCGACTACCGGGTCCACGCGCAGGGCTCGCAGGGCGGGGGCGACTGTGGCGGCCAAGGCCACCAAGGCCAGCACCGCTCCTACCACTACGAAGTTCGTCAGGTCGGTGGGGCGCACTTCAGGAGCGAGGAACATCGCCAGAGGGCGCACGGCAAAGACTGCCAGCGCCATGCCGATGCCGATTCCTACGGCCGCCAGGGTCGCGCTCTGTCGCAGCACCAGTCCCAGAATGCCGCCAGGCGTGGCGCCCAGGGCCATGCGGAGTCCGATTTCACGAATGCGGCGACTCACCGAGTACAAGAGGACGCCGTAGAGGCCGATGGAGGCCAAGGCCAGGCCGAGCAATCCCATGGAACCGAGGAGAACCGCTCCCACGCGGCTGGGCAGCATGGCGAAAACCAGCGCACGCTGCATGGGTTTGATTTCCAACGCGGCGGTGGGGTCCAGTTGGCCGAGGACGGAGTTGATCGCGGGGATCAGCGGCTCGGGGCGGGCGGCGGCGCGCACCAGAAAATGCAGATTCACCACGGACTCGTCCCACTGAGCGTACGGTTCGTAGTAGGCCAGCGCGTTCTCTTCTCCCAGCGTGAAGTACTTGCTGTTCCGGGCAACCCCCACAATCAGGATCGGGGTGTCTTTTTCAAACCGGATCGAGTGCCCCACCGGGTTGGCATTGGCGAACAGCGCCTTCGCCAGATTCTCGTTCAAGATGGCAACGCGCCCGGTGCCTTTACGGTCCGAGGGCAGGAAGACGCGGCCTTGCAGGATGGGGATCTGCATCACCCGGAAATAGTCCGGCCCCACGTAGTTCATGTTGAATTCCACATGCGCGGGGTGCGACCCCAGATCGGTCCAGAGATCCGAGCCTAGCACCATGTGATCGTTGAGGGGCACCACGCGGGCGACCGCTACAGCTTCCACGCCGGGCAGGTTTTGGAGGCGCTCGACCGCCGCATCGACGAGCGCTCTGGTTTTCAGACGATTTCGATATGCCTCGGGGACCAGCCGCATATACGACCAGATGGTGTGGTCGATATCGAATCCCGGGCTGGTGGTGGACGCCCGCGCCAGGTTGCGCAGGAAGAGGAAGCCGGCCGCGAGCAGCACAATCGACACCGCCAGTTGCCCGACCACCAGCGTGTTCCGCAGGTTCCAGGCGCTCCTACCCACCTGAGGTCCCGCTTGCTTCAATGCCGCGCTGATGCCCGCCCGTGTGCCCTTGATCGCGGGCATCAGGCCGGCCACCAGACTGGTGCCCAGCGCCACCGCGGCCGCGTACGAGAGCAAACGCCAATCCGGCTGAATCACGAACTGAATCGGCACCGGCAACGGGAACTGGAAGCGGCTCAAGAACGAAGTCAGCCCGAAGTTCAGCAGCAGCCCCGCTGCCGTTCCACAAGCCGCCAGCAGCAGGCTTTCCGCCAGGAGTTGGCGGACGATGCGTCCGCGGCCGGCGCCGATCGAAAGCCGGATGGCGAGTTCCTGAACCCGGCTGGAGGCGCGGGCTAGCAGCAGGCTCGCCACATTCGCACACGCGATCAGCAGCACCAGCCCCACCACCACCATCAACACGGCGAAGAAGGCCGCGACGGGCAGCATCAGTTCCGCGTCCGTGCGGATGCGGTCGATGCCGGAGATGGCTGACACCTGGAGGTCGGCGGCCCATTTGTGATTACCCGCGGGATACACGCGGTCCAATTCCTGGCAGGTGGCCTTCAAGCGCCCGAATACGGCTGGCCGCGTGATGCCCGGTTCCAGCCGGGCGTAGAAGGCGACGATGGTCTTCTCGTCGGTGACCGGCACATAGAGGTCCGGCGAGAATCCGAAGCCGGTCACGGTGCGGTGGTCGCGAGGCAGAACTCCCGAGACGGTGAAGACGCGCCCATCCAGGACGATCTTACGGCCGATGATTTGCGGATCGCCGCCCAGGCGACGCTGCCAGAAACCGTACGTCAGAACCGCCGCGTCGGAATCGCCCGGTTGAATGGGCCGCCCCATGGCTACAGGAATTCCGGCGACCGTGAAGAAATTATCGGTCACACGGACGACGAAGAGACGGAAGGTATTGTCGCCTTCGCGCCAGTTGGCCTCCATTTCTTCGTTCTCACCGGCAAGTCCGGCGAAGATCTGGGCGTCGCGGACGAAGCGGTACTCGCGCATGGGCGAGTGACTGTTGCCGCCGATCCTGACCTGGACCAGGGTCTGAGGATCGCGCACCGACGGTTCGCTGAACAGGACCTCGGCGGCGATGCTGAAGATGGTGATGTTGGCGCCGATGCCCAGCGCCAGGCACGCGACGGCCGTGAAGGCGAAGGCGGGATTGCGGCGGAAGGCGCGCGCGGCATATCGGAGGTCGGCGAAGAGGTCTTCGAGCCAGTGGAACTGCCAGGCGGAGCGGGTGTCCTCACGCATGCGCGTGGAGGAGCCGAACTCGCGGCGGGCCTGGGCGAGCGCGGAGGGGCGCGGTATGCCGGCTTCGACGAGCTCATCGGCGCGGGCTTCGATGTGGAACTGGAGCTCGGCGTCGAGCTCACGGTCGAAACTGGAGCGGCGGAAGAGGTAAGTTAGTCGGTTTAGGGACTCTTTCCATTGCGACATAGGCGCCTCCGAAAATCAGAAGACAGAAGACAAAATCAACACAGGCAAGAATCCCCGTGTTACTCGCGCAAGGCTACTACTGGGTCTACCCGTAGGGCTCGCAGCGCAGGCGAGACGGTGGCCACCAGCGCTACCAGTGCCAACGCCGCTCCTACTACCACGAAGTTCGTGATGTCGGTGGTCCGCACTTCGGGCGTCAGGAACATAGCCAGGGGGCGCACAGCGACGATCGAGAGCGACAGGCCGATTCCAATTCCTAAGGCGGCCAGCGCAGCGCTCTGTCCGAGCACTAGTCTTAGAACCCCGGCCGGAGTTGCCCCTAACGCAACGCGCAGCCCGATCTCGCGGATGCGGCGGCTCACCGTGTACAAGAGGACGCCGTAGAGGCCAATGGATGCCAGCGCCATGCCGAGCAGACCCATCGAGCCGAGAACGATGGCGCCTGCGCGGCTAGGCAGCAACGCCAGGGCCAGGCCGTTCTGCATCGTCTTGGTTTCCAGCGCCGCCGTAGGATCCAGCCGGTTCAGGACCGCGTAGATTGCCGGAACGAGCGGCTGCGGGCTGCCCGCCGCGCGAACCAGAAAGTGCAGGTTGACGACGGACCCGTTCTGCGCATAGGGCTGGTAAAGGGCTAGCGTGTTCTCCTCGCCCAACGTCATGTACTTGCTGTTCCTGGCCACGCCGGCGATGCGGACCGGCTTTCCGTCGCCGAACCGCACGGTGCGGCCCACGGGATTGGTTTTACCGAACAGCCGCCGCGCCATGTTCTGATTCAAGATGGCGACGGGCGGAGCGCCCGGTCCGTCGGTGGGCAGGAACTCGCGGCCTTCCACGATGGGAATCCGCATCGTCTTGAAATAATCGGCTCCCACGTAGTTGCCATTCCACCGGAGGATTACACGTTGGGGGTCCAGGTCAGTCGTCACGTAGATCTGGAAATTCATCGCGTCGTTGAGCGGCACGACGCGCACGACAGCGGCCGCTTCGATGCCGGGGATGGTCCGCAGGCGCTCTACAGCCGCGTCCTCCAAGGGGCGAATTCTCGCGGCATCCGGATAGTCCTCGGGCACCAGCCGCATGGATGCCCAAACCGTGTGGTCGATGTCGAAGCCGGGGTTCATAGTGGATGCTTCGACCAGGTTTCGCATGAAGAGGACCGCGGCCGAGAGCAGAACGATGGACACCGCGAGCTGTCCGACCACCAGCGCGTTCCGCAGCGTCCAGCGGCTATGGGCCACCTGGCGCTCGCCCTGTTTGAGCGCCGCGCCGATGCCGGTGCGCGTGCTTTTGACGGCCGGAACCAGGCCTGCCGCCAGACTGGCGCCAAGCGCGATGGCGATGGAGTAGCTGAGGAGTCTCCAGTCGGGCTGGATGAGGAACTGGAACGGGATCGGGAGCGGCAGGCGAATGCGGCTTAGCAGGGAGGTGAGCACCAGGTTCAATCCCAGTCCAGCGGCGGTTCCCAGGAAGGCCAGGAGGAGGCTTTCGGCCAGGAGTTGGCGAATGATGCGNNGCGCAGGCGATGAGCAGCACCAGCCCGACCACCACCATCAACATGGCGAAGAAGGGTGCGAGAGCTTTGAGGCCCCGATCGGCCTTGAAGCGCTCCACACCGGATACCGCGGACACTTCGAGATTTGCGGTCATACCTTCGTGCGGGTAGATTCGGTCCAACTCCTGGCAGGTGGCCTGCAGGCGAGCGAATGCTGCCTGCCGCGTCATGCCTTCGGGAAGGCGCGCAAAAAGCGCGACATTCTGTTTCTCGCCGGATGCCGGCAGGTAAAGGTCGGGAGCGAATCCGGGGCCGAAGAGCGTACGGTGGTCTCGCGGTAGGACGCCGGCAACGGTGAAGGGGCGGCCGTCGAGCACCAGGCTGCGGCCGATCGCGTTCGGGTCGGCGCCCAGTCGCGACTGCCAGAAGCCATAGGACAGGACAACCACGCCAGAGTCGCCGGTCTGGATGGGGCGGCCCATCGCCACCAGGACGCCGGCGACGTCGAAGAAATTGTCCGTAACGAGGAAGGTAAACAGCCGGTCCGTGGCGTCACCATGCCGCCAGTTGGTCTCCACGTTTTCATTCGCTCCGCCGATTGCGGCGAAGATCCCCGCATCGCGCACGAAGCGGTAGATGGCCATTCGGGAGTGGCTGTTGCCGCCGATCGTAATGGAGACCAGGGATTGCGGATCGCGGACGGAGGGCCGGCAGAAGAGCACTTCCGTGGCGATGCTGAAGATGGTGGTGTTGGCGCCGATGCCCAGCGCCAGGCAGGCGACGGCTGTGAGTGCGAAGGCCGGATTGCGGCGGAGGCCTCGGGCGGCGTAGCGCAAGTCGGCGAAGAGGTCTTCGAGCCAGTGGAACTGCCAGGCGGAGCGGGTGTCCTCACGGATGCGAGCAGAGGAGCCGAATTCGCGGCGGGCCTGGACCATGGCAACAGGGCGCGGGGCGCCGGATTCCACGAGCTCATCGGCGCGGGACTCGATGTGGAACTGCAGTTCGGCATCGAGATCACGGTCGAAGCGGGAGCGTCGAAGCAGGTAACTCAGGCGGCGTAGGGCTTCTTTCCAGTAGGGCATTGGATCTCCTGTAGGACCGGCCTCCTGGCCTGTCACTCTCTCAAAACACAGGCCAGGAGGCCCGTGCTACGCGGTCCTCATTACCAGTTGGATGGCGCGGATCAGGCGGTCGAAATCCTCGGACTCCTGTTCCAACTGGTGGCGGCCTTCGGGCGTCAACTGGTAGAAGCGTGCCTTGCGATTGTTTTCGGAAATGCCCCACTCGGCTTTCAGCCAGCCCTTGACGAGCATGCGGTTGAGCGCCGGGTAGAGCGAGCCGTCTTCTATAATGAGGTCCTCGCGCGAGGAATCCTTGACGCGCTTGGCGATGGCGTAGCCGTGTAAAGGTCCTCCACGCAGGGTGCGGAGGATCAGCATGTAGAGTGTGCCGGGCAGTAGCTCCGGGGTGGTGCGTTCTCCCATATTCCCTTGTCCAGACTATCCATACGCCGGACCGGGGAAGGAAGTTCCAGGATTTTTCGAAAAAAGCGTTCCTACTCGGACCGCAGCACGACCACGTCCACCCTCACCGCGCGCCGCGCTGGAATCGCGCATCCGGCCACGCCCGCGAGCACCAACACCCCACTCGCCGCAAGGAACGTCACCGGATCACCCGGCGACACCCCGGTCAGCACGGCCCGCAGCAGGTGGGTTACCACCAACGCCAGCGGAAGCCCGGCCATCAGCCCGATGACCAGTGGCCGCAGACTCTGGCGGAACACCAGCCTCAGGATGTCGCCGCTGGTGCCGCCCACCGCCAGCCGGATTCCGAACTCCTGCATCCGCTGGCTCACCGAATGCGCCGTCACCGAGTACAGCCCGATCGACGCCAGCACCAGCGCCACGGCCGCGAACACCGTGCAGATCGCGCCGAACAGGCTCGTGGTCAGACGGTTCTCTGCAATCCGGTTTTCGAGCGTCCGCACCTCGTAGACCGGTAACCCTTCATCCATGCGCTGCACTTCCGTCCGGAACGCCTCCGCCATGGTGCCGGGCGGCACAGTGGTACGCGCCACCAGGTACGCCACGCGTAGGGGCGCCTCCGAATGTGGCAGATAGATCAGCGGCGAATGGTCCAACGGATGGCGGAAATCCTGCAGGATGTCCGGCACCACGCCCACCACGGTCAGCCACGCTTCGGCCGTGTGGTTCCGCACCACGCGAAGCCGCTTGCCGATCGGATTCTCGCCCGGCCACGTCCTCGCCGCAAAGTTTTCATTCACCACCGTAACCGCGGCTCGCGACGTGGTTTCCCGATCCGTGAACAGCCGGCCGCGGCGCACCGGCACCTGCCCTACGCGAAAGTAGCTGGCCGCCGCGACGATCGCGTCCAACTCGGGCAGCCGTTCCCCCCCCGGCGCCGCCCCCTCCACTTCGTATGGGAACGACATCCGGCCGCCCAGCGGCAGGTTCGACACCACCGCCGCGGCTTCCACCCCGGGCAGCGCATCCAGACGCGTCGCCAGCGCTTCGTGGAACCGCACTAGGTCTTCTTCCCGAGGGTACCTGGCCTCCGGAAGGTTGATTCGCATGGTCAGCACATTCGCGGTGTTCATTCCGATCGGAGTTGAGTAAAGGTTCGCGGTGCTGCGAATCATCAGGCCCGCGCCCGCCAGCAGCATCACGCACAGCGCCATCTCAAACGCCACCAGGGTGTTCGCCAGGCTGAGACTGTGCCGCCCGCCCACGGTGCCGTACCCGCCGTCCTTCAGCGCTCCATGGATATCCACCTTCGCTAGGCGCAGCGCTGGAGCCAGTCCGAACAGCACCCCGGTCACGATGGAAACCGCCGCCAGGTACGCGAAAGCGGCGCCGTCCAGTTTCAGGTTCAGCCATGGCGGCTTCACCAGGCCGCCGGTGCCGGCATCGAACCAGCGCAGCCCGCCGATCGCCACCAACCAGCCCAACAAGCCGCCGGTGAGCGAGAGCATCGTACTCTCGATCAGCAATTGCCGGATGATCCGCACTCGCCCGGCGCCGATCGCCACGCGGATCGAAATCTCCCGCGCCCGCCCCGCCGCGCGCGCCAGCAGCATATTGGCAACGTCGGCGCACGCGATCAGCAAGACGAATCCCACCGCCCCGAACAGCACCGCAAACAAGGGCCGCATGGCATAGGCTCCCGTGACCACTATGATTGGCTGCACTTCCGCCGTGAGCCCGCGGTTGGTCTCCGGGAACTCGCTCGCCAATTGCCGCATCAGCGTGTCCAGTTCCGTGCGCGCCGCGGTGAGTTTCACCCCGTCGGCCAGGCGGCCATAGGCCATCAGGCTGCGGCTGTCGCGCTTTTCCATCGCGGAGGTGGGGATCAGCGGCGTCCACAGGTCGGTGTCCTCGGGGAATCGCCTTCCCGGCGGCATCACGCCCACCACCAGCGTGGGCACTTCATCCACGCGAATCGTCTGCCCGACAATCGCCGGGTCGCCGCCGTACCGCTGCTGCCAGACGTGGTGCCCCAGCAGAACCACGGCGGCCGCCCCGGGACTCTCGTCATCCGCGGTGAGGTCGCGGCCCAATAGAGGCTTCTGGCGAGCCACGCGGTTCCCGTTGGCCGACGTGCGGACGCAGTAGTAACGCTCCGGCAGCCCGCTGCGGTCGCTCACATTGACCGGCCGGAACTGGTATGCGGCCAGCCCCTCCAGCGAATGCACGCGCGCCCGCAGATCGCGGAAGTCCGGGTACGAAGTCCCGAAACTCTGCGCGTGCGAAGCGTCGGTGGCACTGACCACCATCACCCGTTCGCCCTGGTCCAGCCCCATTGTCCATGAGATCGCGCCGTTGACGATCGTGAACATCGCCGTGTCTGCGCCGATCCCCAGCGCCAACGCGATCACCGCAACTGCTGCGAATCCTGGATTCCTGGCGAAAGTCCGCGCAGCATACCGGACGTCCTGCCACAACGTCTCGATCCGGGCGAAGGTCCACACGTCGCGACACCGTTCCTCGATGTTGGTGGCGTTCCCAAAGTGCCGCCGCGCGTTGCCGCCGGCGTCTGCCTCCCCGGCCATTTCCAGGTGGAAGCGCAGTTCGTCCTGGAGATCGCGGTCGAGTTGGCGGCGCCGCCAGAGGGCAGTCAGTCTCTTTCGAAATCGTTTCATCTCAGATGCCACCGTCCTGCGGGGTACTTTCGTCCCCGCTCGTGTCCCATAGATCGTTGATAGGAGTATGCGCCGGTAGGCTGGCTATGTCAAGGGGGGAGAATACAGTGTCGCTGCACCCGGCTTTCGTAGACTGAACATGGATGCAATTCGGAGAAGCCAGCCGGACGGCGCGAGCAGCGGCCTTTCACCGCGCCGCTCATCAGGTATTGGAACGGGGCCGCATCTTCGCCGATCCACTGGCCCTCCGCATTCTGGGGAAAGACGCCGATACCATCGCCCGGCAGGCGGAGCAGGACCCATCCGCGCGCAGGATGCGGATGTTCATCGCGGCGCGGACGCGCTTCGCGGAGGATGCTTTGGCGGCTGCCGTGGAGCGCGGTGTCGGTCAGCTCGTAGTGCTGGGCGCGGGGCTGGACACGTACGCTTATCGCGGCGCCTTGCGCGAGCGGCTGCGCATTTTCGAGGTCGATCATCCCGCGACCCAGGCATGGAAACGCGAGCGGCTCGCCGAGGCCGCGATCCCCATGCCGGCATGGCTCACATTTGCTCCGATCGATTTCGAACGGGAGAGTTTGGCGGAGGGATTGGCGGCTGCGGGCTTCGATCCGGCGGCGCAGACATTCTTCACCTGGCTGGGAGTGGTGCCTTATCTGACGGAAGAAGCGGTGTGGTTGACACTCAGCTTCATCGCCGGGCTGCCGAATAGCGCGCACGTCGTGTTCGACTACAGCGATCCTCCGGAGTCAATGTCGCCGGAAGCGCGCGCCAGACATGACAGGCGCGCCACGCGGGTAGCCGGCTTGGGCGAGCCGTGGAGGAGTTACTTTGAGCCGGAACGACTCCACGCCAAACTGAGGGGTGTCGGGTTCTGTGAGGTGGAGGATCTGGGACCGCCGCAGATCGCCTCACATTACTTTGGAAGCGGTGCTTCGGCTGCCGAGAGGGGTGGGCACATTGTGCGCGCGGCGAAGGTGTGAAGCCCGGTGTGAAGCGAGCGGGCTGGTTTGACGATAGCAATGCGGTATTCTCAAGCAGCGCCACGCTCAATACAAACGCATATGTCTACGCCACGACGACCGGAATCGTTCCACTGCGATTGTTTCCACGGCTTTGTCTCCGACATCACCCGCACGAACTCTTCCATTNNCCAGGTTTCTGTAGTCGGCCTTGATAAGCCGCAGCAGCCGGTCGCACGCCGCATTCTGGATCTGGACTCCGTTCTCCCATCGCGACAAAGAGGCCTCACCAAAGCCGGTAACTCGACTAAACTCCGCCTGCGACAGACGACATTCTTCCCGGATTCTAAGGATCTCGTAAGGTGTCAACCGCCCCAGCCGGCGGCAGACGGCATCGTGCCGAATATTCTCCGCTTGGGGGCCGGTCCACTCACAACCGCAGCGGGAGCACACATAGGTCGGTACAATGCATGATACATCAAATGCGTATTCCCCCTTGCCGTAGAGAAATCGCTGCTCACACTCGCGCACTTCGAATTCTGAGCTCTCGCAATCCGGACACTCCGCGGGTGGCGGAAGGGAGTCTTGCGGTTTGGTAGGAAACGGTTCAGGAATCATTCCATCACTCACTATCGTGGAAACTTCGCCCGTTGATATAGTGCTTCGAGAGCGTCAACTTTATGTATATCTCGGGGCATCCCGTGTAGCCAGCGGTCCTGAGGACGTAGCCGATCTGGCCAGGAGGTTTCTCCATCACAATTGGTGTAACGTCATGACCGGCGCTGAGAAGATCGGCGATGAAATTCCAAGCGCCTGCATCAGTGAACGGAAATGCCGAATACCGGGTGCAACACATTGTACGGATACCATCGGCAGGGTTCCGTGCTCTTCGATACGCTCTGCCTCATGCGCTTGTCTCGAGCGCGCCTGACGAGTTCGATCCTGATCGAAACTTCAATTGCCATTTGCCGCTGGAACCGCCCGTTTGATCACAGATCGTATTCAGTCTTAGTCCGCTCGCCGGCCTGTATTAACCGCCAAATGGCAATAGCATCATCAAAGTATCACATCATTTGATGTGTATGCAAGATCCTCTCTCTTCACCGTGATCGATGCAGTCCGCGGCAACGCGTAACGCCAAGGCGCGGACGTTGCCAAGCGCCACCTCTCGGGTTACACCGTACGCCATCACTCCCGGCATGGACTCGATATCGGCCCACCAGCGGCCGTCCTCTTCGCGCCCCACGACGACCGGAATCGATTCCACTGTGATTGTTTCCATGGATCTCTCCTACATCATAGTGCTGGAAAGCGGCAACGGTGCTTTGTCGCCGTCCTTTGATCACCGATTTCGAGACTGTCCTTCAGGCCGGCGGGATTATACAGGCGAGCCTTCACCGACACGGCGCCGGTGCCCGCGCCAGTGTCCACGTGAACGCGCTCCAGCGAGATCGCTGGCGCGTAGACCAGGTTGACGTGGCGATAGAGTCCTCCGTAGCGGTTAAAGTCGCTGAGGTCGGACGGGATGGTCTCCAGGTCGCGGGAGTTGTCGCAGAGCACCGCCAGTTCGACTTTGCCTCCGGCTTCGGGCCGCTTGGCGGAGCGGGCAGCCACGTCCGTAATGTCGAGCGTGAACTCGTCGTACCCGCCCACGTGTTTCCCGACGCTTTCCAGCCCGACGAAGACTTCGCTGAGCTGGCCGGTGCCTTCGAAATGCAGGAGCGTGCGGCCATTGGGGTAGGGGTTGGCGGAGGCGAAGGTGGTGCGGTACCAGCCGGGGCCTTCGTAGTAGGCGTGATCGGGATCGACGGCGTCCCAGGCGTTGAAGCGGTGGGGCATGGCGACGTTGGCCCAGGTGACATTGTCGCTGGCAGCCTTGCCGCGCCAGACTTCCCAGAAGCCGCCGAGGCCTCCACGGTAGTGCTCCCAGCCTTCGCTGAGGCGGCGAACGAGTGGAGCCTCGGGTGCGGCGGAGGCGCTGGTGGAGAACGCAGATAGGGCGATCGCGGCCGATGCGGTCTGGAAGAGTTCCCGGCGGGTAAAGTCTTTTCGGAGCTTCATCTCTGAACTGATTGTATCGAAAGGTGGGGCATGCTTTAGCTT
>PMTT01000575.1:8596-16789 GCA_003167275.1 Bryobacterales bacterium | reverse complement strand
CCACCATGCTGCGCGAGGGGACCACGACCCGCAGCAGCAAGCAGATCGCGGACGAAACCGACCGTCTGGCAGCCGGCATCGGCGGCAACTCCGGTTTCGGAGTCACCGAAGCGAGTTTCTCGATGTCCGGTTTGAGCGACAACTTCGACAAATGGTTCGCGCTGGGAGTCGATGTGCTGCTGCATCCGTCTTTCCCGGCCGACGAATGGAGCAAGCTGAAGCAGCGCCAGTTGCTGGGTTTGCGGCAAAATCGCACCTCGGCCGCTTTTCTGGCCACCGAGCGATTCAACAAGGCCGTGTTCGGGAACCACCCGGCGGCGGTGATCGCGTCAACCCCGGCGTCTCTCGAAGCCATCACCCCCGAGGCCATGAAGAAGTGGCACGACGAACGGTATGTGCCGCAAAACACGGTACTGGGAGTGGTGGGCGATGTGACTCCGGCCGAACTTCTGCCCAAGTTGAAGACCGCGTTTGCGTCCTGGAAGAAGACCGGCCTGGAGGCGCAGACGCCTCCCAAGCCGTCAGTCACGGAGGAGTCGCGGGTCCTCCTCGTGAACCGGCCCAATTCGGTGCAGACCAACCTCATGATGGGAAACCTCGCGATCGACCGGCGGAGTCCCGACTACGCCGCCTTCGTCGTGATGAACGAAGTGCTGGGCGCGGGCAGTACGGCGCGGCTGTTTAACAATCTGCGGGAAGACAAAGGCTATACCTACGGGGCGTACAGCAGTTTCACGGCGGGCTCGTATCCGGGCCCCTGGCGCGCGACTTCCGAAGTGCGGACGGAGGTGACCGAAGGCGCGATGAAGGAGTTCTTCAACGAGTTCAAGCGGATCCGCGAGGAGAAGACGCCCGCCTCCGAACTGGAAGAGAAGAAACGCTCGGTGGTGGCGCGGTTTGCGCTGTCGCTGGAGAGCCCGCAGCAGTTGTTGACCTACGCGACGCAGCGCAAGTTTTACAACCTGCCGGAGAATTACTGGGACACCTACCCGGCACAGATCTCAGCCGTCACGGCCGAGGATGTCGAGAGAGTGGCCAAGAAATATTTGAGCCTGGATAATATTCAGATCGTCGCCGTGGGAGACGGCACGAAGATCAAGAGCGTGATGGAGAAATACGGCAAGTTGACCGTGTACGACACGGACGGGAAGCTGGTGCAATAGCGGAAGACCGTGGGGTATGCTTTAGCTTGCCCAACCTTGAACTGGGCAAGCTAAAGCATGCCCCACGCTTCTCCTGCCGCCTGCCTTCCACAATTCGGTAGTGTCCCAACCAGTTTTAGGACACTACCCACCCCGCCCAGGAATTCGGGTACAATGAAAGAGTAGCGGAGGTGGGTCTTCTCGAGTAGCAGACGAGCCGCAGTCGCCAATACCGGAATCTTAGCAGTCCGTTCAGCCTCTCACGCCCTTTTTTCCCTATTTTTCCCCGACGATTGCCGCATTTGCGGCCAAACTCTCGACGAAGTCACGCGCATTCCCGTTTGCCGCGTTTGCCTGCACAAACCAGAGCCTCTGACCGCGGAATTCTTCTGCAGCAGTTGCCGGACACCGTTTCAAAATGAATATCCTCTGGACGCTGAGGGCCGCTGCGGTCTGTGCCGCAGCGGCCTTCGCGGTTTTGATGCAGCCTATTGTTTCGGCGCGTACGAGGGCACCCTTCGGGAGTTGATCCACCTTTACAAGTACGGCCGGATTCAGACGCTCAGGCAGCCACTGGGCGATCTGCTGGCGGCCGCCTTGCCTCGCGACGAACGGTTCGATGCGGTGACGCCTGTGCCCTTGCACTGGCGCAGGCAGTGGCACAGAGGGTTTAATCAGTCGGAATTGCTCGCGCGCGAGATCGCCCGGCGTTGCGGCATTCCGGTCGTCAATGCTTTGAAGCGCGTGCGCGCCACGCTTACCCAGGCGGGCCTCAGTAACACCGGGCGCCGGCGCAACGTGACTAAGGCCTTCCAGTGCCGGAGGGGAGCCCGCTGGGTCCGGCGCATTGAAGGCAAGCGCATTCTGTTGATTGACGATGTCATGACAACCGGTTCTACGGCGGCCTCGTGCGCACTCGCCCTCAAACGGGCGGGCGCAGTGAGGGTCGCACTCTTGACCATCGCCCGCGTCGACCGTCGGATGGACGGTTTGCGCGATCGGGCGAGTCATTCCACGGCGGGGGGTACATCGTGATGGCGAGCGAACGACTGCAGAAACCTGTGCTGGTGCTGAATGCCAGCTACGAGCCGATCAACATCTGTGCGGCCCGGCGAGCCCTGGTCTTAGTGCTGAAAGGCGTGGCGTCGGCGGAGGAGGAATCCTTGACCGCGGTCCATTCGGCGCGGACCGATGTGCGGCTACCGTCCGTGATTCGTCTGCTCGAATACCGGCGAATTCCCCACCAGACACGCGCGCTCTCGCGCAAGAATATCCTGATGCGCGACCGCTACACCTGCCAATACTGCCATCACACGCTGCCATCCGGAGAGTTGACGTTGGACCACGTGATTCCGCGTTCGCGCGCCGGCGAATCGGCGTGGGAGAATCTGGTAGCCTGCTGCCACCATTGCAACAATCGCAAAGGCAACCGGACTCCGGAAGAGGCCGGCATGAAACTGGCTCGACAACCGCGTCCCTTCAGCCTGCACACCAGCCGGCATCTGATGCGAATGTTGGGCAAAGGCGATGCCCAGTGGCGCAAATACCTGTTTTATTAGGAGCGGTCAGCCGTCAGCGATCTGCAATCAGCTTTCAGCTCGGGGCGAGTAAAGCTGACCGCTGACCGCTGACCGCTGACAGCTTTCTTGTGCGCCAGAGACCCGAGTTTACAATTGCAAATGCCTCAACGGTATCTCCGCCCCAAGAATCTTGCACCTAAACCCCAATTGCGGTAATCTCTATAGGTAAATAGAGATTAATCCCTATCAACTAGAGGGTGATTATGTCGGCAGCCATCCGCGAAGACCTCCACCAACGCGAACAACTCGAATCCGAACATGCCCGTACCGTCCGGGAAGAGATCGAAACCTTCCGCGCCCGGGCCCAGGAGTTCCTCGCCGGCCAGATCACCGAGGACGATTTCCGGCCCTTCCGCCTCAAACACGGCATCTACGGCCAGCGCCAGCCCGGCGTTCAGATGGTCCGCTGCAAGATCCCCGGCGGCCTCTTGACCGCCCCGCAAGTCGAGCAGTTGGCCCGCATTGCCGACGAGTTCGGCGGCGGCAAAGGCCACCTCACCACCCGCCAGAATATCCAGTACCACTTCGTGCCCCTCCAGCGCGTCCCCGACCTCATGCACCTTCTCGCCGACGTCGGCCTGACCAATCGCGAAGCCTGTTATAACACCGTGCGCAATGTCACCACCTGCGTATGGTCCGGCCTCACCCAGGACGAAGTCTTCGACGTGCGCCCCTACGCCCAACGAGTGGCCTATGCCTTCCTCCGCAAGGACCTCACCAGCAACCTTCCGCGCAAGTTCAAGATCGCCTTCGATGGCTGCGCCGGCAAGGACTGCATCCAGGGCGCCATCAACGATATCGGCCTGCGCGCCGTAATTCGCGACGGCCGGCGCGGCTTCCGCGTCGTCATCGGCGGAGGCCTCGGCCCGCTTCCCACCGAGGCCCAGTTGCTCGATGAGTTTCTTCCCGAGGAGCGGCTCCTGCAGCGTTGCGAAGCCGTGGTCCGCGTCTTCAACCGGTACGGAAACCGCAAAAACAAGAACCTGGCCCGTCTGAAGTTCGTAATGCGCGAGCGCGGCATCGCCTGGCTCAAGGACCAGATTGAAAAAGAGTACGCCAACATCCTCGCCAACGGCGGCATTGCGTGGCCCGACCTGGTGCCCGAAGGCTTCGGCGGATTCCAGTCCAAGCCTCAGCCTTTAGGGAACGGCGCCCTATTGCCGGTCTTCCAATCCCACTCGTCGGGCGATCCGGCTTATGACGCCTGGCTCGAAACCAACGTCGTGGAACAGAGGCAGTTGGGCTACGCCGCGGTAATCGTGCGCGCCGATCAGGGAAATCTCACCGGCCACCAGTTACGCGGCATCGCCCGCATCTCTTCCACTGCCGGCGACGGCCTGGTGCGGGTCTCCATCGATCAGAATCTGCTCCTGAGCTTTGTTCCCCTGGGCCGTCTGCAGCCGCTCTACAGCGCTCTGGACGAGCTGGGCTTGGCAGCCTCAGGCGCCGGCCGCATCGAAGACGTCACCACCTGCCCAGGCGCTTCCACCTGCAACCTCGGGCTTACCAAGTCGATGAACCTGGGAGCCGCGCTTCGGGATGAGGTTCGGCGCTATGACGACCCGCAGGTGCAGCGGCTTTCCATCAAGGTCAGCGGCTGCCCGAATTCGTGCGGCCAGCATTGGATCTCCGATTTCGGCTTCTACGGCAACGCCCGCAAGATCGGTGGCAAGGAGATTCCGTACTACCAGATGCTCCTGGGCGGCGGCTATGACGAGCAGGGGATGATGCGTTTCGGTCTCGCCGTGCAGTCCATTCCGGCCCGCCTGGCCCCTGCTGCCGTGACCCGCGTGGTGGAGCATTTCATCGCCAACCGACTGGAAGGCGAAAGCTTCCGGCAGTACGTGATGCGGCAGCGCGTCGAGACCTTCCGCGAACTGACGAATGAGTTCGTCAAACCCGCCGAACTTTTCCCCGAGATCTACCAGGATTGGGGCGACGACGAGGCCTACTCCCTGCAGTTAGGCCGCGGCGAGTGCGCCGCATAGGTATTCACACCGTGGCGCGGGCACTCGTGCCTGCCGCGTCGACACTCGTGTCGACGTTCTTCGCGGCGCCCCGCCCGATCCGGGACCGGGTTGGCTTTCGAGGCGAGCTTGTCAAGCTTAGGGCAGTTCGCTCCCCTGCCCCACCATAGTTCCTCATGTTATCGTGCCAGTAGATGGCTAGAATCCAACGCGTTCTCCTAAGCGTCACCGACAAAACCGGCATCGTCGAATTCGCGCGCGACCTGAGCGCATTAGGCGCCGAACTCATCTCCACCGGCGGCACCGCGAGCCTCATTCGCGGCGCCGGCATACCCGTCCGCGACGTCTCCGAGATCACCGGTTTTCCCGAGATGCTCGACGGCCGCGTCAAGACCCTGCACCCCAAGGTCGCCGGCGGCATTTTGGCCATGCGTTCCCACCCCGCCCACATGCAGGCGCTCGACCAACACGGCATCGCCCCGATCGATATGGTCGTGGTGAACCTCTACCGTTTCGAAGAGGCCGCCGCCAAAAGCGATGCCCTGCTGGAAGATCTCATCGAGAACATCGACATTGGCGGCCCCACGATGATCCGCGCCGCCGCAAAGAACTATCCGGATGTCGCGGTGGTCGTCTCGCCCGCCGACTACCCAGCCATCCTGGAAGAGTTGCGCAGTCACGACTGCGAGCTATCCATCGAAACCCGCTGGCGCCTGGCGAAGAGAGCGTTTCGCACCACCGCGGACTACGATGCCGTCATCAGCGCCCGCTTAGACCAGGTGGATGCCGCCGCTGTTGCCCTGCCAGACCCCCTCAGCCTGCGCGCGCCCAAGCTGATGGACCTGCGCTACGGCGAGAACCCCCACCAGTCGGCTGCCCTCTACGGCAAGCCTGGGCAGGGCCTCGCGGGTGCCGCGCAACTCCACGGGAAGGAGCTTTCGTACAACAACCTGGTCGACCTGGACGCGGCATGGCAACTGGCCCTGGAGTTTTCGCAGCCTGCCGTGGCCATCATCAAGCACACCAACCCCTGCGGGTGCGCCGAACAGGAGACCCTGGGGGAGGCCTATCGCAAAGCCTTTGAATGCGACCCCGTGTCCGCGTATGGCGGCGTGGTCGGTCTCAATCGCCCGGTGGACGAGGAGACCGCCCGTGAAATGGCCAAGACCTTCCTGGAGGCGATCGCCGCTCCGGAGTATTCGCGCGAGGCTCTCGCCGTGTTGACGGCCAGGAGGAACCTGCGCGTCATGCAGGTCACGCCCGGAAGCGACCGCCTGGTGGTGAAGTCCATATCCGGCGGATTCCTTGCCCAGACGGTGGACGATGGAAAGCTCGACCCCGCTTCGGCCGTCGTGAAAACCCAACGCGCGCCGTCCCAAGAGGAGTGGCGGGCGCTGGAATTTGGGTGGAAGGTGGCCAAGCACGTGAAGTCGAACGCCATCGTCTACGCCCGCCCCGGACAGGCGGTAGGCGTTGGCGCGGGACAGATGAGCCGCGTGGATTCGGTGAAGATCGGCGCCATGAAAGCGGTGCTGCCACTACAGGGGACGGTAGTCGCCTCCGACGCCTTCTTCCCCTTCGCCGACGGAGTGGAGGAGGCCATTCGCCAGGGTGCCACGGCATTCATCCAACCCGGCGGATCGGTGCGAGACCAGGAAGTGATCGCCGCCGCCGATCGCCTCGGCGCCGCCATGGTATTCACCGGCATGCGCCACTTCCGGCATTGAAGAAGCGATCAGCGGTCAGCTTTCCTACAACATCAGCCCCGTAGCCGCGATCACAGCTCCCGCCAATCCTGCGATCACGCCCATCACCGGGAACATCATCTTCTTCGAGATGAAATACAGCGAGCTCAGCACCAGCCCAATCTCCAGCAATCCTTCCCCGACGTCGTAGCGTAGCGCGCGATGCTCATCGGCCTCGGCCAACTCCTCGGCCTGTTGCGCTTCCTCCTGGATCTGCTTGCCTTGCTGGTCGTACTTTTTCTTCTGGTCCGCATAGCTGGAAAGCATCTTGTCCACGGCGTCGCCCTTCGTCCCCAACACCGTGATGAGATTCTCCCCCAGTTCAAGATTGTGGTATTTCAAACGGGCCGATTGGTAATGCGACCAGGCATCGTTGGAGTTCGACTTGTGAATGATGGCGGCGGTATGCGTGCGGTGGGAAGCGATCGTCACAACCGCCAGCAGAACGGCCAGCAGCGCCGCCAGTACCCCCACTCTCTGGCCGACGGGGTCAATCGCGTGTCCCGATTCGTGGTGAATTTCAAGTTCAGGCATAGAAGCTCAATTCCGTTAGCGACGTTACCGTATTATATGCTATTGCTCAGGCTTGTCCCGAATGCCGCCCGACGAACATTTCATGGAAGAGGCCCTACGCCTGGCCCGCGAAGCAGAGGTCCGCGGCGAGGTGCCCGTGGGAGCTGTGGTCGTGATCGCGGGCGAGATCCGGGGCCGGGCCTGGAATTCACCGATCGGACGCAATGACCCCACCGCCCATGCCGAGATCCTGGCGCTCCGCGAGGCGGCGGCCGCGGCCGGAAACTATCGTCTGCCCGACGCCACCCTCTATTGCACGCTCGAACCCTGTGTGATGTGCGCCGGTGCGCTGGTGGCCGCGCGAGTCTCCCGCCTGGTCTTTGGCGCCCGCGACCTGCGCTTCGGCGGCGTTCGCAGCAAGTTCCAGGTGGCCGATTCCGACGTGCTCAACCACCGCGTTGCAGTGCAGGAGGGCGTCCTCGCCGTGGAGTGCGTGGAACTGCTACGCCGGTTCTTCGAGAGCAGGCGATGAAGTAGGACAGGTCCTCGACGTCCTCGACCTGCCCCGCGGCAGCGTTGATTGAAGCTCGAATGCAGCCTGAGCGGGCTAACCGGCCGATGGGCGATTCTCTGGGCCGAGGCGCCCACTCTTACGGGCGGTCACCGAGATACCGGAGGCAAGAGCTTGGCTTAGGCGCACTGAATCCGTATGATCGCCAATTCGGACCCGCAGAGAGGCATTCCGTGTTCCCGTCTCCACCGTGATCGCTACGCCGGGTTTCAATCCGAGCCGTGTCATCTCCCGCAAGGCCGCCGGGTCCCGGTCGGACACGCTGCTGATTACAGCCGGTACACCGCACGCCCATCCTGATAGCAGCACCTCTTCGCGCATCGGGAGCGTGCCGCTTCGCTCCGGGATCAGATGCCCGTGAGGATCGGTTTGCGGATCTCCCAATTTCGCCGCGATGCGATCTTCCAGCCGCTCCGAGATGAAATGCTCCAGACGCTCCGCCTCATCGTGAACCTCGTCCCACGAGTAGTCGAGGAAATCATGGAGGAAGCGCTCCAGCAAACGATGGTGGCGAAGAACCTCCAGAGCTCGCATCTTGCCGGTCGCCGTCAAACGCGCGCCGTGATGCTTTTCGTATTTCACGAAGGGCGGCTTTTGTGCCGCGAGCTTTTGCAGCATTCCAGTTACGGAAGCCGCCCGGACACCGAGATGATGAGCCAGGGCGTTGCTCGTCAC
>PMTT01000575.1:1722-8558 GCA_003167275.1 Bryobacterales bacterium | reverse complement strand
CAATCGGCGCTTGACGGGCAGAAGACCATATCGCTATAGTTTAGGCATGCCTAAATCATGGGTCCTCTGCTTGGCCGCCCACATCGTCTTCGCATTGGCGATGCGGGCGCCGGCGCGGGCTCAGGGCGAGACCACGAGCGCGATCGTCGGATCGGTCGCCGATCCGGCCGGAGCCGCGATCCCCGGCGCTACCGTAACCGTCACCAACGTCGAGAATGGCCTGAAACGTTCCGTGAAGACCGACGACTCCGGGCGTTTCAGCTTTCCACAGCTCAAGCCCGGGATGTACTCGGTGAAGGCGGAAGCCGACCGCTTTGAGTCGCAGCAGAACAACACCGTCTCCGCCGGTCTTGGCCAGAAGCAAACCGTCGATTTCCAGCTCAACATCGAATCCGCCAGCCAAAGCATTCTGGTGCAGGAGCAAGCGCCCCTGATCAACCCGGGAAATCCCAATACCTCGACGGCCCTGACNNCTGCAGTTTGCCGCGGGAGCGCTCATCAACACCGCCGGCAGCGGCAACGACTTCGTCGGCGGCACGAATGGTTATGGCAATGTGCAGTTCAATGGTTTGCCGTCTCTCTCTAACGGGTATATCGTCGATGGACTGGAAACCAATGATCCGCTGACCAATCTGAACAGCGGCCTTTCCACGAACCTTGTGCTTGGCTTGAATTCGATCGCGGAGGTGACGGTCAACACGCTCTCCTACGCAGTCGATCAAGGCCGGTACGGCGCTGCCCAGGTCAACTATGTCACGAAATCCGGGACCAACCGGCTTCACGGGAACCTCTACGAGTTGTGGAATGGCTCCAAGTTCAATGCAGCCGATTTCTTTACGAACGCGACTGCCGGAAATCACAAACCGCGCTCCACGGTGAATCACTTCGGCGGTAGTTTGGGCGGCCCGATTCTCCACGACAAGCTGTTCTTCTTCTTCGATTCCGAATGGGTCCGGATCGCGCTGCCGATCGTCAGTGCCACCACCGTGCCGACAGCGGCATTTCAGGACTACGTACTGCAACAGCTTCCGCGCGGTGGAACCGACTCCGTAACCGGCTCGACCTATCAACCGGCGCCGCAACTCGTGCCGTTTTATCGGAAGCTCTTTTCGCTTTACGGCAACACCGCGGGCACTCCGCTGCCAGTCCTCGGGTGTCCATTCAACGGCGATGGGAGCGCTGCGGGCGGCAATCCGCCCTCCGGAAACGGTTGCGCGAACCGCCAGAGCATTTCGCATTCGAGTGACGATCGCGAACAGGTGCAGACGGCGCGCGTCGACTACAACATCGATCCGAAGAACATGGCCTGGGTCCGGCTTCAGCTCGACACTGGCCTTCAGGCCGCCTATACGGACTCGATCAATCCGCTATTCAACGCCATCTCTTCGCAGCCGCTTTACTCCTTTGCATCGGGCTACACGCATGTGTTCTCCGGGCGCCTGGTGAATTACTTCAATCCCGCGTTCTCCTGGTACGAAAGCCTGTTCGGGCCAGCCGACCTGCAAAAGACGCTGGCGGCGTTTCCCATCGTCCTCCAGGGCAGCGGAGCCAATGCCCCGTTCACTACGCTCGGAGGCCTGGACAACACTTGGGTTCAGGGACGGCGCGCAGCACGCTTCTTCATCAACGACAACCTCGCTTGGACGGTCGGATCGCACGAACTGCGCTTTGGAACCAACAGCCGGATCTTCCGCCTCAACGATTATGATTTCGGCGAGGGCGCGGTCCCGCTCGTGACCTATGCGACTCTGCCCCAGTTCATCTACGGGATTGCGTCGACGGCTTCGAAAACCTTTCCGCTGGCCAATTCGCAGCCGTACCGTTTCCTGAATTTGGATTTCTATGCGCAGGACACGTGGAAGTTGACACGAACACTGACCTGGACATTCGGCGTCCGTGACACCTACAACTCCAATCCCCTGAATCCACACAACGCCGTGGCGCGCCTCGCAGGGTCGTTCGATTCCATTTCGCACGATGTGAATCAGCCGCTAAGCCAGGTGATTCGCACGCAGCAGGGGACGATTTTCGCCGCCACGCCGGCCGCGATCCTTCAGCCGCGAACCGCCTTAGCCTGGCAGTTCGCACCGAACACGGTGTTACGGAGCGGCTTCGGCCTGTTCAGCGACATCCTGCCGGGCAGCGTGGTCGATCTCGTGGGAACGAATCCTCCCTACTCGAAGACCTTCCAGGGCGGGTTGCTCGGCACGGTGGGAGGAGTCGCGATCGCGCCAGGAGTTCCCAACAGCGCGATCGATCGAACTGTGGCGGCGAATCAGCTCTTCAATTCGGGGCTGGCGAAAGGTCAACTCTCCTGCGCCTCGGCACTCGCCAATCCGAACTCCTGCCTTCCGCCGATTTCCATCACCGCCGTTCCGGACGGCAAACTCCATGCCCCTTACTTCATGCAGTGGAGCCTTGGGATCGAGCACCAAATCGGCAACGCACTCAACCTGCGAGCACAGTACGTGGGTACCCGCGCCGTCAACCAGCCTTACGAGACGCAAGTAAATGGCTACCAGACTGTCTGCGAGGGTTGCTTCACACCGTTCCCCTACGGGCAGCCGAAAGATCCGCGTTTCGGGCAAGTGACTCAATTGAACACCGGCGCGAACAGCCACTACAACGGCCTCCAGTTAAGCGCCGACAAACGACTGGGCCACGGCATTCAGGTTCAGGCCAACTACACGTGGAGCCACTGCATGGACACGGTCTCAAACGGCGGCTTCCTGCCATTCGCCGCCGGAGCTATTCTTTCACCGCTGCCTGGCCAACTTGGCCGCCAGTACGGTCCCTGCGACTACGATGTGCGGCACAACTTCACTGCCCAGTACGTTTATCAATTGCCTGTCAAATTCCGAAATCGCATGTTGGCCCGAGCACTGAACGGATGGCAGGTCTCTGGCACCGTGTTTTGGCACAGCGGTCTGCCATTTTCGGTTTTGAGCGCGCCGTATTCGGCCAACGGCAACGGCCTCGTTCAGGGCGGCGGCCCGCAGTACGCCAGCGTGATTCCCGGCGTACCGCTGTACGAGCACAATCCAATTCCGGGCGTGACTCAACCCGCAACGCTCCAATGGCTCAACCCGGACGCGTTTGTATCGGTTGTCGATCCAAGCACCGGTGCCTGTTCCGGCGGCGATAGCCCGAAGAACTGCCAATTCGGCGATCTCGGCCGGAACGCCTTGCGCGGTCCCCATTTTGTTTGGAGTGACGTCTACCTGACCAAGTGGTTCCAGTTGTCCGAACACGTGAAGCTACGCGTCGACGGCCAGTTCTTCAACGTCTTCAACCACCCGAACTTCGGTCTTCCGGTTTTGGGGTACGCAGGGATTCCGGGTAAGCCTGGGACCGAGACAGGATTCGGAGCGCTCAGCTACCCGACTGCGCCGCCGACGGGACTGCTCGGTGTCGGGTTGGGCGGCGACAGTTCGCCTCGCATGATCGCATTCCAGGCGCGATTGGAATTCTGAAGCACCCCGGTATCGTTGCAGCGCACATTGCCCAAATGCAACGCCTCTAAGAGGTAGGACGACATTCCACAAAAAAACGCCCCACCCGTTCAGTTCCAGGTGGGGCGCATTCGAAACAGAAGCTATTGGCTAGAAGTTCAGGCGCATCACGAACTCCAGGATCCGGCCACCCGGATCGTTGGTGTTGGAGAGATCGCGATACGCGCCGGTGGTCTGGCCAAAGGAAGAGCCGATCGTCTGTGTGGCCGTGATGCCGCTGCCCGGCACGAACAGCAGGAAGTTCGTCAGGTTGAAGACGTTCAATGCCTGCGCCCGGAACTCCAGATTGAAGCGCTCCGCGATGTGCGTTTTCTTCACCAGGCTGACATCCCACTTTTGTTGTTTGGGGCCATAGAGGAAAATGTTCTCGCCGAGTTGTCCGGCAACGTTCGCAGGCCCGATGTACGGCGCATTGGGATCGAGATTGGCCAGCGTCTTGCCGCCCGTCTCGAAGGCTGCCAGGGTGTTGTCGATTAAAGTCTGCGGCAGGTAACTTACGATACCCAGTCCTTGTGAATTGGTGGTCTTGCGGATGGACATCATTCCCTGAAGCTGGCTCGCCGTGATGTTGTGCAGAATCACGCCGGATTCATTCTGATTGAATGTGGTACGGCCGCTGTTGAGCTTGATCGGCGACCCGGACTGAATGCGGCCCACGGAGGCCAATTCCCAACCTTCCAGTAACTTCCGCCCGACGGGGTTATGGATGTTGCCCAGGTAGTGGCGCCTGGTTCCGAAGGGGAGCTCGTAAATCCAGTTGAGCTTCAGGGAGTCGCGGATATCGTACGGCGAGGGGTTCTTGTCGTAGCCCACATTGCGTAGCGTGGTGTAACTGCCGCCGCGCCCCTGGCTGAGCTCGTTGGAAATCGAATGGCTCCACACGTAGCTGGCCTGGAACAGCAGGCCGAACGACATGCGGCGCCGCGCCTCCACCTGCAGGCCGTTATAGTTCGAATTCCCGCCGTTCATGAGCAGGTTCGCCGAGGAAAGAATTGTGGGATTCACCTGGAACAGGTTGATCGGATATCCGGCTGCAACCAGACGGTTCAGGTCGGTTGCAGTGGTGGCGAGGGTGTTGGCCAATGCGCCCGCCTGACCCTGTACCAGGCGCGTCGCGGTGGTCGTGTCGCTGGTCAGGTTCAGCCCGGTCTGAATGATTGGAATCGGCCTCTGGCCGGCCAGCCCCTGGTTGCCGAAATTGGTGCTCTTCAACGTTGTGGATGTGAGTTGCGAAATATTCGATACGCCGTTGGCAATCGCCAGGTTTTGCTGGGCGATCTGGAACTCGTTCAGGAACCCATTCTCAAAGATGTTCACCTCGTTGAGGTTTTGGGTGCGCCACAGGTCGGTCCCGTGATTCCCAATGTACCGGACTTCCAGGACGGTGTCGCGGGTCAATTCGCGCTGGAAGCCGATGTCCCAGCTTTGCACATAGCTCAGCTTCAGGTTGGGGCTGAACTCGTTCAGGCTGGTGCCCGCCGGAGCAGCCAACGGGAAAACCGGCGTGGAGGCCACCGTGCGGGAAGGTAAGACAGCTTGGCTGAACAACACCGATCCGGGAGCGCCGAACTGTGCGGGGAAGGTGCTGGGGTCGACGCTGGTGGAGACCGTGCGACCGGTATTGCCGCCCCACACGCTGAACGTTCCGGCGTCCTCGCGCAGCGTACTGATCGAATAGCCGCCACGGAGCACGCTTTGGCCATTCCGTCCCACTAACCAGGCCAGGGGTTTAAAGTCGGTCTTAGGGAGTTGGTACGCTAAACCCACCGAGGGAGCGAATCTGCCGATTCCCTGGTCATACCCCGGAGTTCCCGGCGGTACCAGATTCAGCACCGGCGCCGTTCCCTGCTGGGTGTAGGGGTTGAAGAGGTTTCCAACGCCGGAGATTCCAAACAGGCCCGCGTATCCCGGGCGCGTATAAACTCCGTCCAAATTGATGGGTGGATTCTCCCGGTCGAAGCGGACACCATAATTGACCGTCAGGCCGGGGGCAAGCCGCCACGAGTCCTGAACGTACAATCCAAACTCCCGCTGCTGGTTGTGAACGATAGGCTGATTGAGGCCGTAAGTCTTACTATCCGCGCCCAGAACCACGGCGTTCGTGATGCTCGAAACCCGGCCCGTCAGCAAAGCGTACAGCGAGCCCGCGTCACTCAGGTTAGTGGCAGTTGCGCCCGGGAAGTTGGTGGTCGTGAAGATGCTGGTGGCCCCCGTGTTGATCGGATCGTTGGCCGCCAGACCGAAGGAGATGCTGGGGACAAAGGGCGCGCCGGAGGAAGCGGTCGTCCAGCTATTCACCTGCGTGAAGCTGCCGCCGAAGTTCCACAGGTGCGCGCCCTGCGCGTAAGTCAGGTTGACGTTACCCTGCTTCAAGGGAGTATTGCGCCGGGACTGGCCCGTGACGCGGTACGGGTTAGTGACGAAGCCATAGACGGGAGCATAGCCTCGCCATTGAGTGAAATCGGCGGGCGAAATGCCGTTGTTGAAGATGACCGTGCCGCCATTCAGGCCGAAGCGAATCTCGCTGGTCAGATGGGAAGTGAGCGTCGAGCGCAGAGCAGCCACCGCCTGGAAAGCGATTCCTCCCTGGTTGCCAGGCTCCATGTTGGCGCTGTTGAGGACGTTTCCGGTGCCCGGAGCGATCGGGCTCGCCGTGCCAATATTCACGCCATCGGGCCGCCGGATGTTGGTTTGGTAGTTGTAGATGAACTCGAGGTGATGCTTCTCGGTGACGTTGTAGTCGAGCCGCATCGCTGGAAAATTGCGATTGTTGGCGCCTTTGCTCTGGAAATCCAGGTTGTTCCGGTTGTAGTCGCTGTTGCTGGCGATGCGGCTCTTCAAACCCGGCTGACCCGCCACCAGCGTGTTGAGCAGGGAGAGCGACTTGGCGTTAAGAGGATCGAGGGCAGAAGGGAAGCCCGCCGCCCCAGCCAACTGCAACAGATTGACGGTGTGGGTCACGCCGCCCGAACTGTAGGTGAAAAGGCCCTGGATCGCCTGCGGCGTCAGAACGGTATCGGTAGGTTCCGTGTAGGTCTGCGGCAGCCGGAACGCTTCCATCGCCGCAAAGAAGAAGAACTTGTTGCGCTTGATGGGACCTCCCACCTGGCCCCCGAACTGGTTGAAGACGATGTGGTCGCGCGGCTGGCTGTTGATGTTGTTGAAGTAGTAGTTGGCGTTCAGGTCCTGGTTTCGATGCTGTTCGAAAAGGCCTCCATGCCAGTCGTTGGAGCCGCTGCGCGTCACCATCTTCACCTGGTAGGCGCCTTCGGAATTGCTGTCCGCGCCCGCCGATGCGCTGCTCACGGTCATCTCTTCCACCAT
>PMTT01000575.1:0-1578 GCA_003167275.1 Bryobacterales bacterium | reverse complement strand
GTCTCCGTCAATTGACCCACCTGGAGCGTGGTGTTCACCGTTGCGGGAACGCCGGCATCGACCTTCACGTTGTCCACCACCTCGTTCTTGAAGCCGGGATGGCTGATCGTGACGCTGTAGACTGCGGTGGGCATCGAAGGCAATGCCCATAGGCCCCGGTCGTCGGTGACACTGGTGAGGGTCTGGCCGGTCTGGGTGTTGAGCACCTTCACCTGGGCGCCGGGAACGGCCGAGCCCTGGGGATCGGTGACGGTCCCTTCCAAACGGCCTGTCATGACTTGCGCGCTGGCCGCCGTTACCAATGCGGCTAGCACGATACACGTAGAGAATAGTTTCATGGATCACCCCTTGCAAACGGAAAGCGTTGGCCAATCAACCCCGTTGGATGGGTAATAGCTTAGCTGGGTCGGGAGGGGACGTCAATAGCAAAAGGACGCAAAACGGTGCTCAACGAGGTAAATTGTCGAAAGGATCAGAATCGCCGCTTTTCTCAACAGGTGCTCGGCCAGACCTGAAACTGGATCTGGTAACGCCGGCGGCAAGACCCACCAGCGCTACCCGCGAAGGATGCAGGCGGCATCCCCATGGTTTCCCCAAATCGGCTAAGCATCCCAGCCCAGCCCCAAGGCGTCAGGGGAAAACGATGACCGAGGACGCCTCCTGACCCGTCTTGCCGTCCGTATACATCAACAACAGTCCCTTCTGCGAAGGCGAATTGCCATTGTACGGACTCGTCGGAAANNAACTCGTATTGCATCAGGCTGATCTGGTCGGTGAGGTTGCCCGTAAAGTAGTTGTCGAACGCGTTCACGGTGAAAGTAAAGGGCGTGTTGATGTTCAACTTGAGGCCGGTGCTGGTCGACATGCCGGCCAGCGGCACGGTGAAAACTACGTTAGCCGAATCCAGGTCAGCCAAGGTGTAGAAATACGCGGTCGCCGCCCCGGTGGTCAGGTCGGCGACCCAGACAAGATTCTGCCCGGTGGCGGCTAGACCCTGGAGCGTCCCGGAGTCCGCGTTGAACACGTCCAGGTCAGGAATGCCATCGTGATCGAGGTCGACCAGGACGTCAAACTCGGCGGGAACATCGGGATGGGAGCGTTGGCCAAAGGTGGTGATGGCGAATTGCGCGCCGTAGACCGGTGTCGTCGTGCAGTTAGCCAGGCAGACCAGCCTCACGCCCACCGCTTGCAGGTTGACGACCGCATAATCCGACCCGGGCGCCGGCAGCACCGACGCGGGAAACTGCGTGCCCACGCCGGTAAGCGAAAAGACGCTCACACCGCCGCCCACCGCGCCATTGGTGTTCGTAAGTTGGAGCAATTGAGGAGCTCCGCCGAGCGCCATGCTGGAGGTGTTGGGCGCAACATTGGCAGCCTTACGCGGAAGGATATGCCAGGGAATGTGAACGTTCTCTGCCCCACTGGTGAAAGTCAGATAACCGGCATAACTGACAGGCACCGGTGCCCCCGAGCCGGCGACTGTGGGGATGACAGGCGCCGCGCTGCTGGCCCTCGGTATGGTCCTCCGCAAAAGGAAAGCCCGCGGGTCCACGCTGGCAGCTCGATAAGCCCGTCTGC